>NZ_PNEC01000037.1 GCF_005886345.1 Pseudoalteromonas phenolica
TTATGCGCAGCTCAGGTTAAAATAGGAAAATTTACGATGAGAAAAAGCAAGTTTACCGAAACCCAAATTGTTAGCATGATCAAAGAAGCTGAGTCAGGTATTCCTGTGCCTGAAATTTGCCGCAAACATGGCATCGGCCAAAGCACATTTTATAAATAGCGCTCAAAATATGGTGGTATGGAAGCTTCGGATGTTAAACGCCTTAAAGAACTTGAAGAAGAAAACCGTAAGCTAAAAGATATGTTTGCAACGCTGAGCTTAAAGCACTCGATGCTTGAGGATATCATCGCAAAAAAGCTGTAAAAACAAGTAGACGCAGAGCTTGGGTCGAGCATTTAAAAGTTCAATTTAACGTCAGTGTCGCATTTGCTTGTGAAGTGGCAGGGCTAAGCCGCTCAGTTTTTTATTACAAACATAAACGGCCATCAGATGATGAGGTTATAGACGCATTGCTAGCATTGGTTGAACGTCACCAAAGATGGGGGCTGCCCAAACTATTTAAAAGGCTTCGCAATAAGGGGAAACCTTGGAATAAGAAGCGTGTTGAACGAGTTTACAACATGCTAAAACTGAATTTAAGACGTAAAGGAAAACGCCGTGTACCAACGAGAACGCCAGAGCCATTAAGTGCTCCAACACAGCATAATGAGTCATGGTCAATGGACTTTATGAGTGATGCATTAAGCTATGGACATCGTTTTAGAACACTCAATGTACTCGATGACTTCAACCGACAAGCATTAGCCATTGAAGTTGATACCAGTTTAACGGCAGAAAGAGTGATTAGGACATTATAACAGATTATCGCTTGGCGAGGTAAACCAAAAAAAATTAGAGTCGATAATGGCCCTGAATTTACCTCAACGGCGCTTGAAACTTGGGCTATAGAAAACAACATCAAGTTGGAGTTTATAAAACCAGGTAGTCCTTATCAAAATGGCTTTGTGGAAAGATTTAACCGAAGTTATCGTGAAGAGGTGCTAGATTTATACTTGTTTGAGTCACTACAAGAAGTACGTTAAATCACAGATGAATGTATAGATATTTATAATTATGAGCGACCTCATGATTCAATTGGTGATATGACACCAATTGTTTACCACGAGGCTGCATAAAATTCTACAAAAGAGCTGTACTAAATTGGGTGGAGTTACATTAATGCAGCCTGAAAGCATAAAATTTTAGAGATGACAGCTCCAAAATACAGGGGGCATTTCGTGGCTAACTCAAATAAATCTTCACAGGTGCAAACAAGGTACTTTAGGCAGCATGGAGTATCTTCGCCAGCAGATATGGCAGTATTGAGTAACTTGCTAAATAGGGTCGGAATGGGCAGCTATTTTATATTGGATCTGATGCTGACTTTGTTTGGACTTGCTGCTGAAAGTGATTGGATTTTACATATGTAGGTGTAACCCTGTGTAATCGACAAATTAAAGTGTCTTAACTAGCTTTTAAGTGGATTTCAATGTGAATTCGATTTGTTTAAAAACTTAAAAGGATGATTTTATGAATGATCAAGTTTCGAACCCGGATGTACTAAAAAACACCCATCCAGCACCAATGGAAAAAATTCAGCAAGCACATGACTTTATGGACTCTTTAGAGTTGCATGAGCCAGTTGTGCCTTTGCAAGTTGCTAACTTTGTTACCTCTACCGGAGCCAGTAAAGAAATCGAATCTGACAGTAAAGGGGCGTATGTTAACAACGGTAGCTTGGTTACTTTTGTTGATGGCATCAGTGCTCAGCACAAAAAAGATGTGCTGAACTCGACGCTACTAGCGCAACTGGCGGCGACTAAAAAGCATGATAGGTACAAAGATACCGAAGCCTGGTATAAGTTTTATATTGATACCCTTGAAAAAATTGGTTGGGTTGCTCAGAGCTTTTCTTTCTCAGAATATCAAGTCTCTGGCTCTACATTTACTGTCGACAAAGTGGTTCTTGATGTATTAAAAGCTATCGCATCAGAAAACGAAATGGCGGTAGTACAAGAGACATTAAAAGCGCTAGAGGCGTTATCAGATAAAGATGGCAAGCTAGTATTATTTGATAGTAATTCGCACCATCAAGGTAACGGAAACTTTCAAATTGCAAGCGCCAGAGAGGCTGATGGCGATGTAGCTGTTAATTTGGGGGCGTTTTATTTTGATAGCACGCAAAACTCTACCAAGGTGTTGTTTTTTGAGTTTAAAAGCTCAGATACTAAAATCTTTAAAGGCACGGAAAGTGCGGTGTTAAATGAAGAAGTTTACTCTCAAGTAAGAGACAAAATAGTCACAAAACTTGGGGGAAAGATTGCACAAAATGTCGATGAAATCGAGATTTAAGTAATTGTATTGAGAATGCGCTCACAGAGCGTATTCTTTAGCCTTTTCATTGTTGTGTATTCACCCGTTATGATTAGACCATTGCGTTTGTAGTTTTCAGGTGGCACTTTATCATGTCACATTACGTGGTAATGAATGAAAAGCCATTTTAGAGATTGGCAAGATTTTGCAATTCTAATGGGGGTTTTAGGGTCGGCTTGTGACAGATTTAATTGGGCAATACACGCCTATTGTTTGATGCACAATCACTATCATTTATTAAAATACCCAAGTGCTAAATCAATGTTATTCGCCATTGAATATAGGCTACTTAGTATACCTCTAGGAGGTAAGTAGAACTGTTGCCAATGCCACACCTGACACTAGCAGTTTCTAACTGATTTGCGCTCGTTCGTTGCTAATTTTTGCTTGCTATTTGATGTCAATTAAGCGAGTAATGATATAAAGCTCAAATAGAGGTATAGATGTTGAAAAAAGTTTTTCTAGTTTTGTCAGTGTTTCTACTTGCTTCATGTACTTTAAAAACAAATTTAGGTAGTTACTTAAACTCCAAGGCTGAAACTGAAATTCGAAGCAGTGGTGTAAATGTATACGGATCGAGTGAAATTTTCAGCTATCAAACTCAATTTCTTGGACAAGTTGAAACCGACTTCTGCCAAAATGATAAATTGGGTAAGTTACCACCTAAAAGTAAATTACAGCGTACTTTAAAAGTTAAGGCACAAAAAATGGGTGGTAATGGGATTGTTTATAATCAATGTAAAGCAGCCCTGTACTACAATGGCTGCGAAAAATATTTAAGGTGCGAAGGCTCAGTTTATTCTGTAACGATGTAAGTTAGCCTTTTGGCATCCATGCTTTAAAGGTAAGTATGAACAGGTAATTTGTTTACAGTTTTGTCCTAATTACTTCTTAAAATAAACTTGAATATCAATATATAACTTAAGCTGTCATTTCTTGACGTTCAAAGCGTATTGAGCTTATTTAATATCTCTTTTATAGTCATAAGACCTGGTACTATTTCGCCGTTAGCAAATAAAATGGTCGGGGTCGCGCTAAATCCAAACGTTTGTGCCAAGGCTTGTTGCGCTTTAAGGTTGTTAACACATGTTTGGTTGGCTTGGGTGCTCGACTCAACGTTTCCGTTATGCATTGCTGAGTCCATTGCTGCTTGCGGGTTTGCTGCACACAACGCATTAACTGTTTTAATAAATGCGACGCTGCCTGCTTTTCCTCTCGGTAGCATAACGTAATCTACGGTAACGCCTTGTTGGTTTAAGTCTTTTATTTGAGTGTGGAGTTTCCGGCAAAAAGGGCAGTCAATATCGGTGAAAATAGTGAGTTTATGTTGCTCTTTTTTTGCTGTGTAGGTTAAGAGCTTTTCTCTTGGGATGGATGCAACAAGTGCTTGTCTATGTTGCTGATTTGCTAACTCAATAAGATCAGCCCGAGATGAAGTATCAATCACCTTACCCCAAAATAAGTACTGCCCATCTTTACTGGCCAGTAAAATCTGGTTGTCGATTTTTATGCGATCAAATGTGTTATTGAATTGTGTGATTTCAAACTTAGCTTGTGGGCCGAGTAGTGTGCTCAACTTTTTATCTAGCACTTGATTAGTATAAGCCGATAAATACTGAGTTGAGGCTTCTGCTGACACTATATTTGCGTAAACAAAGACTGAAGAAATTAAGGGCAGAATTGATAATGTATAAAATGCTCTCATAAGACACTCACTAAAGTTTTAAAGTAAGCGCCTTTATAAAGTAGTTATTTCCCTGAGTTGAATATAATTACCTGCAAGTTTCTATAATTATATATATTCGTAACATTTTCATGTGGTTAGTTGTGTTCTTGTTGAAAGGTGAGTACGAGCGAGCATTGCTTCATATTGACTATCTTTGCACTCTAACTTTGACGTGACAGGCTGTCTGAGTTGCTTACAAAGTTGTGCATGTTCGCCGTTTAATTGTGTGCTTTCAGGTTTTTTTGAAGTGGCTTGATGTTTTACCGCTTGAGTAACGATTGATTGTTTAAGGGGCTCTATTTGTTGTTGGTCAACCAATGCAGCAATTTGTTGATCAAACATTTGCGCACTACAAATTGCAAGTCCTTGCTCTGCGGATTTTTTACCTCGAAGAGCAAAGTCTAGTGCGTCGTTAAAGTTGTTTTCTGTCGTTGCGATCCGACTGAGTAATGAAAGTGCTTGCCCTTGGTAATAACTTTGCGCCTCATTCTCTATGAGTAGCTCTTCTGCGAGTTGTTTGGCGTGAGCAATTTGATGCTGACTGAACTTGAGCTCAGCTAACAATAATTTGGCTTCTTGTGAGTGAGGGTTTTCTTGCAAGCTGAAATACAGCCACTTTTGTGCTGTTTCGTAGTCTTGTGCGTGGTAAGCATACACAGCTTTGGTGTAGCTACCGAGCGCTGGTGGTGATGCAGGTATCAAGGCGTGATTATATTTAACAATAATTCCTGCACTTAAAAAGCTGCAAACTAATAAGCTCGCAGCAACTGCATATTTTTTTATGCTTCTAGGTGTCTTTTCAGGCAGCTTGTGAACATTGGTTTGCCAATAATAGCCTTGATTGGGCAGAGTGCGAATTAGGGGTTCATTAGGGTCAAGCTTTCGTATTTCACTGATAACTTGAAATAGACGGTAATCTTGGCTGTGCTGTTGACCCCATAATGCTCTATGTAAGGTCTCTTTTGTGACCAAAGTTTGAGGTGTATTCATAAACACCTCAATCGCTTACGCTGTTTTTGGCCGAATGTTAACAACTTTGCCTGAGCGTTCTAAATGATAGCTTTGATCGCAAAAAGTAAAATCTAAAAATTGATAAATCGCCATTTGTTATTCCCACATATTAAGAATAAATCTCTATACTTTTATAAAGCTTTAATTTTAAGTTATCAATAGTAGGTCTTAGTTAGCATCCAACCCTTTAAAATGTTAAGTCTTCAAGTCTGCAGAAAATACTTGATTGAGATAGAGGTGGAGCTTTGTTTAATACTAATGTTCAGTTCTCAGTCCCTCAAGTACCTGTATTACTTCCATCATATAGACATCTTCAATTAGTGCTACTACATCATTCCATCTAGGGTTATATTCGTTGTTTTCCCAACGCCTAAGTGTTCTTTCTTCAATGCCATAATGCGCTGCCGACTCAGCTTGAGTAAGGCCTCTAAAGTTTCTTGCATATTTTAATAAATTTGCACCTTTTGGCGTTCTAGATAATTTAGGTCTTGCTCCAGACCATATTGGTTCAGCATGTTTGTACTTTTGGTTTGTAATACGAGTTTTGCACAATAAATTCAATGTATTTACTTTTGTCATTATGTTTCTCCTTAAAATATTACGCAATTGAGAGGTGGATGTGTTATTTCCTCTCAAAAACGCTTAATTTATCGTTTTTAGATAGAATGAAATGCTTTCTATAACGTTTTAAATGTATAGTTTGCGTAATTTTTTAAATATTTTAGATCCGTTTTTTACGCATGGCAAGAGTGGAATTATGAATTTTTGCGTAATAAGTTAATTTGATAATGAAAAAAATGACTGTATAATGTCGTTCTAATTGGAGTTAGAGCAAAAAGTAGGTGATTAGCAGTAATGGAACAACATAAAACTACATTACCAGTTCTTCAGAGTTTGTTTGAGCGCGTCGAATTTGCAATTAAACCAGATAGTATTAGAAATTTTGCGTCAAAAATTGATGTTTCAGAAGGCACCTTGAGAAGAGTTTTAAAAGGTGAAGATCCAAAATTAAGTATTATTGAACGTATTGCTGATACTGCGAGTATCGATCTTATGTGGCTTATTACAGGCCAAAGCAGTACTTCGATTGAACATTCTTTTTCACCTGCACAGACGAATGTAAGGTTAGAAGACTTTAATGAAGAATTTGTACTTGTACCTGGATACCATGTCACAGTAAGTGCAGGTCATGGTGCATTTAATGATCAAACGCAAATATCTCGTCATCTTGCTTTTAGAAAAAAATGGATTGAGTATAAAAACTTAGAAAAAAGTGAATTAGCAGTTGTTTTTGCTAAAGGTGATTCAATGGAACCAACCATTCACAATAATAACTCTATTTTGGTTGATCTTAGTGATAAAAAATTAAGTGAAGGCCTCATATATGTAGTGAGACTCGGAGAAGAGCTTTATGCTAAGAGGTTACAGCAATATCTTGATGGCTCGGTAAGGCTCATAAGTGATAATAAAGAGTATGTTGAACAAGTTGTGAAACCTAATGAGCTAGAACAATTAGAGATCATAGGTAAAGTTGTTTGGATTGGGAAAGATTTGGCTTAGAAACAACAAAATTTCCAACTTTGTATTAACCTGATTATTGTGATGCTGTCGTTATTTTTTACGATCTTTTTGGATTAGAAAAAAGGGGTTCTCGTCATAGATAGCCCCTTTTGTTTTATTGTATATTATTCGCCGAATTGAATTCTTACACCGGCATTGACGGTAAAGCCATCATTACGAGACCAAATATCTGTAGTCCAGCGGCCACTTGCTGATTGCTCAGGTAAAACCAGCGGGTCGTCTTTGGTCTGACGAACATTTAGCAGGTTTTCAGCATTTACAAACCAGCTTACATTACCAAATGTAATCTGCCCTAAAAGTCCCAAATGCCAGTAGGCGTCACTCTGTGCACGATATGGGTTGTTTTCGAGTTGTTGCGTGCCCGTGTAGTAAGCTTCAAAACCAAGTAGATGGCTACCATGTTCTTCCCACATGATCACAGCTCCGGCTGAGTGCTTGGGTGTTAGTGCAAGAGGAGCGCGCGAACCCGAAATTTCATCGTACTCAGTGGCATCGGTATATAAATAGCTGGTAGTGAATTTTATATCATGCCAACGAAAGCGAAGTAATAACTCAGCACCTCGGATCTCACTTTGCCCTTGGACGTTGACAATTCTCACCGTTTTATCACAGTTGATACAGCCCGTTTCTTCTAATTTAGTGACATTATCGATGTCAGAAGCAAACAATGTCAGACTTGTTTCAATGCTATTTATGGTATAGCTAAAATCAACAGAAGCAGTCGTGGCGGTCTCTTCTTCTAAGTTATTGAGCGGCTCTAAGCGCGATAGCCCGGCGTCTTCAATGTCTTCGATAAAAGGCGTTGGGGCATAATAGCCTTTACCGAAAGAGCCACGCACTGACCAGTTTTCAGGTTTATATAGAGCGGAGACTCTTGGACTAAACTGAGTGCCATATTCACTATGCCAATCTGTTCTAGCACTTAAAGAAAGGGCTAATTCGTCAGTGGCATTATAGTCAAGCTGTGAGAATAATCCGGGGACTTCGAATTTATAATCGAATTCATTGTATTGATCTGACTCGAATTGCTCTTCTTGGTATGCAACACCCACAATCCAAGCGGCTTTATTGGTAAACCCCGTGATGGATGACTCAACTAAATAGCTGTTATGCTGGTCGTCCTCAAATTCAAGTCCGTATTGATGTTCGTGCTCTTGTTGCATCAATGAACTACGTACATTTAAGCTCAGAGTGTCATTTAAAGGTTGCTCAAATATTAAGCCGCCATCAAGGCGTAACGAATCCTGATTTTGCACAAATGCTTGACCATCGGGCATGACCGCTCCTTCATCTGTGCCGCCATTTCGTTGCTCTTTCATGGCGCCCATAGTCATATACAAATTTGCGCCATTTTCACCTGACCAATAAACACGAGGTCGCATTGTCGCTCTTTCGTAATAGGCCATATCGAGCCAGCCGTCATCGTCTAAGTCTTGTTTTTCTTGATGGTGTGCACCAGCGGTAATTGAAGCGCCTATTGAGTCAGAAACAGGTGCGGCCAAATAGGCGGTAACATCTTGACCATTTTTTGACGTGGCATTAAATAATACTTCACCTTCAAATTCGTCAGAAGGTGTACGAGAGATCAGATTGATGACCCCGCCCAGAGCTGAGCCGCCATACATAGACGATGCTGAACCTTTGATGATCTCAACACTAGCTAAGTCGGTAGGGGGGATCTGCAGTAGCCCGATAGATGCAGTCTGCCCGCCATAAAGTGGCAAACCATCACTTAGCAACTGAGTATAACGACCATAAAGGCCTTGCAAGCGAATGTTGGCACTGCCCAGAGCTGGAGAGGTATTTTGTACTCGTACACCGCCTGTTTCAGCAACAAGCATAGAAATATTACCAGGGCGCATTAACGCTTTTTCTTGAACTTCTTCACCAATAATCACTTCTGTACGAGTTGCCGACTCTGTGACTATACGACCCAATCTAGACGCGGTGACCTGAATTTTCTCTATGGCCTTTTTTTCATGACCATGATGGTCGTGTTCATGCTCTTCATGACCGCCAGCATAAGATAAGGGTGAAAATAGGATTACAGACAAAGCCAGTTTAGAAAGTTTAAATTGCATTTTTACCTCAAAGTGTACACATGACAGTATGTTCAGCTGTCATTGATAAATTTTTATTTGCTTAGTTTGTTGAACAGGTGTGTTTTGGAGGGATCTGCCCTAAGAGGTAAAAATGGGTGGTCGGTATAACGACTCGACAATATTATTTGGCATATTTAAATGCGAGTTCATAATAGAGTCTGAAAAACGCATCATTGGTTGCAAGTAACCAATATTGCTAACAAAAACAAAGGCAGCACAGGCATTTGCAGGGCAAATACAGTCTGACTCGCAGCAGTCTACTTCACAGCAATCATCTGGGGTTTCACTATCTGTGTAAAAAGCGCTATTAGCTGGGGCATAAGTTTGTGCAAGTGATGAATGCTCTGGTTCGAGCTCAAAGGAAGGCATAAAACTATAAGCCGACGCTTGCCCAATAAAGGCAATCAAAATAACCATTGTCACAAAGACTTTTGAAAATGATTTAGGCATACAGCTCTCGAGTAATTAACGGCGCTACTTTACGATAATTTCAATCGGAAGTGAATAGAGCGAGAGAGCTTTGCCATACTAAATGGGTGTTATATTTTTAAAGGTAATTGATTGCGCGAGAAAGTCTGTTTAAGCACCACGGTTGACTCAATCGCTGCAATACTACTTATTTGCCCTAAAGACTTTTTAACAAAGCTTTCGTAGTGGCTAAGGTCTTTGGCGACTATTTTCAGCAAATAATCATAACTGCCTGTGATCACCGAGCATTCCATGACTTGTTCAAGGGCTTCAACGGCACTTTCAAATTCATCGGCGAGTTTATCAGAATTAGCATTTAGCCTCACTAAGGCATATACCAAAATAGATAGGTTGAGTTTTTCACGATCTAAAATGGCCTGATAACCCTTAATAATGCCTTCTTGCTCTAACTTTTTTATCCGCCTTAAGCAGGGGGTGTCAGATAAGCTCACTTGTTGCGCTACTTCAGTTGTACTCATGCGACCACGATATTGCAGCAGGTCTAATATCGCTAAATCTTTATTATCTATACTCATATTGGAGTTATTCACTATTTTTATTCTTTTATTTATTGAATATCACTCATTTGGGGTTTAATAATCAAGTTTATTGGTGAATTTTTATCACACTGAGCTGCTAGTATTATCCTTAAATAATAAACAATGACGAAAAGAGTATGACAGCGTGTACACGAGAGTTTGATGCTTGGATCCGCAGTTCATTTTGCGAAATAAATTCACGACTCGAAGCCTTATATTGGCAACAAAAAGACAAAGCCAACGTTGAAAATGTCGGTGAAACATTAAAACAACAACTGCAAACCGAAGGCACTGAATTAATAAAAGCCTTGGTAGCTGAAGGCAATACTGACGAAGGCTTTGATAATGCTTTTGATTTACTCGGCAATGTTGGACTCTACATGGCGGCTTGCAGACGCCATGAAATAACAGAGCCGAGTCGAGAGCGAACCTCTCCACTCGTTGAAGCCTCTACGCTGGCAATGCACATTGGTGCGTCAATTGGTGTCACGCCACGTTTTGCTACTGCACATTTGACGACACACAACACTGCCGTGAACGGTGTTTATAAACGCTTTACTGATCTAGCAGATGAAAAAATCTTCGTTGATTACAATACCAAGGGGATTTTAGCTTACAAACGCGCTGCCGATGCTTTACTAAAAATTTTGCCGCTCGGTGTCTCGCATCCAATCACAGGCGATTTATTAAAAGTAGCGAAATATGCGTTGCAAGATGTTATTGAATCTAATCAACAGCTATTCGATAAACTCGACACTGAGCGATTTTTTTACTGTGTAAGACCTTATTACAAACCACATAGAGTGGGCTCTCAGGTTTATCGTGGTGCCAATGCCGGGGACTTTGCCGGTATTAATGTGATTGATATGCTACTCGGGTTATGTGTTGCTAATGAGCCCAGTTACTCGCAAATGCTGGTGGACAAATTCTTATATATGATGCCTGAAGACCAACAAATTCTGCGCGATTGTATGCGTCGCACAAGTTTAATGGATTCATTTTTAAATCTTGGAAGTCAACACGGCGCTTCTTGGTATCAAGAGAATGTTTCGTTATTTTTAGAGGTGTGCGAGTTACACGGTGAAGGCGCTACCCAGCATCATAACCAATTGGTTGAAAAGTATATTGCGCAGCCTTCAAATTCCATGGCAGAGCAGCACCTTGATAAGGTGACGGCAAGCGGCCCGCCGCTGTCAGTGTTACTAGGCTCACTCGAAAAGCTTCGTGACCGACGTGCCGCCAATCAGCGAGACGATATTTTTACTCGTTATCATGATATTCAAAAACTCAAAGCCACGTTAAGTAGATAACCAGATGAAACAAGATTTTGTATTACCGAGTGACACCTATTTATTGAATCACTCAGTTGGAAGACCACTAAAAAGTGCCGAGAATCATTTTAAACAAAGTTATTTATCGCCTTGGCAAGATTCGGGTCGAGAGCCGTGGCAAGCCTGGCTTGCAATTATTACTGAGTTTCAACAATCATTAGGGCGACTGTTTAACTCATCACCTATGCAGTTTTGCCCGCAAGTTAATTTATCGAGTGGGCTAACAAAGCTCATTATGGCTTTGCCTGAGCTAAACGAAAACAGTGTGGTGTTGATGAGTGCGCAAGACTTCCCAAGTATGGGCTTTGCGATGCAAAAAGCACTGCCTGATGGGGCGACAATTCGCTATATTCCTGAAAATGAAGACATCACGCAAATTGACGTTTGGCAGCAACATTTAACTGCTGATATCGATCTAGTCTTTGTTAGTCAAGCTTACTCAAATACCGGGCAAGTCGCGCCAATAAATGACATTGTTAAGTTTGCCAAAGCCAATCACACATTGAGCATTATTGATGTTGCGCAATCGGCGGGGGTTATTCCACTTAATTTGAATGAGCTTGATACCGATTTTATGATTGGCTCGAGTGTTAAATGGCTATGTGGAGGCCCAGGTGCGGCCTATTTGTGGCTTAACAGTAAGCATATTGAGCGATTAGCGCCAAAAGATGTGGGTTGGTTTTCTCACGAAAACCCATTTGAGTTTGACATTCATCATTTTGCCTATCACGACAGTGCTTTAAAGTTTTGGGGTGGTACACCCAGTGTTGCCCCTTATGCATTTGCCTCGCACAGCATTGACTATTTTTCTAAGCTTGGCGATAAGCTCAGAGAGCATAACCAAGGCTTAATAGATTTACTGATCCAACATTTGGGCGAACAAGTCGTTTCACCTCATGATAGAAATCGCCGCAGTGGTACAGTGATTATTAAACCTCAAATTGGAGTAGAAGCAGCTTTAACTGAATGTGAACAGGCAAGGATAAGCATTGATTCCAGAGTGCATGGATTGCGTGTTTCACCGCATATTTATAATGACGAAAGCGATATTTTAAAGCTATTGGCAGTGTTAAAGTAGAGCACTTCTTATTAAAGTTATGAATGTGTAGTTGCTCAATAAGTATAGATTTATTGAGCAACTTTCTAGAAAGCTTAAAGTTTACTCACCATGTGTTTCATGGAAGTGATTGCCATGTTGGTGGTGCCAGTGACCATCATGTTTATATTCTACTCGCCCATTTTCGATACGCTGTTTATGACCACATTCTAAACTGTGTGCATGTTTGTGCTTTTTATGCGTTTCAGTTAACGCCTCATGAGTATGTCCTGCGTGGGTGTGGTGATCATGACCATCATGGTTATAATCAAAATGGTCAATATGCCACTCTGAGGCATGCCCGCATTTGGCATTATGCATATGTTTATGGTCATTATGTTCTTTGTGCTCACCGGCTATCACAGACCCTGCTAAAAGTAATGTCGAAAACAAAATAGTATTTCTCATCCTAATTTCCTTAAGTGGTTTTCAAATACCATTTTATATTTGCTTACATGATGAAAATGTCAAATTAAACAGTATGTTATAAGGTATCACGTTTAGCTTCGAGTTGTTGAAAAAATAAATTCTTTTGCTTGCATTTTCAATACTTTGTTACAAACAATCAGTTGCTAACTACAAAAAAAAATATGTAATTTTATTTAATTTTTTAATGACTCAAGGATAGTTATGAAAAGCAAACTTATCGCATTGGCTGTATCCGGTTTAATAGCAAGTACATCTTCACAAGCGACTTCGCTTAACAAAACAGAAATCGACAATGTGTTTTCAGAGATCAAATCAACAAGCCCTGGTTGTAGTGTGGGCGTGATCAAAGATGGAAAACTCATTCACAAAGCAGGCTATGGTTTAGCAAATATGGAGCTAAATGTGCCTCTTGATGGATCACATGTTCACCGTATTGCGTCAGTTTCTAAGCAGTTTACAGGGATGGCGGTCATATTACTTGCCGATGAAGGTAAAATTGATTTAAACGCTGATATTCGTAAATATCTACCAGAGCTTAGAGATTATAAAGAATCAGTAACGATTAATGCGATGTTAGGTCACTTTTCAGGCATGGGTGATTATGACTTTGTCGATGCAGAGCTAGACAAAGATGCGCTTAAGCTTAAATCGACCATGGGTGGAGAGTTCCGCTTAGGTAAAGAAGATTATCTCACCATTGAAGAGTTTTACGATTACGTCAAAACGGTACCTTTAAGAAATAAACCTAACGAAGACTTCCGATACAGTAACTACGCATATTTTCTTTTGTCTATGCTGGTTGAACGCGTATCGGGTGAGAGCTTGAGAGACTACAGTGAAACGCGCATTTTCAGGCCTCTAGGAATGAGCAATACCTTCTTTAGTGATGAGCCAACTGAAATTGTTAGAAACCGTGCCGATGGGTACAGTAAAAATAATGAGGGTGAATACTTTACTAATATGACCAATTTATTCTGGGTTGGAGATGGTGGGTTACACACAACAGTTGAAGATATGGCTAAATGGGATGCTTATTTCTATAACCCAACATTAGGTAAGGAACCTAAAAAGCTACTTGCGCAGTTTATGCAGCCAAATAATGCTGAGATCACTATTGAGGGTCGAAAATACGCAAACGGGCAATTCATAGGTGAGAAAAGCGGGATTGAAATAGTTTATCACAGCGGTGGTTGGCTTGGCACAGTGACAAACTACGAGCGCATACCAGAGAAAAATTATGCTTCGATTGTGTTTTGTAATGATACTTCAGTAGACATAGCAGAGCTAGTTGGCGGTTTACGTAAATTAGTTTTATAAATTCGGTCACAAGGCCATTTTTATGGCCTTTCAGTTAGTTGTTTGTCCTAAATCTTAACATCATTTAGCCCCTAAATTGGTTGCTAACAGGGCTCAATGGGTTGTATTTGTTGTTCTGGTGTGGGCAAGCTGTTTAGTTTCATCTTCTTTAATAATAAGCGAATATTTTCTTTGGCATCATCATTTTGAAAAAGACGCAAAAGCAATTCAGAAAACTCTTTTGTTCTTAACTGTGTATTATCTTTGAGTTTGATGGCGGTGTAGACCATATCTAAAAAGTTAATAAAGTCAGTTTGTTCAATATGAAATTGTTTTAATTTAATCTCTATGCCTTGGCGATATTGTTTGAATGTGGGTATGTCTTTTGCCATTAATGCCGCTGTCATAATACTAAACTTTAAACGCGTTTCGTCTCTGCGCTTATTAAGCGACTTAAAAAGCTTAAGCGCTTTTTGATAGTACTTAATTGCATCTTCAGTCTTATTTAAATGCAGTGCAAAATTACCGGTGGTGATGTAAATACCCGCACGAATATTTTTATCTAAAACCGTATATTCAATAGAGTTGAGTAAGTGGTAGCCCAAAGCAGGTTGGTTTTGAATACGATAAGCGGCAGCAATATTACTCTTTAAAGCTGCAATATAATTGGCATTTTCAGTCTTGGTCATTGCACACTGGAAATGTGCAATTGCATCATCTAACTGATTATTAATAAAAAAATTCTTCCGATATCATTAATAATCTGAATCGTTTTTTCAGTTAGGAGATAAAATCCTCGCATTTGATAGCATTTAGAATATTTAGAAAGTATTCATGTATTTTGTATCTATGGCTGCTTTGATTGAAATGCGAGTATGTTGAAATGCATCTCGCTAAAACTCGTCAACACTTCATGCGTGAACAGGGGGGAGCTAGAAATTGCAAAAAGTGAGAAAAACAAGTTCAATATACCAATCAGAATAATGCTATATTCTTTTTTTTGTAAATTACATGTTATTTTTTTAAGGGGCCTAAAATCTAAGAAGTTTGATAATTAAACGTAATATTTAGATGAGCACCCAGTAATAAGTTATAAAACTGGATGCTTATTTTAAAGACAAAAATGAATGCAATGACTCAGTCTTAAAACTTTAGTTAGCAGCCTAATGTGTGATAGCTCTTTTGCAAGTGGTTACCACTTCTTGAAGTGTGAAATTGACTAACGTTGGAGAAATTGCACATATTTTAGCAATTTCGTTTTGCTTATATCCGCCTCTTTTGTATAAGCTTAATATATGCTGATGTCGATTAGATAGGCGGTTTACAGCTTGTACTATACGCTTGTTAAGTTTCTGTTTAATATAGTTTTCTTCAAGATTCTCTTGCTCATCAATAAATTGAAGGTATTCAGTATTTTCAATACTTATCCAATTCTCTTTATTTTTTTTTCTCAACATATCAATCGCAATATTTTTGGCTGTTTGATAGCAATATGCGGAGTGATTAGATACAGAGTCAACTGGTTCATACATATGAGAAAGCCTAATAAATGTTTCTTGTAGTGCATCTTCAGCTAGGTGTTGACAGTTCAATATTGAAGTTAGATAAGTTATCAATTTCCTTCTTTGTGTTTCAATTATTTTTGACCAATGTTGATCTGCTTTTGGCAAATCTTTAGTTCGAGCAACAGTCATTCTACTTCCTTAAATAAACCGATAATGTGAATTATTATCATTTAGATCCTAATTCTCATTATTTCCTTATGTCAATGAAAAAATTCATAAGTTGTTGCGGTTTTGTAACTTGTAACTCTTGATTTTGATTTTAAGAAAAAACTTTAAAAAACCTCTAAATTTTTTGTGAAATGATTCGTCTTTAGATTGTTATAAAAAATATAGCTTAGTTTTAATTATGTAACAAGTTGATCTTTATATTGTTTTTTATTTTCTTGTTCATTCTTGATTTTATTTAAAGTTATTTTTGAAATTTATTCTTGAAAGGGTTGTCATGTTAAACAGTTGTATCAAATGGTCTGATGAAGAAGCTAAGCTGTATCGTAGTCGTGGCTGTTGGATTGATGAAGAGCTATGTCAAATATTAGAGCGTCAAGTTCAAAACTTGCCAGCCAAAATAGCTGTTATAGACAATGGCATAGAAAAAACTTATGGCTGTTTAGATAAAGAATCAACTCGATTAGCTGGATATTTAGCCAAGCAGGGACTTAAAGCAGGCGATACTGCGATTGTCCAATTACCTAATTGTTACGAATTTTATGTTGTATTTTTCGCATTGCAAAAATTAGCAATTTTACCTGTAAATGCGCTTATGAATCACAATGAATTAGAGCTAGCTCACTATGCTGGTGCGCTTAATCCTTCCCTAGTCATTGCCGATGCAACACATTCATTATTTCAAAATGATTCTTTTTTTAAAAAATTGCAAAGTGATTCATCAAACCTTAGCCATGTTTTACTGAGAGGAAATACTGATTGGGCGCCCAATATCAGTAAAAAGTTATATGCATCTGCAAGCTTTGATGATTTTGAATCTGTGCCATTTCGTAAGCACAATGCTGAAAATGTTGCTTTTTTCCAACTCTCAGGTGGTAGCACCGGCACTCCCAAGTTAATCCCCAGAACACATAATGATTACTTCTATAGCGTCAGGCAGAGTGTTGAAATATGTCAATGGAATGAAAATACACGATACTTGTGTGCACTTCCTGCAGCGCACAACTTTTCATTAAGTTCACCTGGGGCGTTGGGTGTATTTTATGCCGGCGGCACTTTAATTTGTGCATCAAACCCGTCTCCAAGTAGTTGCTTCCCTTTGATCTCAGCTCACCAAGTTAACTGGACTTCACTGGTTCCGCCAGCTGTAGCACTTTGGTTGGACTCTCATGAGAGAAGTCATCATGACCTTAGTTCACTCAAAGTCATTCAAGTTGGGGGCGCAAAATTGAGTGCTACTTTGGCAATCAAGTTAGAAAATGAGTTCAAGGTAATACTTCAGCAAGTTTTTGGTATGGCTGAAGGTTTGGTTAATTATACAAGATTAAATGACAATGACTGGGTAAGACATAACACTCAGGGCAGGCCTATGAGTGAAGCTGACGTTATCAAAATTGTAGATGAAAATAATCAGCCTGTTTCCCAAAATGAGGTTGGCTTGTTAACGACAAAAGGACCATATACTTTCAAAGGGTATCTAAATGCAAAGTTGCATAATTTAACAGCCTTTACGGAAGATGGTTTTTATTGCAGTGGTGATCTCGTCAAGTTGAGTCATTGTGGGAACATCATTGTAGAAGGTCGTGATAAAGACCAAATAAATAAAGGTGGTGAAAAAATCGCCGCTGAGGAAGTTGAAAATCAATTACTCGCTCACCCTGATGTGCACGATTGTGCTGTAGTCGCAATGCCTGATCACCTTCTAGGTGAGAGAGTATGCGCATTTGTTGTTAAACGTGAAAATAATAGAGATGCATTAACCAAAGTTGCTTTGAATCGCTTTATTCGAAGCAAAGGCTTAGCAGACTATAAGTACCCTGATCGATTTGAATTTATTAGCGCTTTACCGAAAACAAAGGTTGGTAAAGTCGACAAACGTGCACTTCGCGAACATATCAAAAACCTACTTGCCCCAATTAAAAGCGTTTAATAAGGAATAGAAATTATGGCGATCCCTCGCATTCAATCATATGCGTTACCTCAATGCTGCCCAGAAAATAAGACAAATTGGCAAGTCGATCCCGATAAGGCTGTCCTATTAGTTCATGATATGCAGTCTTACTTTGTTAATTTTTACGATGTTGAAGGTGAACTCGTAAAGAAACTTGTTAAGCATATAGATGCACTGATATTGGCTGCTCGTGCAGCTAATATTCCGGTTATTTATACAGCTCAGCCTGCTGATCAAAAGCCTGAGGACAGAGCATTGCTTACTGATTTTTGGGGGAGTGGGTTAACAAATCGAGACACCAGTATTCTTTCAACGATTGCGCCAAAAGATGGTGACAAGGTGTATACCAAGTGGCGTTACAGTGCGTTCAAAAGAAGCAGTTTACTGGATGACATGAAAGCACAAGGAAGAGATCAACTGTTGATTTGTGGGATCTACGCACATATCGGAATTTTATCGACCGCATTAGATGCTTTCATGTATGACATAAAAGCATTTGTGGTTGCAGATGCAATCGCTGACTTTAGCCTTGAAGAACACCTACAGGCTATAGGGTATATTTCTTCACGATGCGGTCAAGTTGCACTTTTAGAAGACGTAACAGCAAGCTTAAGCGTTGATCATGAAGATCGAAACAATCATAGAGACCTAGTATCAATACCATCTCTACAGTGTGCGGTTGCAGAGATTTTAAATATAGAGATAGACGAGGTCGATCCTGAAGAGAATTTATTATACCTAGGTTTAGACTCTATAAGAGTAATGACTTTATTAGAGAAATGGCGTGCTCAAGGTATCAATATAACTTTAGAGCAGCTCGCTGAAGGTGCTTCAATTCGCGATTGGCATGAAATCATGCAAACTAGATCTCAGTTAGAGGCTGTGATTGCATGATAAAAAAGTCTTTAACTGCAGCACAATTAGGTATTTGGCTTGGCCAAGCTAAGCACGCTGGTAGTGTTCGGTACAATACCGCCGAGTATATTGAATTAAATACAGCTGTGAACGCTGAATTATTTCTGCTGGCAGCTGCTAGGGTTTTACAAGAAACATCATCGTTAAACGTTAGCTTCGAGCAAAACCAAGGTTTACCAGTTCAAAGCATGTTGAATGCGGTTGAACGAACGGCTAAACATGGAGATTACCTAGACCTATCAAACCAAAGTGAGCCAATTATTGCTGCAGAGCAATTTTTAGCTCAGTGGCAAATGCACCCTTATGATTTAAGTAAGGGAGATTTGTACCGTCACATCTTGATCCGTATTAATAGTAATAAGTTTTTGTGGGCTTTGGGAGCGCATCATATCGCGCTGGATGGGTTTAGTTTTTCATTAATAACTAATCGTGTGTTAAATGCTTATGAAGGGAATGAGGTTGTCTCTGACATAGCTCAATATGAGGCCTTAATAGATGAAGACATAAAATATAAAAATAGCAACGCTTACCATAGGGATGAAAATTATTGGACTGAAGAACTCAGTTTTTTTGGCAATGCAGTCACTTTGACGCAACAACCGCTTAACGGTAATGCGGAAAAGCTAAAAGTAACCGCATTTATAGATAAGTCGCAACTGAAGAGTTTAGACACGCTCGCAAAAGAAAAAAACAGTAATTGGTCAGAACTACTATTTACAGCTGTTAGTTACCTAACTTATCAACAAACAGGCGTCGAAAAAACCATTATTGGTATGCCTGTTGCCAATCGCATTGCTTCTAAAGCTGCCAATACACCTTGTATGCACATGAATATAGTACCAATTAAGGTGTTGTTTAGTGAGTGTGTTGATTTTGCTGAGTTACTCGTCCAAGTAAGTAAAAGGCTCCAAAAGGCAAGGCGACATTTTCGCTTTAGATATGAAAATCTAAGAGCTAAAAGCAATGAGGGTCTTATCCCTAAACGCCTTTTTGGTCCAGTTGTTAACATTTTACCTTTTGAGCGTAATACAACATGTGAAGGGAGTCGAGTTGTTAATCATCCATTATCTGCTGGGCCGGTTGAAGATATTGCTTTCATTTTTATTATGCAGAGTAATGGTAGTGTCCGTTTTGAAATAGAAGCAAATCAGAGCGGTTATAGCTGTGAAGATTTGATTGGGTTGAAAAAAGCATTCATAACACTTTTAGATGACCTTACATCGCAACTATCACAGCCTTTAAAAGTAACGAGATCAGATTTTGCTTTATGTTCGATTCAAAAAGCGCCAGATAAGAGGAATGTTTTAGAAAGCTTATTTGCACAAGCGAAAGCTTCACCTTCAAAAAATGCATTGCAGAATATAGAAGGGGAAAGCTTAAGTTACGGACAACTCGTTGAAAAGGTTTCGCATCTGGCAAGCAAATTAATTCAGATAACTAAGCGCTCCGATAGATGTATTTTGTTGGCCTTACCCCGTAGTCAAAATACCATAATTGCAATGTGGGCAGTCCTATTAGCTGAATGTCGCTTTGTCTTTATCGATATCGATGCACCTTTAAGTCGAAACCGAATGATTATTGAAGACGCCTCTCCAGAATTGGTTTTAGTTGATGCTTCAAGTGCACATTTGACGATTTTTGATGAATCGAACATAACAAAAGTAAGTGTTGATTCAGCTTTAATTGAAGTAAGAGAAGGTGACATACATTTGCCAACTAAACTGGCAGATTCTAAACAGGCATATTTGATTTATACATCAGGATCTACGGGTAAACCAAAAGGTGTACAAATAAGCCAAGGAGCACTCTCAGGTTTTGTAAATGGTGCTAAAACGGCTTATGGCATTAGTCAGGATGATCGCGTATTGCAGTTTGCACCATTTCATTTTGATACTTGTATTGAAGAGGTCTTTGTTACTCAAACTTTGGGTGCGACATTAATATTGCGAAATGATGAAATGCTGAATTCATTCGAGTGTTTCATTAGCGAAGTCGAAAGGTTGCAAATAACAGTCTTAGATTTACCTACCGCCTATTGGCATGAGCTTTGTCACTTTGTTTGTGAGACTAAAACGACCATGCCAGCTTCAGTACATACCATTATTATTGGTGGCGAAGCAGTTAACAGAAAACGTGTTGAGTCTTGGTGCCAGCTATTTTCTAACTCAATTAGATTGCTAAACACATATGGTCCAACAGAGGCCACTGTAGTTGCTACTTTCACCGATTTAAGTACCAATACAAATACCAGCCTTATTGGTCATCCTTTACCGGGTCGTGAGACATTAGTGGTCAGGGAACCGAGACAACTGGCAAAATTTGGAGAGCGAGGTGAGCTTTGGTTATCAGGCACAGGCTTGGCCAGTGGATATTTGGGCTTAGATAAACAAAACGAAGCGGCATTTGTAAAATTTTGGCATCCAATAAAGCAACACTATATCGATGCATATCGCACAGGTGATGTTGTTCGAATGTTACCTGACGGGCAATTAGAATATATTGGTAGAGCTGACTCTCAATTAAAAATTAGTGGTTATCGAATAGAAATAGGAGAGATAGAAGCTGTGTTGCTTGGCTTGAAAGGGATCCAAGAAGCTGCAGTGACCATTATTAAGGACCTCACTGGAAAGCCAAAAGGGCTTTGCGCTCATATTGTAAGTGAGTACGAATGGAATTTAGCTACTTTACGTGAGGCGTTGGCTTTATCTTTACCAAGTGCAATGCTCCCAGGGCAGTATCATACTCATTCATCATTGCCTAAAACACCAGCAAACAAAGTCGACCGTAAACAACTCGAAGGTTTCCAAAGTTATGAAATGCTTAATGGCTCTCTTACTGAATTAGAACAAAGCATTGCAGCAGTTTGGCAAGAAGTTTTAGGCATTGAAGTACAAAATGCTGAGGACAACTTTTTTAATATAGGGGGACAATCACTCCAATGTATTCAAGTTGCAGCTCGGCTGAGCCAGCTATTTAATAAGCAGGTTAGTGTTGCTTTCTTATTTGCGCACCCAACTTTAAAAGAGTTGAGTTTAGCATTAGAGGGTAATACTGAAGAGCAACAGCAGGGCTCAAATAGTGTCGCTGCTCAACTAGACAAAGACTTATTAGAGTTCAAAGAAGCGCTGCAATCAGTTACGCCTATTAAGGTGAGTTCACGATCTGTTAATACGGTTTTATTAACGGGCGCTACAGGCTTTGTTGGTGCGCAAATATTAAAGAGTTTATTACTTCAACCTGATTTGAAAATAGTATGTGCAGTGAGAGCAAATGACATTGCGCACGCAAAAGCTAGGCTCCAAAGTGCATTCCAGGCACAGAAAATAGGCTCGATTGATTTTTCTAGCGTAGAGTTTCTACTTACCGATATAGCTAAACCACTTTTAGGTCTTGATGAGCAAGCTTACAATTCACTCGGTCATCAAGTAACTCAAGTGTTACATAACGCCGCACACACGTCTGTTCTGCGAGATTACAAAAGTTTAAAAACAGCCAATGTAACAACGACATCGCAGCTATTGATGTTTGCAAAGAGATTTTCAGCTTCTTTTAATCAGGTATCAACTATTGCAGTAGCACCGACTGATGGTGCGCCCCTTGCTGAAGAGTTTGTTGCGCGACATTCAGGGTTAAATGACGGTTATCAACAATCAAAGTGGTTGTCTGAAGCGATGGTTGAGACGTCAATTCAACAAGGTATTACTTCAAAAATATATAGATTGGCACGTGTGACAGGGTCGCTACAAAGTGGCTATATTAACCAAAACGACTTGGTATGGCGCATTCTTAGGACTGGTTTGAAACATCTTAAATTGCCCCAACTAGCCGTTTTTGAACCCTGGACCCCGGTTGATAAGGTCGCCAAATTTGTGGCAGACCAAACACTTCATGGTACGCAAAATAGCGTGTTCAATGTCACCCCAGATACTTTGGTCTCTTTATCACAATTATATTTATGGTTACAGGAATATGGTTTTGCATTCGAAATTGTCCCTCTGGATGATTGGTTAAAAACCATTGAGCAATCGAGCGATGAAGATGATTTAGCCATAGCGAGTTTTTTCAGAGCTCAAAGCCAAAAGTCTCATGAACCAATGAAGCTTGAAGCATTTAATCGAAACTTTAAATCGGCAAGTTGTTCGAGCGAGACTCGGTTAGAGTCTCTCACCAAAAGTGATTTAGCCATTTATCTTGATTATGCGTTTGACAGCGGATTAATCAATGTGACGTCTCACTTAGTTGCTTTCCAAAATATAAAAAAATTAATTGCATTTCTAAAACTTGAAAAGGAATTGTCATGACTCAGCGACAGCCTATTAAACCAAGTGGCCCTCGACGCGTTTATTGCGTAGCAAAACGCTATATTACAAAAAACCTTTTACGTATAACTGTCTCTGGTGAGGAGTTATTGGGTTTTCCCGATGGCTATCATGGGGCACATATTAAGCTCTTTTTTGCTAATCGTGAAAGCGGCACTTTAGAGCTACCAGTGCGAGACAAAATGGGCAAAATCAAATGGCCTGACAATAAACCTATCACACGTGCATATACGGTAAGAGCGTACCGTTCTCACAGTAATGAATTGGATATTGACTTTGTAGTACATGGAGATAGTAGCCCAGCATCGGGTTGGGCTGTTAATGCCAAGGTCGGTTCTGAGATTGGTGTTGCAGGTCCAGGTGGTCCTGATCCTCTTCTTGCAAAAGCTGATTGGCACATCTTAGCTGGTGATTTGACCGCAGTTCCCGCGATAAGTGCTTTAGTTGAAGGATTCGAGTCTCATGTTACTGCGAAAGTATTTATAGAGTTAGACAGTTTAGAAGATAAGCATTTTATATCTGCCCCGAGTGGAGTTGAAATTCGTTGGTTCGAGCGCAAGAAAGGTGACTCTACTCAACTGGCAAAAGCAATAGCGAATACAGCGTTCCCAAATAATGCAACATCGATGAGTGCTTTTATCGCTGGTGAAAACAGTGCTGTACTTGCCTGTAGAAAGCAGTTGATTCAGGATTTTGGGCTGAGCAAAAAACAACTTTATGCCATTCCTTATTGGCGACGTGGGCAAGATGAGGAGACTTATCATGAACAGCGTCACGTCATTATGGATGAGGTTTACTAAATGCCTTCATCTAATGAGTTTTACGGAAAAGTAGTTTTAGTTACAGGCGCATATCAAGGAATAGGAAAGGCTGTGGTTGAACTACTGATTGCTCGTGAAGCGATTGTTGTTGCTGCAGATATTGCTTTTAGCTCGTCCGAACTTGTTGAGCAAACTGCCAATCTATTTCAAATACATTTAGACGTTTCTAGTCAAGAAAATGTAAATGATGTAGTTGGGGTGATTGAGGATAAACTGGGCCATATAGAGTATTTAGCCAGTGTCGCTGGTATTTTGCATATGGGCTCAATCTTAGAGCAGGGCAATGCTGAATGGCAAAACACCTTTGCTGTGAATTGCCATGGGCCATTTTATCTGTGCCAAGCAGTTGCAAAAAGAATGCAACAGTGCCGCCGAGGTTCAATAGTTGCTGTTGGCAGCAATGCGGCACAAACGCCTAGGGTAAACATGGGAAGCTATTGTGCTTCAAAGGCCGCATTAACTGCATTAATTAAAAATCTAGCATTAGAACTTGCGCCATATAATGTTCGTTGCAATTTAGTCGCCCCTGGGTCGACAGACACCCAAATGCAGCAACAACTCTGGCGCGATACAAACGGCGCTGCGAAAACCATCGCAGGCGATCTAGAACAATTCAAACTAGGCATACCTCTTGGTCGCATTGCGACACCTTTTGACATTGCCAATACCATTTTATTTTTACTCAGCGATCAAGCTAAGCACATTACCATGTCCAATTTATTGGTAGATGGTGGTGCAACGCTGGGACATTAATTTCGAGGATACTATGAATAATCAGCCACTTTCTTTTACCCAATCACAAAAATTGCAATCGCAGGGCGAGCAAGTGATTGCCGGTTTTACCCAATCTATGATGAAAAAGCCAGAGCAGTTTTCACCAGGGGCCTTTCCTGTTTATTTAGCAGGGGGGGAAGGAGCAGTAGTGACAGATGTAGATGGCAATCAATATATTGACTTCATTTGTGGTCTTGCTGCAAATACTTTAGGTCACAACCACCCAGTTGTGACAAAGGCTATTTCAGACAATTTAAGCAATGGATTAATTCATTCTCTCCCCACGCCTGTCGAAGTAAAAACAGCCCAAACTTTAGTCGACGTGATCCCAGGGGCTGAGATGGTTCGTTTCTTCAAAACGGGTGCAGACGCAAACTCAGCAGCTGTGAGGTTGGCTCGTCACGTTACAGGTCGCGATGAAATAATGACTGTGGGTTATAACGGTTGGCATGACCAATACATGTTTGATACCCCAGGGGTACCTTCTGCTATTGCATCTCTTACGCATAGAATGCCGCTTTTCACTCCTGCTGATGAGCCTAAAATAATTGAAAAAATTGCAGACAGAAAAGACCAGCTAGCAGTCGTTTTATTATCAGTGCCTTATAATCGGGTTCTAGAAAAAGCCTTTTTGCAACAGCTCAGAGAGACCTGTTCTGAACATGGAGTTGTGCTAGTTTTTGATGAAGTTGTAACTGGGTTTAGACTTGCACCTGGCGGGGCTCAAGAATATTTCGGGGTCAATGCTGATTTAGTCACTTTATCTAAAGGGATTGCTGCAGGTATGCCACTATCAGCTGTAGCTGGTTGTTCTAAGTTAATGTCACGTATTAATGAACTTCAAGTGTCGACCACTTTTGGTGGTGAAATGCTGTCACTAGAGGTGTGTGATGCCGTTATAAAGGAATACAAACGTACAGACTTTACTTCATATATTGCTAAATTAGGCAGTATTTTAAAATCAGAAGTCAATCAGATCTCTGAGCAACTGGGAACCCCACTTCGCGTTGTAGGCTATGATGCGATCCCTATGTTTCTATTCGCTAAAAATCCAGAAGAGCATGTGAAATTTGCAATCCCATTTTTAGCACAAATGGCAAAGCGTGGCATTTTAATGCGCAGAGAGGTCAACTTCATTTCTGGTGCACATACAATGGAGCAGATTAATGACACGATTACTGCAGTGAAAGCATCGCTAATAGAAATGCAGTCAGAAGGCGTATTTGATACTAAGGAAAATACCTAATGGCATGTTCATGTTTATCGACGCAGCGTTTTGCTGCGCTTGCCAAAGCTATGAGTGAGCAGTCTTTTGGCAGTAATCAAGTAAGTGAGCTCAATAGCCTAAAAGCGGTATGTAAGAAACCGCATAATGAAAACCTTAAGACGCTGATTGATAATGTTTTTATTTATACAGCAGACTTAAACAATACAGTGATCTCAGACGGTTGGGTTTTAATTCATGGTAAGCAGATAGTTGCATTAGGAAAACAGGGAGAGCAACCGACAGATTTTGATAAGAAAGTAGATGGCGCCGGTAAGTTGATGCTGCCGGGGTTAGTTAATCCCCATTGGCATGAAAGCTTTGTTGCGCCAAACTTTGAATCGCCTGATGACTGTAACTTAGAGCCTACCGCTTATTCGAATGGCGGCAATATTGCAGCATTAGGCTCGATGTTTGGTTTTATCTCAACAGTAGGCGATAAGTTAACGCTCGAAGAAGGGTTAGCAATTGCAAGATGGAGTATGTGGACTCAGCTTCGATCTGGCACGACTGCTTTGGGCGATCTAGGTTCAGCTAATAAAGCAGACTCAATGGCATTAGCAGCCATTGATTTGGGAATGCGATTGCGAGTAAGTCGTTGGGGTTCTGATGTGATGTTAGAAGCTGATAAAGCTTCGCCAACGATTATTGCAGACACTCAATTGCAAACTGAGGATTGGCTGTCACTTATTGAAACTTGGGATAACCATAGTTCAGGTTTAATTGGTGCGATGCCTTCTGTTATGGGCGCGTTTGGTAGTTCTGACAAGCAACTGGAGGCTTTAGCGAGTATCACTCAACAATACAAAGTTCCTTATGCAACGCACTTAGCGCCTCTAAAGAATGAACGACGAGAGGTTGAACGAGTATTCGGTCTTTCACCTATTGCTCGTTTTGATGCTATGGGGTTACTGACAGATAAACTGCTCGCAGTTCATACAGCATATGCCAGTGAAAGCGAATACCAAAGGCTTATCGAAACTGGCGTTAATATCTGTCACTCACCGGCCCATTATGGGATGCTTGGAGAGTCGACAGTCAGTGAGACCGGACAAATCGGTAGATTCTTAAAAGAGGGGGTTTGGGTCTCAAGCAGTACAGATGGAGACATCTCCTTTATAGGTGGTATGTGCGAAGCAATGAGAGGTGCTCATCTAGGCCACAATGAAGCACAAAACTGTAATACAGCTTGCCCGCCAACATTAGCACTGAAAACTGCGACCTTGTTTGGTTCTAAAGCTTTAGGGTGGGAGGATAAAATAGGTTCTATCGAGGTTGGTAAACAAGCCGACTTTGTACTGATCAATAATGATGATTATCGCTATAAGTTATCCGGGCATCCACTTAGAACGTTTATCGTAACGGGCTCTAGTAAAGATGTAGACTCGGTCATGGTTGCTGGTGATTTTGTTGTTAAAGATGGTCGAAGTACTCGCTTTAATGAAGATGAGCTATATCAAGATTATCAAAAAGCTGTTGCAAGTGCCCGTAAACGCATAGGGGGACCTGGATGAGTCATTCAAGATTAACGACTTGTTTTTTGTTACTGGCAAGCACTATGACAGTGCTTGCCAGTGCAACCTTAGCACCAGCGTTACCAGCAATGACTGCGACTTTTTCACATATAGATAATGCTGCATTTTGGGCACAAATGATACTTGCGCTACCTGGGTTAATCATTGCTGTGTGCGCACCATTAGTTGGCGCTTTAGTCGATAAATTTAATAGTCAAAAACTACTGGTCAGTGGCTTAGCACTTTTTTTAGTTAGCGGGGTATTAGGCTATATATGGCAATACTCTATTTGGCTTATTTTATTTAGTAGAGCTTTGATGGGGGTGGCCGTAGCGTTAATTATGGTCTCTGGTACCACTCTCGCAGGTAGATACTTTGAAGGTCCTCGCTTTTCTAACTATATGGGTCTTCAAGCGGCCTTTGGCGGTTTTGGTGGCGTATTATTCCTTTCTGTGGCAGGCTTTCTAGCTGAGCAGCATTGGTCATGGGTATTTGCAATTTATTCACTCTCTTTGTTGGTTTTACCTGGAGTTCTGTTATGGGTAAAAGCACCAGAGATTAAAGAGTATCAGGGTCAAGCAGCAAATCGACCTAAAGGTTGGATGAATAAAACCTTTCTACTCTGCTGTGCTTTGGCGTTAGTAGAAATAGTCGTGCTTTATGGCCTGACATTACACTTGCCATTTCACTTAGCGGAACTTGGTCACTCTGCCAGTACAATAGGGCTAGTCATTGCGGCCTTCTTGCTCGCTATGGCAAGTGTCTCAGTAAGTTATGGGAGAGTTCGAAGTCTACTTAGTGTTAAACAAACTCATGTATTTGGTTGGTTCATTGTTGCGATTGGATTCACTTTACTCAGCTTTGTTAATGGCTTAACTAATATTACAGTTTCGGGTTTGGTGATTGGCGTTGGGCTTGGATTAGTCAGACCGAATTTGGTTGTGTGGTTGTTCGAATTTGTGCCTCCTATGATGCGTGGTAAAGCTATGGGCATTATGACGACCTGTTATTTTTCAGGTCAATTTATCAGTCCTTTAGTATTTGAGCCTGCAATTTTAGCACTTGGCTTTGAAGTTTTTTGTCTTGTTTTAGCAGCCCTTATCGCGTTGGTAATATGCTTAGCCATTATTGCAAACTTCAAATTGACAAAGTCATTACATTCACGTTTGGTTGATAATTAAACATTCAAGTTTTGAATAACTAAATGTTCAGAGTACTGGTTGATATTCTTAGGAAAGTTGATAGAAATGCCCAATTTGATTGGGCATTTTTTTATTTAGGACTTAGGCAATTTCTAATTCTAAAGCGCTTGTTTCACTGAGTTCACGATAGCGCTCTGCGACTTCAAGCGCATTAAGCATTGTTGACATTTTTGCTTCTGTTTCAAGCCATTCAGCCGTAGGATCTGAAGCTGCAACAATGCCTGCACCTGCAAATAGTCTTGCGTGATTTGTATCTAATTCACCACAACGTATTACGACGACCCATTCTCCATTGCCATGTCTATCACACCAACCAATGATCCCTGAAAAATAGTCTCTATCTTCGCCTTCTAACTCTTTAATTAGAGGGTAAGCAGATGGAGTAGGTTTGCCGCAAAGTGCGGGGGTAGGATGTAACTGATTAGCAAGTGACAGAATATGCGTATTCGGATTAATAAGTTGGCCTTCAATAATAGTTGATAAATGCCACATTGTTGCGGTACTTAATAGTGAAGGTGTACTTGGTATAGTCAGTTGCTGGCACCAAGGGTTTAATACTTGAGACATTTCATCTAAAACCACAGCATGCTCATAACGGTCCTTCTGTGAGGCCAACAATGCTTGCTTGCGTTTATATTCAATTTCAAGATCTTCAACACGTTTTGTTGACCCTGCTAAGGGGTTACTCATGATTGAGTGACCTTGTTTTTTTAGAAGCAGTTCAGGGCTAACACCGACTAATGTTTTCCCTTGCTCAGTGGGAAAAGAAAAATGAAAACCACTGCTGCTTTGAGATAATAGGTTTGCTATTACATGAGTTTGATTTATGTCTTGATCAAAAAACAAGTCTGTTTGTTTGGCTAGTACTATTTTGTCTAATTTTCTTTCTGAGAAATAGCGTTTGGCTTTGAGAATTGCATCTTCATAGTGCGCCTGATCTTGTCGATGAGATACCTTGTTGAGGTTCGCTTGTTTGTTTTTAGTTAATTGACTTCTTAACTTTAAACGATGTGTGAAAGTTGCTTTATCATACTTATTTATCTGATCTGTAACTATAAACTGAGCTTGTTGAGATTTGCAAAAAGGCAATACACCAAAAGCGACAGCATCTTGCTGATCAGTGTCATTGATTGCGCTTGTTATATTTTCGACTAATTCACGATGATTACTTATATCTGTCTTTAATCTCAATAAAGTTTTTCGTGTTACAAAGCAGTTTTCACCTGCTGCGAATAATGCATTTTGTGAAGGGTCAAATGATTCTATAAATGTATCAATTTGATTCACAGATGTTTGTTCGGTCAACATTACGAGTCCTTTTTAGCGAGTATTTAACGTACTTTGTTGACGAAATTGAGTGCCAAATATTTAGTAATATTACGAAGCTATGAAAAATAGAGGGAATGTAAGAATCAAGCTAGGCACTCAAGAATGCTTTTTAATGCAGGGCTGAGGTTGAATGAAAGGTGCAACAGTGAAACAAAAGAGCTTGCACTGATAATATTGCAAAAAGTGTGATTGTTTTAGTTTTGGTAATTATCACTTTTGACTATATCAGCATCTTGGTTTCGCCAATGAGAGTAAAAGTAAACAAGATTCTCCTTGGTTGGTTCGAAAAAAGCACTCGAGATAAACTGTACATTTGTCGGAAGTACAGTTGACTCTTGAACTTCTAAATTGGTTTTTAGAATAAACAAGTTGCTTTCAATCGCATTTCGAACATGAGCCAATATTAGACCTTTAACTGAAAATGCATGAACTATCTCTCCTTGTTCAGGTTGCCATGTTTTAAGTTTAGCCAAATTTTCAAGCGTATCGTTTTGCCAAATTATTTGCTGGTCTTCATCTTTATAGAGCACAGTGCCTTGCAGGGTAAAAGGCCAAACTATTTTAGTGTCTAACTCAATAATAGCGGCAGTGTTAAGCTGTTTTGTTGTGGCAATCAATTGGTTTGTATTATTTTGCCAATAATCAACCCGAATTATATGTTGATCAGACTCTATATGTGTAAGTTGCTTATTGGTTAAGTCATATAAATACACTTGCCCGCCAACAGCAAAGGCAAACTCATTACTATGACTAGACCAAATAGCCCTAGAGATGAAGTCATGTTGATGCGGGTTGTCAAAAATAGTCGCTACACCTTTTTTACCTTTAACAAAAAGCATGGGCCGACCATGTTTATGTGAAACAAATGCAAGGTGTTCACCTGAGGGAGAAACACTTGCTTGGTAGTCTTCGTACTTGCTATTCACATGAGTGAGAGTTGCATTATTCGATGCTATATCTATGTTTTGTTGAAAAGTAGTGCCAAAGACTGCGTTTTTAGTTACCTGAATTTGAGAAAGCGGCGATGGGCTTTCGAAATTAAAAGGAAGCAACTTTATTTCGCCTTGTTGCTTGGTTTTATTTAGCTGCTGAGCACTTAATGAGAATACACCCGCCTTTAACGTATCAGACAATATCAGCTGGTTACGAAGGTAATCCCAAGCAACATGATAAATCGATGCTAAATCTTTTTTGATGATTTTAAAATTTGCTGTACCTAAATCATATTTAAGAAGCTGCTGTATGCTATGGCTTTTAGTTGCAGTGAAATAGAGTGCATTGCTTGCAACTGCTAAGTCTTGCACAAAAGTATCTTCAGGCAGTACTGATAAAGTCTTAAATTGTGTGGTTTGCTCTTTAAATGCAACCAAGAGATTTCGAGCATTGACTAGTTTTGTCTCAGTCGCAAGCATATACAAGGTATTATCATGGCCTGTTTGAAGCGCGCGCAGATCAGTTATATGAGAAGGGACTTTAATTGTCCGCTCAGACATAACTTGGTTGTCAGCTAAAGTGAGTACCTTTAAATGATTATTACCTGAGTTAGGCTCGCTGTGTGTTAGCACTACCGTGGTGTTATTTAACCAAGCAAACTCAAATGTTTTATTTTGTGTGAGAAGTGAATACTCACTTTCTTTTTCCGTTGCCTTTAAAACTAACTCAAAACGTGACCCCGTTTCGCGCAAGAACAAAAGTTGCTGCGCATTTAAAGAGAGTTTCGGCATAGATTCATTGTTAGCAGTATGCGTTAGAGCAACAGGCTTATTGAGCTTTTGATCATTTGAATTGGTATTAGAGAGAAAGAAAACACTAAAACCGGCGATAAGTAATAGGCTAAGCGCAATTACCCAAAGGGGGTGTGGTAATACATAGAAGGGCGCCTTTAAGGGAGTACTTTCAGTCAGTTTTTTTTGTTTGTTTGCGTTATCTGACCTAAGGTGTTCAGCAAATGCGGGCTGAACTTCTAAGCTATAGCCACGTTTCGCATGGGTATGAATAAATTGAGCGGCTTTGGGGTCATCTTTTAATGCTTTACGAAGTAGGGTAATTAAACGCTGTAATGAACTAGGTGAAAAGATACGATTTTGCCAAACGGCTTCAAATAGTACTTCTTGGCTTAGCACTTTATTGGGCTGCTGAGCAAAAACACATAACAAAGTCATGGCTTTGGGCTCGATTAATAGACATTCATCGCCATGAAAAACTTGATTTCTACTTGGATCGATGAAGATTTGGTTTAAATAAAATGCGTCCATTTATGCTTTTAAGTTATTGAAAAATAATAATAGAAAAAACCTAAGCGATTCTTAAGAGAAACATAGTTTAATTAACATGTTCTTCAATTTCTTAATCATTACATTAGCCAATTCAAATTAATGATAAGGAGTCGCCATGCTAAGCGTAAAACATTGGCAAGTGTTAAAAACCCTCTTGGTAATTGTGTTTTTATTTATCTCACAAAATACCCAAGCCTCATCGGCAGCAAGCATTACTAAAATAAAGTCAAAAGTCTATGGTGAGACACGAGAAATTCTTGTTTCTTTGCCCGCTAACTACCAGCAAGATAAAGACAATATCTATCCGGTTATTTATTTAACCGACGCAAATATGCAGTTACCACATGCTGCGCCTATGATCCATTATTTAGCTGGTGGAATATCAGAGTTGATTGTTGTGGGCATTCAAACCTTTGACCGTCACAATGAGCTGAGCCCTTACCATCAAGATGGCACTGAATTTAGCAAGTCTCAGGGGGCAGAAAAGCTGCTGTCTTTTATTGAAACTGAGGTAAAACCACTGATTAATCAAACCTATCGCACAGCGCCATTTGAGATATTGAGTGGTCATTCTTTAGGTGGCTTATTTACTATGTTTACATTAGCACGTCACCCGGAGAAATTTGATGCTTACTTTGCGTTGTCACCGACTTTAGCTTGGGCTGATGGCAAGCTTTTAGAGGAGATAGAGCACAGCTTAGTGAGTTTGGAAAATAATAAAATACTTGTAGCCTACAGTGAAAAAGAAACCCCGTTTGTAAAACAGTATGCTGCTTTTGAAAAATTCTTAGCATTATTGGAAACAAAAGCACCTAGCTCTCTTGATATAAGTGCTCGATTTATTTCAGGTGAAGATCATATGACGATTGCACACCTAGGGTTATACCATGCGCTTAGGTATACATTTCGAGATTGGTGGCTGTCTAGCAATACTATGGTGGGAGCACCTGAAAAGTTTGATGCTCATTATGCGCGTTTATCTAAAAGGTTAGGCTACTCTATTCGTCCTGAGTTTAACGAGTTATGGGGGTTAACAGCTTATCTGATCAGGGAGCAGCACTATGTAGAAGCGCATTATCTGATTAAAAAATGGCAGGGTTATTACCCTAACCGCTCAGCGCCATTTTATGAGTTGGCTCAATTGTATCTCGCTCAAGGTCAACCGATTGCGGCAAACCGCAGCATTTTGCAGGCCATTGAAAATGCAAAGCCTAATTCCAGACAGCAGCGCAGAAGCCAAGACTTACAGGCCAAAATCAGAGCAAAACTATAACTGGTTAAGTTAATTCGTTAAATACTGATTTCAAATATGAAAAATATGCTGTAGGTCAAATAATGCAGCATATTTACATTTAGATACTATTCTCATCGCATTTTTTATTGCACTAGGGCATTTGGCTCGTAACATAGAAGCGTTAACTAACTGGGAAAGTACAAAATGAAACTTAAAATCTCTCTATTAAGTGCAGCGGTTGTTGTTGCACTTGCTGCTTGTAGCAGCACAGAAAGTACAACACAAAAACAAGCAGAATCGGTTGTACAGAAAGTAGAAAAACAATACGACAATATCTTATTACAAAAATACGCAGGCCCTTACCAAGGTGTGCCTCAGTTCGATAAAGTTACATTAGCTGACCTTGAACCTGCACTAGATATTGCAATTGCAGATAACCTTGCTGATATTGATGCCATTGCAAATAACCCTGAAAAGCCAACCTTTGAAAATACCATCGTTGCTTTAGAAGCTTCGGGCGATGCACTTAACCGTTTATTCCCATATTACGGTATTTGGGCTAACAACAATTCAAGCCCTGAGTTCCGTAAGCTACAAGGCAAGCTACTACAAAAGTTCTCAGTGATGAGTTCTAAGATCACGCAAAACAAAGCCTTATTTGAGCGTGTTCAAGCGGTTTATAAAAGCGATGAATTCAAGTCACTAACTGCAGAAGAGCAACGTATTACTTGGATGCGCTATAACGGTTTTGCACGAAATGGTGCAACACTGTCTGGCGATGAAGCAAAGCGTTATGCTGAAATCAACATGGAGCTGTCAGGCCTTCATACAAAATTCGGTAATAACGTGCTGGCTGATGAAGAAAACTATGTGGTTTATCTTACTAAAGATCAGTTAGCTGGCTTACCTAAGTCTTACATCTCAGCAGCCGCTGCTGCAGCTAAAGCGCGCGGTCAAGAAGGCAAATACGCGGTAACAAATACGCGTTCGTCAATGGACCCATTCTTAAAGTACTCTGAAGAGCGTGAACTGCGTGAGCAAGTTTGGAACAATTACTACAACCGTGGTAATAATGCGGGCGAAAACAATAACCGTGATGTGATCAGTCAAATCTTAAAGTTACGTCATGAACGTATTCAGCTACTAGGCTACGAAAATTATGCACAGTGGCGTTTAGAAGATCGTATGGCAAAAGCACCTGAAAATGCCATCGAACTGATGAACAAAGTATGGCCTGCAGCGATTGCGCGCGTTAAAGAAGAAGTAGCAGACATGCAAGCGGTTGCTGATAAAGAAGGTGCAAAAATCACAATTGCACCTTGGGATTACCGCTTCTACGCGGAGAAAGTGCGTAAAGCGAAATACGACCTAGATTCAAATGAAGTTAAAGAATACCTTCAAGCGGATAAGCTTACCGAAGCCATGTTCTACGTAGCAGGCGAGCTTTTTGATTTCACTTTCACACCAGTCGCTGAAGGTTCAGTGCCGGTATTCCATGAAGATGTGAAAGTATGGGAAGTGAAGCGTAAGTCGAACGGTGAGCACGTAGGTTTATTCTATCTTGACCCGTTTGCACGTAAAGGCAAACGTTCAGGTGCTTGGGCAACGTCATTCCGCTCACACACGACATTTGAAGGTAAAACAAATGTACTGAGCACTAATAACTCTAACTTTGTGAAAGCACCAAATGGTGAAGCAACGCTGGTTTCTTGGGATGATGCAAATACCTACTTCCATGAATTTGGTCATGCATTACACGCACTATCTTCAAACGTGAAGTACCCAAGTTCGAATGGCGGTGTACGCGATTACACTGAGTTCCAATCTCAGCTATTAGAGCGCTGGTTATCAACTGACGAAGTAATTAATAAGTACCTTGTTCATTACAAAACAGGCAAGCCAATGCCAAAATCATTAATCGAGAAGATCCAAAAGTCTTCGACGTTTAATCAAGGCTTCTCAACAACTGAGTACTTAGCGTCTGCGATTATGGATATGAAATTCCATATGACTGATCCTGAACTAATTGGCGATCCGGTTGAGTTCGAAAAGTCAGAATTGTCTAAGCTAGGCATGCCATCTGAAATCGTCATGCGTCACCGTACAACGCATTTCGGCCATATCTTCTCTGGTGAAGGTTACTCGGCAGGCTACTATGGTTACCTGTGGGCAGAAGTTTTAACCTCTGATGCAGCTGAAGCTTTTGCACAGTCTAAAGGCGGCTTCTACGATAAAGACTTAGGTGACCGTTTAGTTAAATATCTATTCTCAGTTCGTAATGCAATGGATCCAGCAGAAGCTTATAACAAGTTCCGTGGCCGTGATGCAGAGGTTGGCGCGTTAATGCGCGACCGTGGCTTCCCAGTATCTGAGTAATTATTAGCAATTAGCTAAAAAAAGACATCAAGCCCAGCGATTGCTGGGCTTCTTTGTACTCAATCTATACAACACCATAGGCGAGCATGGCGTCTGCCACTTTAATAAAACCGGCTATGTTGGCACCTTTGACATAATCAACATGTCCTTCTTGTTCTCCATGTAGCACGCATTTATCGTGTATTTGTTCCATAATGTGGTGTAATTTCTCTTCAAGTTCCTCATGCGACCACGACATACGGATGCTGTTTTGCGACATTTCTAAAGCCGATACTGCCACGCCACCGGCATTTGCCGCTTTGCCTGGTGCATACAGCACTTTATTGTCATGAAACACTTTTACGGCCTCTGGTGTGCAAGGCATATTGGCGCCTTCAGACACCGCAATACAGCCATTATTTGCTAATTGTATTGCGTCTTCCTCAATCAACTCGTTTTGTGTTGCACAAGGAAAAGCGAGTTGTGCCTTGATATGCCAAGGCTTTTTATTTTCGAAAAACTCGCAATTAAACTCACTGGTCAATACATCGAGTCGTTTGCGTTGTTGAATCTTAATTTCTTTGATTTTATCAAGCTGTGTTTGCGTTAGACCATCTAGAATAAATAGTGTACCAATAGAATCTGAAAGGGTGAGCACTTTGGCATCTAGCTGTATCAGCTTTTCTGCACAGTGAAGCGCAACATTACCTGAGCCTGATATTAAGCAGCTTTTGTCTTTAATTTTGTGGTGATGGTGCGCAAGCATGGCTTGCATAAAAAACGCATTACCGTAGCCGGTGGCTTCGGTGCGAACAAGGCTACCACCATATTCCAGCGCTTTGCCTGTTAGCACGCTTTCTACTCTGTGGGTGATACGCTTATATTGCCCGAACAAGTAACTAATCTCTCTTGAACCAACGCCAATATCGCCTGCGGGTATATCTATATTAGGACCAATATGTTGATAAAGTTGTGTCATAAATGACTGGCAAAATCGCATGATTTCTCTGTCAGATTTGCCTTTAGGGTTAAAGTCGGCGCCGCCTTTGCCAGCGCCTATGGGTAAGGTAGTTAAGCTATTTTTAAAAGTTTGTTCGAAGCCTAGAAACTTTAACACACTTAAGCTGACAGAAGGGTCGAAGCGAAGTCCGCCTTTGTATGGCCCGATGGCATTGTTAAATTGCACTCTATAACCACGGTTAATACGAATATTACCCTCGTCATCTTCCCAAGTGACACGAAAAGACACGACCTTATCTGGCTCTGTCATTCTTTCTAGCAAGTGCGCTGTTTTGTACTTTTCATTTTGATTAATAAAAGGGATCACAGATTCAGCGACTTCTTTTACAGCTTGGTGAAATTCAGTTTCAAAAGGATTACGTCTGATCAAGCCGTCCATAAAATGTTCAAGAGTTAAATCATCGTACATAGTTACACCTTCGGTATGTGCTTGAGGTTTTTTGAACCATTCATAGCTCAAAATAAAGCACTTATATTCTATGATGTTAGTCGAATTCTCATAACTTGTTAGTAATTAGTTCTGACAGTTAAGTATTTAAGTTGTATCAAAAAAGTACCTAATCAGTGTAGATTGTAATATTTTACAATCCCTTACAAATTAACAATGGTAGCATTATTTTTTCTTAACCTTTTCGCTTATGATGTGAGCAAGTAAGTTATGGCTAGTAAAATAAGAAGGGAATATGTCGTTGCTAAATTCATTTCAAAAATCACTTTTGGCATTATCAGTGTTAGGCTTAGTGGCCTGCTCAGGCGAAGAAAGCACTGAAAAAGCGGGTAGCAAAACCGAGCAAACTGCAAAAAAAGAAGAAAAAGAAGAGTTTGCAATTCCTGTTGAGGTCACTTTTTCAAAAGTAGGTGATGTTGCCAAGTTTTATCAAACCACTGCCATTTTAGAAGCAGAGCAAGAAAGTAAAGTGGTTAATAAGGTAACAGGCATGCTTGAATCAGTGCATGCACAAGAAGGTCAGCGTGTTAGCGCTGGTGACTTACTGGCACAAATTGACCCGCGTAATTATGAATTAGATTTTGAGCGTGCCAAGATTGATTATGAATCTGCTAAATCAGAATACCAACGAAGTCAGCCTGTTAATGGTAAACAACTGATCTCTGAAAAAGATTTAGATAAACTGCGTTTTAGAGTGCAAACCACAGAAAACCAACTTGAAGTTGCCAGAATTAAACTTCGCGACAGTAAAGTTGTCTCGCCGATTGACGGTGTTATCGCTAAGCGTTCAGTCAAAGCCCATAACATGTTAAGTAATTCAGGCAATGAAATGTTTCATGTTGTGTCATTAGACTCTCTTATCGGTGTGGTTTACCTGCCAGAGTCAGAACTTAGTAAAGTTAAGCTTGGTCAAGTTGCAAAACTTCATTTTCCTGCAGAGCCAAACCTACAACTAGAAGCAACCGTGCTGCGAATTGCACCTTTGGTAGACAGCAAGTTAGGCACATTCAAAGTGACACTGACGATTGATAATCAAGAGAACATTTTAAAGCCGGGGATGTTTGCCCGTGTTGCTTTATTGCTTGATAGCAAGCAAGGCGTTACCTTAGTACCTGAAAACGCTGTGATCAAAAAAGATGGTAAAGCAACCCTGTTCGTTGCACAGAATGACAGAGCTAAAAAGCTTGAAGTAGAAACCGGTTACACTCAAGACGGCTGGGTAGAAGTCATTACCCCAATTCCGAATCAAGATGGCGTTATAACTGTAGGTCAACATGGTTTGAAAGATGATGCATTACTGAAAGTGTTAAATCATGACCAAAGTGCCATCGTGACCAATACCGAAGAAAAGCCACAACAGCTTTAATCGCGCCAGAAGTAAGGACAGAGTATGAATATTGCTAGGCTTGCGGTAAAGCGCCCAGTAACCATAACCATGTTGGTTTTGGCGGTAATGTTGTTCGGTATGGTGGGGTTCTCACGCCTTGTGGTGTCGTTATTACCTGATTTAAGTTACCCAACTTTAACAGTAAGAACAGAAAACCCCGGTGCAGCACCCGCTGAAATTGAGCAACTAATTTCAAAACCAATTGAAGAAGCGGTGGGTGTCGTTAAAGGCATTCGTAAATTACATTCTATTTCTAAACCGGGTCAGTCTGATTTAGTGATTGAGTTTCAATGGGGCACAGATATGGATCTGGCCATTATGGAACTTCGCGAAAAACTCGACATGGTGATGCTACCTGTTGAGCTGAGAAAGCCCGTCATTTTAAGGTTTAACCCTTCATTAGATCCTATTTTAAGACTAAGCATCTCAGGGGATGCACAATCATATACGCAATTAAGGTCATTGCGTACTTTCGCAGAAGAAGAGTTAAAACGCGCCCTTGAGCCTATTGATGGGGTTGCTGCAGTCCAACTCAGTGGTGGTTTAGAGCAAGAAGTACAAGTGCTTATTGACCAACAACAAGCCAATATGCGTGATGTGACTGCTGAGATGATCACTAACCGTATTAAAAACGAAAATATCAATGTGTCGGCCGGTCGAGTTTACGATGGTCAGCAAGAGTTTTTAGTTCGTACCCTTAACCAGTTTACTTATATCGAAGAAATCGGCGATGTCATTATTAAACAAGATGCCGGACAAACGATTTACTTACGTGACATTGCCACTGTGGTTGATGGTGTAAAAGAGCGCCAAGATATTACTCGAGTTAATGGTAACGAAGCAATCGAGATGGCCTTGTATAAAGAAGGCGATGCCAATACGGTGGCAGTGGCTAAACGCGTACAGGCTAAAATTGAACAACTACAAGACGAGCTTCCAGAAAATGCTGAGCTGAAAATCCTTTCTAATCAGGCTGAGTTTATTGAAAAAGCCATCGATGAAGTGAAGCAAACTGCAATTATCGGTGGTCTACTTGCGATTGTGGTTTTGTATCTTTTCTTAGGTAAGTTTAAACCGACTATCATCATCGCACTGGCTATTCCAACGTCAATCATTGCGACCTTCAACTTGATGTTTGCGAATAACATCAGCCTTAACATTATGTCTTTAGGCGGTATTGCGCTGGCGGTTGGTTTATTGGTCGATAATGCCATCGTAGTACTTGAAAACATCTACCGTAAAAAAGAGCAAGGGCAAGATGTTGAGCAAGCTGCAATCGAAGGTACTAATGAAGTATCTGGAGCAGTAACCGCCTCTACACTGACAACATTGGCGGTATTTGCACCTTTGGCATTTGTCACAGGTTTTGCTGGTGAGATTTTCAGCGACCAAGCACTGACAGTCACTTTTGCTTTACTTGCCTCTTTATTAGTGGCACTGAGCTTTATTCCTATGTTGGCGTCACGTCAGTTTTCAATTGCCTCTGGTGATGTAAACCCTGAAAGCATTAAGGCTGAAAAGCCCGTGAAAACCGGTGCAAAGAAATGGCTCAGTTTGTTATTACTGCCGTTCAAATTTGTCGCAGTTGTGATCCCATGTTTTATCGGGCGTTGGATGTTACGCATCATTATGATGCTGTCGAAAATGATTGGCTGGTGCACAAGCAAAATTACTTATCCGGCTTATGTTGCATTCAATGGTGTCTATAAAGTTTTTGCCAAAGGGTATGACAAGCTACTGAAAGGCGCGATGAAGCAGCGTGCATTGGTTATTTCAATTTCGTTAGTTTTTGCTGTGGGTGTTGCAAGTCTATTGCCTAAGTTGGGCATGGAGCTGATGCCTGAAGTAGCACAAACAGAGCTGACGCTAGAAATAACGCTTCGTCAGGGCACGCCAATTGAACAAACCGACCAACAGCTTAATTTATTGGCGCGCTCAGTCGTTGATATGCCAGGTGTGGTGCACACTTACAGTATGTCGGGTACAGGTAGTCTGATGATGAGTAGTGCGACACGCGGTGGCTCTCATTGGGGACAACTGGTTGTTAAAACTGAAACGTCAGCACAACTAAGCGCAGTACAAGACGCGTTACGTGCGCAACTATCGGGTATGGCGCAGATCAATGCAGAATTCACCCAAAGTCGTATGTTTGAGCAAGAGCGTCCTTTAGTTGTAGTGATGAGTGGTTATCAGCTCGAAGAGTTAAAACTGTATGCCGATAGATTGGTGTCACAGTTACAACAACAAAACCGCTTTGCCGATGTCACCACATCGTTAAGAGCGGGGCAGCCTGAGCTGAAAATTGAGTTTGATCATCAACGTTTAAGTAGCCTAGGTTTAACCGCAGCTGGCATTACCGATATTTTGGCAACCAAAATTGGCGGTAACGTTGCAAGCAAATATAACCTAGATGATCGTCAGGTTGATATTATGGTTCAGGTCGACCGTGATTCGCGTAACTCAGTGTCTGCGATCCGCGACTTAATTATTCATGGTGAAAATGGTCAGAGTGTACCGCTGTCAGCAGTTGCGAAAGTTACAGAGTCTATTGGCCCGAACGAAATCAATCGTTTAGATCAGGCGCGCGTTGCCATCATTACTGCCTCTGTTAAAGAAGGTGATTTAGCAACAGCTGCGCAGGTTGTGCGCAGTGAAGTCGCATCTTTAGGCTTACCTGATCGTGTTTATAGCCAAGTCATTGGCCAAAACCAGCAAATGGAAGAAGCCTATTCGTCATTAATTATGGCGCTATTGCTGGCTGTATTCTTGGTTTATTTGGTAATGGCTTCGCAGTTTGAGTCATTGTTAAATCCGTTCATCATTTTATTCAGCGTGCCACTGGCGGTTTTAGGATCAATCTTTGGTCTATTTATTACTGGCACCAGTTTAAGTGTGATCACCTTTATTGGTTTGATCATGCTAAGTGGTATCGTGGTCAATAACGCCATTGTCTTAATTGACCGTATTAATCAATTACGCACGCAAGGCTGCATGATGTTAGATGCTATTTTAGAAGCGGCCAACTCACGCTTACGCCCAATCATCATGACAACCATGACCACAATTTTAGGCCTACTACCTATGGCGATGGCAACAGGTGAGGGCGCTGAATTACGCGCGCCATTGGCGATTACTGTGATGAGCGGTTTGTTGATTGCAACTTTCTTAACTCTGATTGTTATTCCTGTTTTATATAGTGTGTTTAACCGTGATCAAGTGCAGACTAATGAGCAATTAAGTAAGGCTGATTATGAAGCAGGATAAGTCAATTAAAAACCTGACAGCACTGGCCTTAAAACGGCCAGTAACCTGTTTTATGTTGATGATTTCTATGATCGTAGCAGGGCTGATCAGCAGTAAGCTTATTCCGCTTGATAGCTGGCCAGCGGTGAATGCACCAGCTGTGTTCGTAAGAGCATCTTACCCTGGCTCCACGCCAGAAGAGGTAGAGCGTCTTATTACCAAACCACTTGAGGAAGCTTTGGCAACCATGGGTGGGGTAAACTCTGTGACTTCTCGTACCTCTTCAGGTTCGGCGTCGCTCACTTTGCAGATGAAATTTTCAACCGACTTAAATGTGGCAATTTTAGAAGCCCGAGAAAAGGTTGATATGGTTCGACACCTACTACCTGAGGACTTACAACGCGTAGATGTGATGAAGTTCTCAACCCAAGATATGCCGGTTGTTGAACTAACATTATTGAGTGAGAAATCTTTAAATAATGACTATGAGTTTTTAGAGAATAACCTAAAAATGCCACTAGAGCGGATTCAAGGGGTGGGGCGCGTAGAGCTTTATTTACGTCAGCCGAGAATTTGGATACAGCTTGACCCAGACAAACTGGCTATGCATCGCGTTGATATTCAGCAAGTGACTCGAGTGCTTCAAGAAGCGAATTTCTTAAAATCGGTAGGTGAAGTTCAAACTGATGATTATCGCTATGCGGTGACACCGCAGGGCCAATATCGTGATATCGAAGATATTCGTGCGCAGAGGATTAACGAGCGTGTGAAACTCTCTGACATTGCTAACGTGCACTACGCTTTGAGTGAACGCCAATGGCAACGCCGAGTAGATGGCCAACCCGCTGTGGGCTTAGATGTATTTCGAGAGTCAGACTCGAATGTGGTAGATGTTTCAAACCGTATTCGTGAAACTCTTGATGAAGTAATGCAAAAGCCACAACTACAACATATCGATATTCAATATGACCGAGATGATGGTAATAGTGTTGAAGTGTCTATTTCTTCGTTACTCAAGGCGGGTGCAATCGGCGCAGTATTATCATTCTTTGTATTATGGTTCTTCTTACGTAACCTTAAACTCACTGGCGTAGTCGTCCTTGCCGTCCCTGTTTCTTTAAGTATTTCACTGGCGGTTATTTACTTTATGGGTTTCAGCTTAAATATGCTGACACTGATTGGTTTGATCATCGCAATAGGTTTGCTTATCGATAACTCGGTGGTGGTGTGCGAGAGTATCTTGCAACAGCGAGCTCAAGGTGGCTCGGGTAAATCTGCGGTTATAGAGGGGGTTGATAAAGTCAGCACGGCTATTTTGAGCGCAACACTCACTACAGTGGTCATCTTTTTACCTCTGCAAATGGGCGACAGCAATTTTCTAACTGTGATGTTACAGCAAATTGCAGTGTCTATTTGTGTGCCATTGTTGGTGTCGCTACTGGTAGCGAAAACCCTTATTCCTCTTTGTATGTATCGCGTACTTCCAGATAGTGCAGCTGAAAATGAGTCTATGCCAGACAAAATTCAGCAAAAATATCGCAAAGCTTTAACTTGGGGGCTTAGTCATCCTAAGCGCGTGGGGGCACTCTTTTTAATCATGTTCGTGAGTGTCACACTCGCAAAAAGCGTAGTTGATAAGAGTTCTAGCGACGCTCAATCTCAAAAGCGCCAGCAGATTTTTTATGAGTTCAAGGGCGAACCTGATCTCGATAAAAAGCTCGCATTTTTGCAAGAGATAGAAACTTATTTATTAGAAAATAAAGAATCTTTGGGCATTAAAAAAGTATATTCAGGCGTCTATCAAAGAGGGGCATGGACCAGCATTCGCTTCGTTGAAGACTTGCCTAAGTCGATTGATGAAATAAAGAAAAACATTCGTGATAACTTTCCTGAATCAGCCTATGCCAAAGCGTCTTTGCAGCGCGAAGTAGGTTCACGCACCGCTGTTAGTGTGTATTTATTTGGTCGTTCGACTGCTCAATTGAACGATTTAGCAGAGCAACTCATTCCTGTGATGGAAGCACATCCGTATTTTGCTGATGTCAAAAACAGTTCTGAGGGCGATGTTTACGAAATGCAGTTAATCGTAGATAGACAGCGTGCTATGCAGCTAGGCGTATCGACGCAAGAAATAGCCACGAAAATTGGTAATGCCATGCGTGGCCTCAATTTGAAAACACTGAGAACTTTAGACAAAGGTGAAGTGGAGATCATCGCAGGTTACTACGAGCAAGGTGCTATTCCTATGGAAGAGCTGAAACGCTTACCTGTGATGGAGTCGAACGGTGCTATTTTAACGTTGCAACAATTGGTTGAAATCGAAACTCGCCCAGCACCTCGCACAATTTCGCGCGTTGATCGTCAAACTCAGCTTTCAATTGAAATGAACATAGAAGAGGTCAGTCATAAAGAAGCTGCAAAAGCCATTGAAGAAATGATGAATGCGATGACCTTACCGCGAGGCTATTCTTGGGGCTTAGGTCCTAAATTTGCTGAGCAAGATGAGTCAATGAAAGACATGGCTTTTAATATGGTGATTGCGCTGTTCTTGATCTTTATGATCATGGCAGCTTTATTTGAGTCTCTTTTATTACCTATCGCTATCTTGAGTTCTATAGGCCTTGGTTTTGTTGGCGTTTACTGGACGTTTGCATTACTAGGTATCGGCTTGGGTGAAACAGGCATGTTAGGCATGTTGGTACTTATGGGTATTGTGGTAAACAATGGCATAGTCTTGATTGACCAAATTAACCGCTTTAAGGGCTCAGCCGAGCACTTACAACAAGCGATTGTTGATGCCTGTTCAACGCGTTTACGCCCAATCTTAATGACGGTGGCAACGACGGTAATTGGTATGTTGCCTGTGTTATTCGATAGCAGCTCTGCTGATTCTGGCGTATTAGATTACAAACCCATGGCGATTGCCATTATTGGTGGCTTAATCTTTTCAACCATCACCAGTTTAGCTTTTGTACCTTATTGTTATTACCTGCTTTATCGTTTAGGGCAGGGGACTAGTAACAGACTTGCTGAGGCAAGGGCCTATGCCAATCATAAGTTAAGTAGGCTTAGCTAAACTTAGAAGATAAAAAGCGCGACGAGTTCGCGCTTTTTTGTGCCAGTAGGTAGATGAAAAGAAATCTTCACTTTGTTTAATCTCAATATCCCTTCTACACTCATACAGTAAATTATGTCTTAACTTAGGAAGTGAAGCCTTTATATAAGGACATATTAACCATGCGTTTACTGCTTATTTTATTGTTATTACTAATAATCATTACCTTACCTTTTCAGTCTGCTAAAGGTGCTTCGGCCAGTTTCAAAGCGAGCATCAAAGGTTGGCGCCCAGAAGTGCAAAGTAAAATTCAAGTATTGGGAGAGTTTTCCAGTTGTAGAGTGGTTAACGCCTTAAAATTTGATAACTTCAATTCGGCTTGTTTCTTGAAAAAAGAAAGTAAAGGCTGGCAGTTAGAGTCTTTTGCTAGTCAATGCGAAGTGGAATGTGTCAAGGTTTCGAACATCACTAATACCACTAATACAGTGCGTTTTAATCAAATAAATCCGTAATCTTATTAAGCTCTTTATAGCGTTTAATGATGGGAGCGCTTTTTTCATTTAGTGCAGTACTTATTTTTGTGTCACATTCTGCTTTACCAATAGATTCAAATGGCCCAGATAATACAACCGTGTAGCGCTTCCCTTGCTTGTTTATTTCAGAAAGAAATATATTTTTACTTGATTCAATGAGTGGCACATTCACAGAAGAGCGCTTTGCATAAAGTGCATATTGGCAATAGTAATGGGCTGTTTTAGGTCTAGTTTGAGTTTTGGGATTGGTAGGTAACTCAAAATTACTATCGATCCGCTGCCAATTTACAGAATCATATTTTCTGGCATCGATCATAAAACTACCAAATAAAGCTGGTTCAGAGTAAGCCTGATTAATGACGGATTGTGCCTTTTGTTTAGTTTTGTACGGACCCGCAACAAGGTAATAGTTTTCATGGTTTAAGTGTTGATAAAGTTGTAGCGGGAAGTTAAGCGCTTGAATACTGTGAGCAACGATATTTGCTGATAACCTTTTCTTAAATACACCAAGTTGAACAAAATATTGCGCTTTAGATGTGTCAGTGTGCTGTGTAAGCAACTGTGTTTTATCTTGAAGTACGATGTCTCTCAAAATAACAGTATCTCCATACTCTGGCGCGACTATCTTCTCTGGGAGGTTTTTTGTGATTAAGTTATCTACAGCAAATTGGTTTTGCTCAAGCTTGATACTGTATTCGCCAGCTTGCACTCTAGGAAAAAAATAGTAACCATCATATTCACTGATGGTTTCGTATTGAATATTGCCTTCATCATCGAGTAATAGCACAGACACGCCTGAAGCAGGCTTAGTCTTGTTATTGGTTGTATAATAAAGCGTGCCTTCAACCTCATTGACAATATTAACAGGGATTTTGATATTGGTTACGCCACCTCTGTGAGAAGACGCTTTTATGCGATTATTAACTGGCTGATAGTACGGGTTAGACAAGCTCATCAAATCTAAACTCAAAATTTGCCCGCCAGTACTGCTAGGAAGTAAAACTTGCCCGTTGGAGTTCGTTCGATGCTCTTTCCATAAATAATTTCCAGTGAAACTTGCATCCGCAATGGGTTGATCTTGTGTATCAAAAACGCCATTGTTGTTCTTATCAACAAAAGTTTCTACTGCTAGTTGCCCTGAGCTTAATGAACGAGGGGGCAAAAAGTTGATGTTATTATTGAATTGGTCGAAGCTGATTGTGCCGCTGATCCCCAAGGATACTAGCCACTCATCTTCACTATCATATTGCCCGGTAAGGCTAATATTAAATACATCATTACGGTAAGTATATTGATGGCCGAGCACAACTTTTGCTGCAGAGCGTGGGTTATAGCTTAATTGTGTTTGGTTAAACATTTGGCTGGTTTGTGGCCACCGGAGGCTGCTTCGATAATTGAGCAGCTCTTTGTCTTCAAATGGCTTCCAGTCAACAGAGTTAGTCCAATGCCATTTACCAAGATCCATAGACCAATAACTTTGATTAATTAATTCATCTTCAAGCTTGTCATATTGAAAACGACTGGACCAGTTCCCTCCTAAATAACTTGCATTGAGACCAAATTGGGTGAATTGACGCGTTTCTTTTTGTTCTCGCTTTTCATTTAAAAATCGTAAATTCCAGCTTAAATTATAAAACTGACTAAAGCGACTATTGAGGCTCAGTGAGGCACGAGACTTTAAAGGGTAATTCTGTTTTAAAAATACAGCGCTATTGAATTGATTCAGGTGGCTGTATTCAAAGTTAATATTTATATTCTCTTCAGTAAATAGTGAGGTTTCGCCACGGTAACCTGCAAAATAAGCTGAGCCAAACTCAACTTGTTTTGCACCCACAAATTTGAAACTGCCAAGCTCAGAATTGCTCTGCAAACCCGTACTTAGATAGCGACTATCTTCATCCCCAGTTAAATAATTCAAACCCATATCATAGGTGAGGTTATCTGATAAACCATAAGACACGCTGCCAGATATAGACTTACCAAAACTAGCAGCATTGTTAGATTGTCCATTTAGTAAATTACGCGTGCTATCTAATAATTCTAGCTGGTAACTCATTTGACCTTTAGCAAGTGCAGTATTACCCACAGAGATCTTTCTGGTTTTAGTGAGCTGCTCACCTTGGGGACCATAGAGTCGAATTTCAAAGATGTTGTTGCCATAAAATGTTTCCACATCTTCAAAACGCACAATATTTTCATCGGTAGACTCCGAAGACGCGACAAATTGCCCATTACGGTAGAGCTCTGCGAGCCAGCCTGGTAGCGTAGCTTCTTCTATTGTTATTGTTGAGAAGCTTTGTGAGGTGTTCGGGTTTATATTTGATAGGTATACACCACGACCTTGGCTAAAGTTCATGATGAGTGGATCTCGTTGAGACTGAATATCACCTAGTTCGTAATGTAGTTGAGTGATTAGTCCTTCTTGGTTTGAGTCCTCATATGACTTTGTGAGTTTAATGAATTGGTTAGTGCCAGTTTCATTTTGGTTAAATCTAAATTGAGCTTGGTGCTCAAATGCGTCGAAATAACTATTGAGAGTAAGTAAATTTTTGCTTTTTTCTAGTCTTGATAAATAGCTAGAAGTAATAGAATAATCAGTTACAGGATATGTAATATTTTGAAACTGATCGGTTATCTCAATATCAAACTCAGGGGTTGAAAGTTGAGAGCGTACCATGGGTAATTGAGAGTTTTTATTCTGTGTTGATTCTAGTTGGTTGGTGGTTAAACTTAATTGCATCAATGCGTAATCAAAATCTGCATCAATATTTAGTACTGCATTAATCACTTGCAGGTCAATATAATGGTCAAAATCATCTTCTGTCCAAACAGGTTCTTCCTCTGAATTAAATGAGGTTGATTCCATAGCAATAGAAAAAGTCAGCTCGCTTTTTTTAATAACTCCAGTTATTTGTTGATTCTCTATTTTTAAAGCAATACCGAGCGCATCATTTAAGGGCGATATGGGAAGTAAAAACCTTCCTGATTGAGTGTAATAACCCTCTAAGTCAGAAATTACAGAGCGACCGTTTAGCTTTACATTAACAATAACAAAGTCATCGTCCACTACTGGCCAATGGTATAAAGTGTAATTGGCTGCACTTACATTAAACGTAAAAAGTAATGTATAAAAGAAAAGTACAGCCTGAAGATGAAACCGAAGTTTCACTTTGAGAAGTTAATCATTAATATTTAACGTTTCAGTAAGAGAAACCTTACCGCCATAACGAATATTTTCTTCGTACTGGATTGTTAGAGGTCCAGAGGCGCTTTCTGTTAAAGGAATAAACACCTTACGACGAGTAAGTGGGGTATAAACGCCCAAGTTTTTTATTTCTCCAACTACTTCTTCATCTTCATTGAGAATTTTGAAGTCACCAAATAATGAACGGTTACCATTAAGTGTCTGCCAAAACATCACTGTAGGCTGGCCATTTTGCGTCACTAATTGCGGGTTCACAATATCAGACTCTACTTCCAAGCGACCATGTCGAACAATCACAGGAATGCTATAAGCCACTTTAGGTTTGATACTGATACCAGCTTCATTGGGGTCTTGGGCTTCCGAAGCAATAATCTTCAGTACAGCACGATATTCACCATGTGCTAAATTTGCTTTTTTGCGCACCGTCATTCTAATGGCTTGCATATCTTTGGCTTTTATTGTGCCTCTGCGCGGTGAATATCTTAACATTGATTTGGCAGAGCGGCCTTGTACATCTGCTTCTGAGACATTGATGAGATTACCTTCTTCGGTCATGTCTTTGTGCACAAGTACTAATCTGAAATCGAGGTTTTTATCAGAAGTGTTTCTGATCATTAAAGAGTTGTTTTTGGTACGACCATCAAAGTAAAGGCGGTATTCTGATAATGCAAGATTGGCAAATACAGATGAGCTACAGGTCACTAAAAATAATATAAAAAAGAAGAATAGGGGAAAACGCATAACATTATAACAGACTAAGAAAGTAAAAAGTGTGAGCAATGCCCACACTTTAGTTTAAAAGATTTTGACGAATAGTTCTTATTGGAAAGACACGTCAACAGTATAATCTACAGAGTAGTTACCATCTGCAGTTAGTGCATTGTCTACAGTCATTGTGCCGTATACACTGATAGTGATATCTGTTGCTGAAGCATCAGTCGTGAAAGCAGACGCTACGCCATCAGCTGTTGTTGCTGAAGATGTTCCATCTGTTGCTGTAGTTACAGGTTCAAATGTTAAGTTAGCACTTGAACTGCCTGTTACAGTAATGTTCATTGCAGAGTTTGGCGCAAGACCAGATACAGTTACGCCACCGATTTGGATGTTAGCATCAGATGCGTCACAGTCACCTGTTACCGCACCAGCGTTGTCCATAGTACAGCTTGAAGTTGCCGCCAAACGGATTTTACCGAAGTTTAGCGCACTAGTTTGTGCAAAAGTTGGTTCACTCCATCCACTGATAGTTGCTTGAAATGTGTCACTAGATGCAAAAATTGAGCTTGAAGTAGCTGCTAAAAGCGCCGCTGAGAATAGAAGTTTCTTGTTCATTAATACTTACCACTTAGTTATTAGTTTTGAACTTCCATGTATTAAGGGCTAGCTAAAAATACACAACGCCGTAATCCATTAGTATTGATTTAAACATACTTTGATACATATCAAAAATACTTTATTTACATTTGTGCATTTTTATAAATAACTGTCTTTAAATTGGGTAATGTAGGAAACTAAAGTGCTAACTAAAAAGATGCCTCCTAGTCCTTTAGTAGTTTTTTATTGTTGGTATTGTAATTAAATTGTAATGTTTCTATTTCTTCAAATATTGCCCCGGCGTGCATTTAAACACCTTTTTAAACGCGGTATTAAACGCAGAGCTAGATTCAAACCCTAATTGCTCAGCAATGGTTTGTTGTGTGTAACCTGCTTCAATCATTTCAACAGCACGAAGGCCTCGGAGCTTCTGTTTCCATTGGCTAAAGTTCATAGAGAAACTTTTATGAAAAAGTCGGTTTAGTGTGCGTGTCGAAGCGCCAACCAGTTCGCCCCATTGTTCAAGGGTTTTATTACAACCAGGGTTTGCGTGCAGTTCAGAAATAATTGGCAATAAGCGGTCGTCTTGTGCGCTAGGCATAAAGAAACTACTGGATTGCGCACACTCTAATTGGTCAATAAATACTTGGGTAAATCGTAGCTTTTTATCATCAGGTTGATAGTTTGGTGGCCAGTTACACACTTCTAAAATCATGGCTTTAAGTAATTCATTAACATGAAGAAGCTTGGCTTCACTACCAAGTATTTGAACATACTTTTCATCAATATAAACACTTCGAAAATGCCCACCGTAGCGGCAAAAGGTTTCATGAGGTAGATGGGGTGGGATCCATAAAGCCTGATCAGGGGGAATAACAAATTTACCAGCCGGGGTATGAATGCCTAATACCCCATCACTGGTATAGGCAAGTTGTCCCCAAGTATGTGAGTGGGTTTGCACATGCTGCCAAGGCGGCATTTCAGTGGCTCTTGGGTAAATGGGCTTACCTAGCTCTTTTAATTTAAAGCGGGTTTTCACACTCACCCAATTTGAAATTGTCTGATTTGATAAATTATCTGTCATAAATTTACATTTTGGTCACTATGGGCAAAGCATACAATATGCTCGCGTTTTAATCAAAGTGCTTATGTGAGGGAAAAGTGAAACAAAATAAACAGTGGCAATCACCGTTTGGATTTTTAACTATTGCAACCATTGTGATGGCAGTGACGTTTTCGGCGTGGAACGCGTTATTGAACAATTTTGCAGTAGAGGCGGCACAATTCAATGGTGCCAATATGGGAATGCTGCAGTCTCTAAGAGAGATCCCTGGCTTGTTAGCATTTACCGCAGTTTTTATTTTACTGGTATTAAAAGAGCAAACATTTGCGTTAATTAGTTTGTGTTTATTGTCTGTTGGTGTGGCGCTAACAGGCTTGTTTCCGAGTGTTTATGGGCTTTATGCCACAACGGTATTAATGTCGATTGGCTTCCATTATTTCGAAACACTCAATCAATCATTGAGCTTACAATGGTTTAGTAAAGACGAAGCACCACAAAAGTTGGGTCAGTTGATGTCGATAAAATCGATGGCGTCATTGGCAACGTTTGCCTTAATTTGGCTAGGTGTGACTTTCTTTAGCAGCGTTTATCAGGGGCTGTATTTATTCTTTGGTGGTGTAGGCCTATTACTGACTTTATTTATGATGAGTGCATTTCCTCATTTTCCTGAGAAAAACCTTCAGCATAAAAAGCTAATCGTGAGAAAAGAATATAGTTTGTACTACATTTTACTGTTTTTCTCAGGTGCACGTCGGCAAATCTTTATGGTCTTCGCGGGTTTCTTAATGGTAGAAAAGTTTGGCTTTGATGTTGCACAAATAACCATGCTGTATATGTTCAATCACTTAATCAATATTTTTGCCGCACCTGTGATAGGCAAAATGATTGGGCGCATTGGTGAGCAAAAAGCATTAACCATTGAGTACACGGGGCTAGTATTGGTATTTGTTGGTTATGCTTTAGTTGAGTCAGCAGAGTTTGCAGCAGTGCTTTATGTGGTTGACCATCTATTTTTTGCCATGGCGATTGCGCTAAAAACCTATTTTCAGAAAATAGCTCGCCCTGAAGATATTGCCGCTACGGCAGGAGTGAGTTTTACCATTAACCACATTGCTGCAGTGATTATACCGGCAAGTTTTGGCGTGGTGTGGTTATATGACAGTTCATTGGTATTTTATTTTGGTGCAGGGCTGGCTGCATGTTCATTGATTATGAGCCAGTTTATAGGCGGTCATTTGGCTCGTCATAAAGCACAAGTAGAACAAACGGCGTAAGTTGCATCTTTTCAAGCGCACTGATTGATACATGCAAAAGTGCGCTTTCTTTCTTCGGATCATTTTACATTCGTTCATAATCTGTAACGTTTCTGCCTGTCTATCGTGATTGCTATGTGGTTATAATCGAGCCAAATGTTTATTCATAGGGAACGTTATGCATATCAAAGTGGACAACATCAGCAAGCATTATAAAGAAGTGACGGCAGTTAATCGCTTAAGCTTTGAGGTCCAACAAGGTGAAGTATTCGCATTGCTTGGGCCAAATGGTGCAGGAAAGTCTTCTTTAGTGAGAATGATCGTCGGATTCACGCAGGCCGATGAAGGGCAAATTATCATTAATGTCGATGGTCAAACACATTCGTCTATCCCCGCTTCAGAACTTGGTTATTTACCTGAAGATCGTGGCCTTTATTTAGAAAAGTCGTTATTACAAAACCTTATGTACTTTGCCACCTTACGGGGCGTAAATAAAAAGACTGCGAAAGAGCGGATCGACTATTGGCTTGAGCGATTCGATTTGCTTGAACGAAAAAATGATCAATTAAAAAGCTTATCTAAGGGTAACCAGCAAAAAGTACAATTGATTAGCGCAGTATTACATAAGCCGCAATTGGTGTTACTAGACGAGCCATTTTCGGGTTTAGATCCCGTTAACCAAGAAAAGGTTGTGTCATTTTTAAAAGAATTAAAAGCGCAAAACATGACTGTGATTTTAAGTGCGCATCAGATGTCTATGGTCGAAAAACTAGCCGACAGAATGTTACTGATGAATCATGGACAAAGTGTTTTATATGGCACATTGGCTGATATTCAATCTCAAGTTGGCGTAGGCAGTGCTCTAAAAGTTACCTTTACTCACACCGTCAATTTAATTGAAGCGAATGCTAAATTAGTGCATTTTGACGTTGAGCAACTCAACGATACCACTTTGGCAATTCGCGCAGAGCGCGCAGATCAACTAAATCAATTATTAACCCATCTACCTGAATTAGGTGATATTGCATTTATCGATAGTCAAAGAATGGATTTACATCAGCTTTATTTGCACGCCATAGAGTCTGATCAGGCTGCGAAGAAAGGAGAAGCCGCATGAGTCGCTTAAATCAGACCCTAACAGTCGCTAAATGGGAATTCATGCAATTCTTTAAATGGAAGCAAGAGCTGATCGGTAAATCAATTATGTTACTTTTGGCGCTTGGTATGTATTTATGGCATAACCAAGTCTTATACCAGCCTGAGCCGCAGCAAATCGTCTCTAATATTGAATTACAGGGTCTTCAATTAGATGATGACTTTGTGCTTAGAACAGAATCAAAATCGAACGATGCACTTATTGCTGAAGTCAAAGCGGGCAATATTGATGGTGCATTGATCTTTGCTTCACAGGCGTTACCACAAAAAGTGACTTTATATTCTCAAGGTAAAATGTCTTGGCAAAATGACTTGCAAGTCCAGTTAAACGACTATGCGCGTTCAAATGCTGCCGCTTCTTTAAATCTTGGCCCAACTCAACTGGCTTTACTTGAGCAGCCACTGCAGTTTGAAACAAACTACCTAGATGAAGCAGTCAAAAATGCAATGCAACAATCTTCAATTACCGCTAATGGTTTACTATTTTTAATGGCCATTGGTGTGTTTATGACTTTCGGGCAGGTGTTTGTTGCAATTACCGGCGAAAAGCAACAACGCGTTACTGAGCAGCTTTACTCTTGCATTGATGCAAAGACGTGGATTGAAGGTAAAATCATCGGGCAAATGTTGCATGCGGTGAAAGCCATGACCACGACCGCCATTACTGCATTGTTGGGGTTTGCATTTGTACAGGTCATTTTGAAAGGTAGAGCGCTTGATTTCAGCATTTTCGACTTTACTGTTTTACCTTGGTTTATTGTGTTTGTACTCGTGGGCATTTATATGTGTACAGCATTTATAGCCGCTATTGCAGCTGCGATCGATGACCCGAACCACAGTGGTAAGTCAGCGTTTATGATGATCCCCCTGATCCCGATTGTGGCTGGTTTTATGATGATGGATAGTCCAAGTAGCTTGGCTGTGACTGTGTTAAGTTATTTCCCATTAACGGCATTTGTCTTTATGCCAATGAAAATGGCGCTGATTGATGTGGCATTTTGGCAAGTAGCCATCGCCTTCATCAGCTCATTGCTTGGCTGTATTGTTATTCGCAATATGGCTGCTCGCATGTTTAAGATGGGGATGACAATGTATGGTAAAGAGCCAAGTTTTAAGACAATGTTAAGATGGGCAATGGCCATTAGATCTTAATTGAGCCTGATTAGACAAAAAATTTAAAAGGCAGATCACGTTCTGCCTTTTTATTTTAATTAAATTGAGTTCTATAACATCGGCATTAATATTTGAATCTGAAAAAAGAAGTAGTCTTATGCGATTTGAATTTTACCTTGTAAACTTTCTTAAAAAATGACCGTATTTAGTAACTTGTGTATTGGCTTGACTCAAATCTTCTACTATTGTTTTATTTAATATAAATAGCCATAGAGCACATAGATATGTTTTTTAATGCAAGCAAAGAGCGCGAAATTTCTAATGCGCTTAAATCTAAGCTTGATCTACTCTCACATTTACACTCATTTTTAGAAATTAATGCGCATGGCCTTATCACATATGCAAGCAATCACTTTTTAAATATTACAGGTTATAGCCAAATAGATTTAGAAAGACAAGTTTATGGAGAAGTAGTTAAAGCTGATCTTGAAAAACTCAAAAATAAAAATGGCTCTATGGTTGTAAAAGTTATTTGTAAAGATAAAAGCTACAAGTGGTTTTCACTAACAGTAAGTTCCGATGCGAATAATACGATGCTGTCGTTAAATGATGTCGATAGCTATGAAGTGCAAAGTATAGATTATAGAGGTCAGCTCTCTGCAATTAGTCTCTCTCAAGCAGTTATAGAGTTTGACTTAAATGGCTATATTTTAAATGCCAATGACAACTTTTTAGATGTCATGGGATACAGTTTAAGCGAGGTTGTAGGCCAGCATCACAGTATGTTTGCTGAGCCAGATTATGCGAAAAGTGAAGAATATGCCAATTTTTGGTCTGCACTTAATCGTGGTGAGTTTAGTTCAGGTGAGTATAAACGCTTAGGTAAAGGAGGCAAAGAGGTTTGGATTCAAGCGACCTACAACCCAATTTTTGATAAAGATAACAAGCCTTTTAAAGTCGTTAAATACGCTTCTGATATTACTCAAAGAAAACTGCAAGCGGCTGACTTTCAAGGTCAACTTGACGCTATCAGCAAATCGCAAGCAGTTATCGAGTTTAATATGGATGGCACCATCTTGACTGCCAATGATAACTTTTTAGCGGCCATGGGCTATGCGTTAAATGAAATTCAAGGTAAGCATCATAGTATGTTTGCCGAGCCAGAGTATGCAAAGAGTGAGGAGTATCGAGCATTTTGGGCGCATCTAAACGCGGGCAAGTTTAGCTCTGGCGAATATAAACGGTTGGCTAAAGGGGCCCGAGAAATTTGGATACAAGCCTCGTATAACCCAATTTTTGATTTAAATGGTAAGCCGATTAAAGTGGTTAAGTATGCCACAGACATCACGCAACAAAAGTTACAAAGTGCCAATTACGAAGGTCAGCTGCAAGCCATTAGCAAATCTCAAGCGGTCATCGAATTTAATATGGACGGCACCATCATTAATGCCAATGAAAACTTTTTGAATGCGATGGGTTATAGTCTCGATGAAATTAAAGGCCAACATCATAGTATGTTTGCAGAAGCAGACTATGCAAATAGCCATGAGTATCGAGAGTTTTGGAAGAAATTAAATCAAGGTTTATTCGATTCTGGTGAATACAAGCGAGTTGCGAAAGGCGGTCGTGAGATATGGATACAAGCAACTTATAATCCGATTGTTGATGCCAGTGGTAAACCTATAAAAGTCGTTAAATTCGCCTCAGATATCACAGAGCAAAAGCAGCAGAGCGCAAACTTTGCAGGCCAATTGCAAGCAATCGATAAATCTCAAGCTGTGATTGAGTTTAACCTTGATGGTACCATTATTACTGCCAATGAAAACTTTTTAAATGCAGTGGGTTATACGTTGAAAGAGGTTCAAGGTGCCCATCATAGTATGTTTGCTGAGCCAGAATATGCTCAAAGTTCTGAGTATGTGGAGTTTTGGCAAAAGTTAAACCAAGGTTTATATGACACTGGGGAATACAAGCGTATTGCAAAAGGTGGCAGTGAAATCTGGATTCAGGCCTCTTACAACCCGATTTTAGACAGTGACGGTAGACCTTACAAAGTCGTTAAGTACGCAACAGATATTACTGCTAGAAAGCAGGCCATTCGCAGCATAAAACAAGCCATTATTTCTTTAGCCAATGGCAATTTAACTCACAGTATTGATAATAATTTGGGGGACGAATTTAATATTTTAAGAGATGCCATGAATGGTCTAATGCAAAACCTTAATAACATGGTGTTAGATATCACCCAAGCATCTGAGCGAGTGAATAACGGCGCGCAGAAAATAGCATCAGGTAATGAAGAGCTTAGCAAGAGAACTGAGAGTCAAGCGGCCAGCCTTGAGGAAACTGCATCGACCATGGAAGAACTCACATCAACTGTACAGCAAAATGCCCGAAGTGCCAATGATGTATCTATTCGAGCTGCTGAGGCTATGAGCAATGCGGAGCAGGGAGGAGAGACAGTTTCATCAGCCGTCACAGCGATGTCTGATATTGAAGACTGTAGTAAACGCATTTCAGATATAATTAGTGTCATTGATGAGATAGCATTCCAAACGAATTTATTGGCGTTAAATGCCTCTGTAGAAGCCGCACGTGCAGGAGAGGCTGGGCGTGGTTTTGCAGTGGTAGCCAGTGAAGTACGTAACCTTGCTCAGCGAAGTGCTTCTGCAGCTAAAGAGATTAAAATTTTAATCAAAGACAGTAGCGAGGCTGTTCATAATGGCAGTGCTTTAGTAGCGGAATCAGGCGGTAAGTTCAAAGAACTGATTTTAGTTGTTGGTGAAGTGAACAAAATGATCTCTGAAATTACTAAGGCTAGTAAAGAGCAGTCTGATGCTATTTCAGCGGTATCTTCAACTGTTGCGCAGCTTGATAACTTAACGCAGAAGAATATGCAATTGGTCGCACAATCCACTAGTTCGAGCAAAGAGATGCGTGAGCAGGCGAGTCATTTACTCGGCCATGTATCTAATTTTGAGACTTCAACATCACAAGATTTACTTCAGCTGAAATCGTTTTCAGCCTAACCACGAAAAGTTAAAGGGAAGCCATGCTTCCCTTTAGTCTATTTTCTATCTTATCTGTTAATAATCTAGTTATCACATGAATTTACTCGCATATGAGTAATGATACAGCTGTACTTTTTATACTTAGCCTGATTTGTTTTAAACCGATTTTTATTATAGTGTTGTTGGCGTAAAGACATTCGAACATACCTCATAAGACGTTCAAGTTATTGATGAAGTGTAAGGGTTTAAGGGATAAATATGAATTGTACAAGTTGTAACGAAGGCAGATTGTTGCCAAGCTTTATAGATGGTCAGTTTAGAGCACATACTTGTAATAGTTGTGGTGGTAACTGGGTATTAATTGAAGATTATGTTGCTTGGAAAGAAAGAAACCATGACTACCAGTTTTTTGAAGATATAAGTTTTTCTGAGGATGAAGTTGAGGACAGTAAACGCGCACTATTGTGTCCTGTTTCGGGTACCATAATGCGTAAATTTAGAATATCGGCACAGAATGAACACAAGCTAGATTACAGCTCAGTCATGGGTGGATTATGGCTCGATAAGGGAGAGTGGGAGTTACTTAAAAACGAAGGTTTAGCTGGAAGCCTTAATGCTGTTGTGACGCAAAATTGGCAAAAAGGTATTCGTGAGCAAAATGCCAAGCAAACACTAACGGATGTTTATAAAGCCAAGTTTGGTGAAGAAGCTTATGAAAAAATAAAAGAACTCCGACACTGGCTATTAGCGCAAGATCAGAAAGCAGATTTAAGAGCTTATCTGATGGCAGAAGACCCATATTCAGCCGAAAAGTAAACTAAGAGGGCCTCAAAATAGAGGCTCTTTAAATCAACATTGAACCAATTAAATTCCAATTAAGTCTTAATGTTCTGTTGTTAATAGGCATGATAGAACCTTCTCGTTAACCCCTTCACATATTGAATTGGTATCCATCTAAGCAATAAGCTTAATTTGTTTACTCAACAGTTTCGCTTGAGATATTTTTAGGAAGCACAATAAGAAAGTGCGCGCCTTCATCATCACCTAAACACTCTACTTGTCCATGCATAATGTGTACGACAGAGTTATAGATAATATTTAAACCTAAACCTAAGTTCCCATCGCTTAAACGAGTTGTATAAAAAGGGTCAAATATTTTACTTCGTTTTTCTTGCTCTATACCCACCCCATTGTCTGAATAGTGAATTTCAATCTCATTTAGCTTTATATTGACTGATATTTTAATTAGGGGTGTCTCAATTTCTTCAAAGCCATGCCTAACAGAGTTTTCAATGAACTGATTAATGACTTTGAGTAAAACCGACGAATAACTTGAAATAACAATCTCTTTACCGGTAATTTGATATTGAATACTTTGGTTATATGTTCGAATGATTTGAGGCACTTTGTTTCTTAAAAAGCCAAGTACTTCAAATTGTCGGCGCTCGTTCATTTGCAGCTTTGCAGACATCATTTTAAACGTTTGGATCATTTCTGCTGCACGTTCACTGTTTCTTTGGCTTAGATTTATAAGTTCATTTGATTCATTTAGAAAGTGACTGAGTTGAACTTGAGTCAAAGATTTATCGCTAAGCTTATTGGTGAGTACCTCTACTTGAGATTGTAAAGATGAGTTTGCAGTAATGACTAAACCTAATGGGGTATTTAATTGATGCGCCATACCAGATACTAAGGTCGTCATGGCTCGCATTTTTTCTGATTCAACGAGTTTGTCTTGGGTTCTCTTTAATCGAGTTAATAAGTTTTGTAACTGTAACCTTTTACGATTAAGGCGATATAAAAAGAAAGATGTGATTGAAGTTAGGAGCATAAAACTTAATAAAAGAATGAGTCCAATTTGCTTTTCAGACTTTGCAATTGACATGGCTAACTGGTGCTCCTGTTCAAGTTGTTGTAACGCCATTTCTTTAGTTTGTAACTCTGTTTGTGACACCATATGTGCCAACCCAATCGATGACTTACGTTCGGCAATTTGCTGCACAACGGTATTGCGTTCATCTAAACTGGACAATGCGCTTTCAAAATCCCCTTTAAGTCTTTTTAAAGTGGCTGTTTCAGTTAACGCTTCTTTTAGAGTTGAGAGCTTTTTATAGTCTTTCGATAGCAATATTACTTCTTCTAGAATTTTTTCGGCTTTGTGAGGCTGGTTTTGAGAGATAAACATTCTGGCTAATTCGATTTTAGGCATAAGCGCTTTTGATTTAGCGTTTTGCTTAGTCAGGCGTTCAATTGCAAGATTTAAAAATTGTTCGGCTTTATCTAGTTCATTTTTAGCAAAATAGACGCGCCCGAGATTATAGAGCGACCATGATTGGTGATATTCGTAGCCATGCTTTTTTCTCAGTGCGAGAGCCTTCTGATGAAGTTCTTCAGCTTTGTTGAAATCACCTCTGTAAAATGCAGTTTCACCTAAATTATTCAAACCGACACCTTGCTGCGAGAGCAGGTTATTTTCGACCGCATGATTATAAAAGCGGTTAAAGTAATATTCAGCCTTATCCATGAGTCCAAGTTTTAAGTAAACATGACCAATGTTGTTTTCTGTTTGTTGGATGAATTGAGGCTGTTTTAGAAGGGGCGCTTCTTTGTAAGCTTTCATATAATTATCTAAAGCCAGCTCATAAGATTCAATATAATTGAATGCACTGGCAGTAATACCATAATAACTATAAAGAATACCGGGTTCGGTGATATCTTTTGCAAGCAACCGAGTTTGTTCTAAAGTGCTTAAAGCTTCTTCGATTCTGTCTGAACTAATTTGATACCAAGACTTTAAGTATAAGAGCCTAATTTGTTGATGCTTGGCAAGTTGAGCATTAAATTTGGTTAATACTTCGTCAACTTTTTTTATACCTGCTAAAGGTGATTTATTGCTTTCAATGCTAATTTCTTTTCTCAGAAGGCTAAACTCATCGTCGGGTATTTGAGCAAAGCTACCTTTTACATATAAAGCTACGAAAAGCAAAAGAAGAGCATAATATGTTCTTTTCATTATTACACGTCACCACAAAATTCCACGTATAGATAAAGCGTAGCTGAGTTTTATATTCGTGCTAATAGAGCACTTGATGAATCGCGTCTAGATATACAGTAGTATCATTGTTTAAATATATTTAAGAGCTTTATTTCAGACATACATTTATGAGAAAAGTGATTGTGTTAGGTGCGACAGGGTTAATCGGCAAACACTTAGTCAAGCAACTTGCAGGGTGTGAGCATATTAGTCAAATAGTGGCAGTGACTCGTCGAAAAGTGACTTACACTGACCCTAAAATTGAAAATATAGTTATTGATTTTAATCAGCTAGAACAACATGGAGCGCTATTTAAAGGCGATATCTTGTTTTCATGTTTGGGAACGACCAAAAAACAGGTAGGAACAAGAGCTGCACAACGAATTGTAGATCTCGATTATCAGCTTAAAATCGCTAAACAGGCATCTGAAAACGGAGTAAGAGGGTATTTCTTAGTGTCTTCAAGTGGTGCAAATACAAAAAGTAACAATGCTTACTTACAGATGAAGGGGGAGCTAGAAGATAAAGTAAAGCGATTAGCCTTTGAGCAAATTGCCATCTTTCAGCCCTCACTATTGCTAGGTGAACGAGACGGTTTCAGGTTAGCTGAAAAGTTAGGTGGCTGGGTATTAACAGCGCTCTGCTTGTTACCAATTCTAAAGCGCTACAGACCCATTTATGGATATCAAGTTGCAAATAAAATGTGCCAAGAAAGCGCGAAAGTAAACACAGGAGTTCAGGTTTTTACTCTAGAGCAATGTTTTCCAGAACAAGCATAGAGTGTGCTTAAGACTGTTAAAAAGGCAAAGCCATGAGCCACTATTTCTCAACAGCCAGGCTCAAGGTACATGAACTCAAAGCAGAGCATGGACCATTTACAGATGCGCTTTTGGAAACTATTTCCCGTATTTTAACTAAAAATGTGGTAGAAAATTTGCCTCCTTATTTTCAAGGTATAGAGAATAAGGCACAAGCTAAAGCTTGGTTAGATATTATCCTTGCAGAGAGTAGATTGTTTTTAGTTAAAAATAAAAAAGAGAAAGTTTTAGGGTGTGTGTTTATAAGTCATCGCCAAGGGCAAGGTAATTACCAAGATAAGCACTTAGGCTATTTACTAGCTGAAGAGCAGTTGGGAAAGGTGCTTTTAAAGCCAGGGTTTACCAAGCGTTGTAATTCAAGCCAGAGTGTCGATTTCTATGAACTTAGCTTAAGTAAAAGTTAACCATTGATTTATATTGAACTAAAACACACTAAAATGATGAAAAATATATCAGAAGGAACTTATATGCATTGCCCACACTGTGAAAAGAAGATTAGCTTCTTCTCAAAAGCCTTAAATTCATGGGGAAAATTTAAAATTTGCTTACATTGCCAAAGTGATCTTGATGTTTCAGTTAACTTGAAGTTTGTTGCGCTGGGCGTGATCCCATTTATTTGCTTATACACTTTAATAATTAGCCCTCTCATTTCTTATGTTGGAAACTTTGCGAGTTTGTTATTAGGGTTGTGTACAGCGATGTTTATCGTATTTTCTTTGAAGTTAAACAAGCGAGGTTAATGTTTTTACAGATAATTAAATTATGCTTGGTTTAGAGGTGGATCAAGCCGATTGAAATATGCAACCTGCAGCTCACGTTTCATCAAAAATCTAAAAGCAACTTCAATGTGTACCTACCTTTCAACTCGATGAAGTCGATTATCTATTTTTAATGAACTTTAGTTGTTTTTTAAGATAAGTACCGGCAAACAATAAAAATAAAAAAGGTAATTTTAAGTTCATAAGCGCGCTGTTTATTTATACAGTAGAGTGTGTTTTGTCCCATAACATTATTCAATTGCGTTTTGTCCAATTTTCACAACTGAACAAAATTGGACATTTTAAACTCATGTTTACAATAGATTTTTCTTGTGTGAATATTGGGACACGTAATATAGCCCGTTTTGTCGGTATTTATTCTGGCAATTTGGGAGAGAATAAGCTGTTATATGCCTTTTGAGATTACATGTACTCCTCAGATAAGAAGCTAGAAATAGAAATAACAACTGCATGTCGGAATGCAATTTCCGAGTTGTTTTCAAAGGATAGCAGTCAATTCTATTACTGTTGTTTAGTAACAACAGGACAAGCTCATGCTCCGTTTTTATCTGCATGGTCACAAGATGCCTTAAAATCCACCGCCGAATTAGAGAAATGCCATCCAAGCGAAATTAAGTGGTCATATGCAGATTCGCCATACTGTGATTTTGGAGCAGAACATTTTGATAAATTGAAGCAACACTTCGAAAATAAGACTCTTCTAACCGAACATGAGTTTGATAAGCGAATCAATCTAATGGAAAAGGCTCTTGCCAATTTGATTGATGAAGGCCTTTTTGGCTCGGCTGCCGATAGAGACAATATCTACATTAATGTTGAAGTCATGCCTCCAGATTATTCAAATGTTGAACGCGCTAAGAGGTTAAACTCTTCCTTTGCTTTACGAAATTGGTTAGAGGAAGCTGCGGAAGACGGCATATAACAAGCTGTTTAAATGGACTTTTTTTAGTTTGCCGGGTTCCGCTGCGCTCCACATTTTGGCAAACTGGTAAAAAAAGCCCATTAACAGGGCGTTATATTTAAAAGTCACTTATGCGTTCAATTCTCAACATAATAAAAGTGTCTGTTTGCTCTGTTGCAATTGGTAATCTTCTTTTTCTAGGTGGGATTATCGGAACATTATTATTTGAAGGCAAGCCTAACAATTTAGGTCAATTAACCATTGGTCCTTTGTATGTCTATTTTGTGTCGGTATTGATTGGCATATGTGTAGCTCTATTTTTTGCAACACCAATATATTTACTATTTCTAAAACTTAAAATAGCCAACTATATAACCGCCTCAATTATTGGTGGATGTATCAGTTTAAAAGTTTCACCAATGGACTCGTTTTGGTTTTTTTTAAGTTTAACAGGCTTTATCATTGGCCCTACATATCATTATTTTTATAAAAAATGGTGCGGGTGTAATATAAATATAACAAGCGCCTAAACCAAAGGACGCAAAACAGCAGGCTTGCGCTCCTTCGTCGCTAATTTTAGCCTGCTATTTCGCGCCGGTTAGGCAAGCGTTATGTATTACTTGAAATATGGATGTATCTGAAAAACTTCAGCAATTAAATGCTGATCCTAAAAAGCAAAAGCAGATAAAAAATACTTGTTAGCTTGCTGTCAAAAGTTGGTGAAGTATCGCAGAAGCGGTAACCTCGAGAAAGGTATTATGTTAGCTAAGCAATATAATTCAGGGTTCATATCATGGAAGAAGTTTCATGATATTGAGTATGTTTTAGAAGGCGAGGCTTTTCGAATTGATTTTTATACCAATGACCCATACTTTGGTGGGTTTAGAGTTGATTTAAATGACCTTGCAGACCTAAAGATGGTACGAGCAAGCAAAGCTTTGAAAGCTAAAAAGGCTAATGATTATCTTGTCGAATTAACTTACTTTGTAAATACAGTTTTTAGTTATTGTTCTCACCCAAATAACAGCTTACCGTCAGACAAAGAGTCAAAGTTTCTTTGTCCGCAGTTGTTTAAAAGGTATTTTAGCTAGCAGTATGTAATACATAACAAAGTAATTAAACAAAGGACACAAAACAGCAGGCTTGTGCTCCTTCGTCGCTAAGTTTAGCCTGCTATTTTGTGCCGTTTATTACGGCGTTATAAGCACTAAAGGAGTCAAGTGTGGCATTTAACTTAGAGGAAAAATTCTTACTTCAGGCAGAAGAAGAATTGGATGCAGTCCTTCCGCAAAATTATAAAGCTTCAATGCAAAATAACAATGGCGGAGAAATCGAAGTTGCTGGTGATGTATGGGAGCAATATCCTATCTTCGATACTTCGGATAGGAAGCGCATAGCTCGAACTTGTAATCACATTATCGCTGAAACTCGATCTTGCGAAGGTTTCGGAAATTTTCCAAACAACGCATTAGCCATCGCGGGAAACGGGTGTGGTGATCAACTTGTGCTAATTAAACAAAGTAATAGTTACATGGACTCCATCTATGTTTGGTCGCATGAAACTGGTGAGCTTAATAAAGTAGCTAATGACTTCAATGAGTTAACGTGCTTATAACAAGTCAATTATGGCATGGACGCAAAACGCATGGCTTGCGCTCCTTCATCGCTAAGTATAGCCATGCATTTGTGCGCCCCATATTGAGGCGTTATGCGTCACTTTAAATCGCTGTCTTTCAAGCGGTTTTTCTCTCAAGTCTTTTCTTCAAATCAGCTTTTAGGTACAGTGGCGTAATTGAGTTTTAAGTTGGTCTCGGCTTTTCGTTTTTAAATTTAAGCTGTGACCAGAATCATCATTCACCAGTCGAACGCTTCTTTGCAATTTTGAGTTTGGTGAGTGTGTTTAAATTTTAAGTTTGGCTTAATAGTGCAGGCGCAAGCGCTTTGAATTTTAAGTGTCAACGC
>NZ_PNEC01000038.1 GCF_005886345.1 Pseudoalteromonas phenolica
CTATGTTAAAAACATGATCACAGGTGCTGCACAGATGGACGGCGCGATCCTAGTAGTTGCGGCTACTGACGGTCCTATGCCTCAGACACGTGAGCACATCCTACTTTCTCGTCAGGTTGGTGTACCTTACATCATCGTATTCATGAACAAATGTGACATGGTTGACGACGAAGAGCTACTAGAGCTAGTAGAGATGGAAGTTCGTGAACTTCTTTCTGAGTACGACTTCCCAGGTGATGACCTACCTCTAATCCAAGGTTCTGCGCTTAAAGCGTTAGAAGGTGAGAAAGAGTGGGAAGACAAGATTGTAGAGCTTGCAGAAGCACTA
>NZ_PNEC01000039.1 GCF_005886345.1 Pseudoalteromonas phenolica
GTAGAGCTTGCAGAAGCACTAGATTCTTACATCCCAGAGCCAGAGCGTGACATCGATAAGCCATTCATCATGCCTATCGAAGACGTATTCTCAATCCAGGGTCGTGGTACAGTAGTAACAGGCCGTGTTGAAGCTGGTATCATCAACGTGAACGACGAAGTTGAAATCGTAGGTATTAAAGAAACTACGAAGACAACTTGTACGGGTGTTGAAATGTTCCGTAAGCTTCTAGACGAAGGTCGTGCTGGTGAGAACATCGGTGCACTTCTACGTGGTACTAAGCGTGACGAAGTTGAGCGTGGTCAGGTTCTTTGTAAGCCTGGTTCAATCAACCCACACACGAAGTTCACTTCAGAAGTATACGTACTATCTAAAGATGAAGGTGGTCGTCATACTCCATTCTTCAAAGGTTACCGTCCACAGTTCTACTTCCGTACAACTGACGTAACAGGTGACGTACAGTTACCAGAAGGCGTAGAAATGGTAATGCCAGGTGACAACATCAAGATGACTGTTGAGCTAATCGTTCCAATCGCGATGGACGAAGGTCTACGTTTCGCGATCCGTGAAGGTGGCCGTACAGTAGGTGCTGGTGTTGTAGCTTCAATCGTAGAATAATCTACAGATTGCAGTAACACTGTGAAAAAGGTCGTTTCCTTGTAAAAGGTGCGGCCTTTTTTAATGCCTGAGATTTGC
>NZ_PNEC01000004.1 GCF_005886345.1 Pseudoalteromonas phenolica
TGCAAGACCTGACCCCGTTATTTTCTTATTTTGACTTAATATTTTTATGCTGGAAAATAAATAATTCTTATAAATACATGGAACCTGAATTGTCAAAATCATGAAAAAGGCTTACTAATCAAAATCGTTAACCTTTGTGATATTGCACAATGCAATACAAGACCTGACCCTGTTAGTTTTTATTTCTTCGTATTTTGAAAAAAACCAAGCCGAACGCGGGTCCGTAGAAACCAGCTACTAATGCAAGAAGAATTAGCTGCCCAGTAACAGTACCTTCATATGATGAACTAGAATAAATAAAGTATGGTATGGCTTGGTAAATAGACAATGAAGCAAGTGAAGTAATGCCAAACCATAAATTATCTTTTAGATCGAAAAGTAAATATAAAACAACAAAGAAGCAATATGCCAATAGCATAGAAACATCACCATATCCATAAATTATGGTCAGTTTAGCTCGATCTAATAATAGATAAAGAAACAACACTTGGTAAATTCTAATAATATAAATCATTTATAACTTCCTAATGAATTCTTCGCGGAACATGCTAACTCACAAATATAATGTGCAGTAGAGACATTCCAAGTAGCCGATGCAAAATTTACTGTAAACTCAACAGGGGCTGGAACTAAATTAGTTTCGCTCACACACAGCTCCGATTATCTTCGTTGTCCCATCTAAAGTTGTATGAACAACTGTTTTTAGTTCGCTTGGAATTTCTCGCCCAAGAAATAAACTCATTGTACACACAGTAACTGCGCCAACTGGACATGCACTAACTGGACGCCCCCAAACATGCTCTTGAATTGCTCCATTAAGAGTTTGTTCTATTTTACTATTCCCTCTTAACACCATCGTAGTTTGTTTACCGTCTACACCTTTCTTAACAAACTTATTTGCATTTTTTCTAAATTCTCCAACCTCGTCCTCTGATTATTAAACAAATTCGCCATTGCCGCTGTCATGGCAGCATTGCCAAATTTACCACCAGTTGCTTTCGAGATCGTTCCGCCTAATATACTCGCAACTATAGCTTCGGCAGGATTATATCCACCAACATCAAAACCACCGATACCTTCAAAGTGAGGAGTTAAACCTTTTGTTAAACCAGCACTAAAGAACCCATGCCCAAACTTTCCACCTTGGACTTTTGATATCACTCCACCAGCTAATGCATGAGAGACAATATGGCGGAACCCATTTTTAACCCCAGCATCAAAAAAACCACCTGTGGTTTTAGTAAATTGTCCACCTATTTTCTGAAATACTTGTGCTGACGCATAGGAAATCGCTGCTGATGTAAGTGCTGCTTTTGCGCTTCCTGTTACAGCGTATGTTTGTGCACCATTATAAATCGCAAGACATGCAGCAGCACCTTGGCAGGCTATTCCTATGCCAATTTGTACGGCAGCATTTAGTAAAGGGACTTTTGCTATTGCCCTTAACACACTAGTGTATAAGCATTTTTTGTACATTTCACTTAATTACACGAAAACACTACTTATCAAATGTATTTGATCAAATTGGTGAAGATTTTCAGTTAAACGCTTGTCTACGGGCTATTTCGGCAAGTCACGCTATAACTCTGAAGTAGCCAGACTTTTTAGTCTTTCTCATCAGTTTTTAGTAATGAACACCTGAGCTATTGATAAGGCGGTTTTCTCTTCTCTTTAAAATTATTGAGCACTTATTAATTGCTATAGCAACGTGATTATGGGACCAATGGATGACCCCATTAATTTGCTTTACAGTTTTAAGCGATCAATGCGTTTTTGCATCCGGTTTGCTCGAGTAAGATTAACTTCGCTGTTTTTTAATGTTATTAAAATCTCTCTTTGTGCTGTATTGAGTGCATTGTCAGCAGAGGTTTTTATATGCGGTTGAACGCCTACACCCTCCCAGTTGGTCTTAGTAACAGGGTTAATTGAGCGGCCATTTGGAATAAACCCTTCAAAATGATTTGTCAGCTTTATTACTTCACCAGGATGCGCTCCGCCACCTGTTACTTCGCCAATGATTGTAGCTCTGTTCAGATGTTTTAAGGTATATGCTAAATCTTCTGCAGCTGAAAACGTATCTTTGCTGGTTAAAATATACAATGGACGCTGTTGCCCGTAATGATTGCCTGTTACATTAACCGTCGTGAAGCGCTCTTCGGTGCGGTTTTCATTTCGATAATAGATGTTACTTGTATTTGTGCGCTCATTTAATAAGTAACTCGCAATTAAGTCTACCATAGCTGGCTCGCCACCTCGGCTTTCTCTTAAATCGATTATTAGAGCATCGGTATAGCGCAATAGGTTCATTGTTGACGCAAGTTGTGGCCCGCCTTTTTCTATATCTGAAAACAGTATTAAATTAACGTAGCCAATATTAAACGGTAGCCGCTGAACTTGTTCAAATCCATAATTAAGAGAACGCATAAATGCATCTTTTTGCTTTGAAAATTGAGCCTTAGACTCAGGTGTATCTTCAGGTATTTCAAATGGGCTAAAGGTTACATGTAAGTGCTTATCAGCGGTTATTTCAGCTAACCATTGGTTAACTGTATTTACCAATGCGTCACAGTTTTTAACTTCGTTAAGTGCTTTTTGGGCCTTAGGGCTTTGCATATGTTTTTTAAAAGCATTGGCTTTTTTAGGAAAAATATATTCACTTACCAATTTTTTATGCAGCGCATCAAGTACTTCTTTTTGCACATTTTCAGAAGCACAATTTAATACTAATTCATCTTGACCTTTAACTGTTTTTGCAAAGCCGTTAAAAGCCATGGAGGACAATAATAATGCAGGGAATAGTAACTTCCCTGCCGGTTTGTTGCTTTTTATGTGTTCCATAATATTTACCTTTTTTTATAGCTGTTGATGTGCTTTTTTTATCCGTGAGAGAAATGATTTTTTTTCTAGGGCCTGAATTGCCTCTTCTGCCAAAACAGTTAATGGCGTCTGTAATTCATTGTCCAAAGTTTCTGCTGCAATGGCTGTTGCTTGCCAACATCTTTCGAGTTGTAACATCATTGCACTGCCTTGCTTTGAGAGGCTTATTTGCTTCTGTCGGCTATCTTTTTTGTTCACCGAAATTGTTACAAGCCCTTTTTTCGCCATTGCTTGGATTGTTTGTGTCGCTGCTGGTTGTGTAATTCCTGCTTCTTTTGCAAGTTCGCTCACTGAGATAACTTCTATTTTTGCAAGGGTGCGCATAATAGGTGTGAACCGCGGTTTGTAGTCAAGACCAAAGTCACTATAGACTTGTTCTACTGAGCCATCTAACAGCTCTATAAGATGGCGAAGTGTGGTGCCCAATGTTCGTTTCATATTGTACTGATATCATAATGTATAAGTGCTTATGTAAAATAATATATAAGCGCTTATGTAAAGTGGTAAGTTTTAAATTGTTACAAAATATTAATGGATAATGAGTTTGATCTGGTCATAATGCCATAGTTTAAGTTTTGTGGAAGTTATAAGGTAATAAGAAAATAGGGTGTTGAGTGATAAACAGTTTTAAAATAATACGCCTTGTTCAGGGCGTTTTTTTAGTTTTGAAACTTGTTAATCTTAAAATTGCTATAAAAGTAAGGTTGTTTATAGTTTTACTTATTAATTCATATTAGTTTTTAGTCATTTCTTAGTCCCAAAAATCTTTTCACTCGGCTTCGCAGTTCAAAAATATTCCATTCATTCTTATATTAATTTGTCAGCCTTGTGCCAAGCGAATGTAATCGCTGCACTCACAGTCTTTAATTTTTGTCTGAGTTACAGTTAGATGCAGTCTCAGCAGTTTTTAAAATAATTCATTTCACCTTGCGCAAAAGTAACCTTGCTTCGCAAGATTTATTTTGCACCATTATACTGGTACGATGAGTTTTTTATTCTAAAACAAATAACCATAAAAAGGCTACATCATGCAGGGATTTTTTGAGAAGTTCGCAATCACCACTAAGGTAAAGGTGGTGTGGGGTGAAATGGATGCGTTGGGGCATGTGAACAATGTGTCGTATTTCCGCTATTTTGAAACCGCGCGGATCGACTTTTTACAACAAACTGGGTTGTTATCTGTTTTATCTGAGCCGACACATAGCCCAGTGTTACGCGACACTTATGCGCAATATAAGCGCCCAGTGACTTTTCCCGATACCTTGTACATTGGTTCATACATCACCGATATTAAAGAAGATCGTTTTACTATGCGTTATGAAGCGTTTAGCGAGTCGCAACAAGCAATCTGTACAACGGGCTATGCGAATGTGGTGATGTTTAATATGAAAACCGGACAAAAGTCGCCAATTCCTGAGAATATGCTGGCCATACTTAAGCAGTATGAGATGGATGTTGCTCAGTAGGTTTTGTTGGTGGAGGAAGGGGTTACTTATTGAGCTTTGCTCATTAGGTATCCTTGTTCCCATCTCTTCAGACTGAGTAGCTTCGCTTTGGATTCAGTAGATTTGAAAATAGCGCAGTTCCGATTGAGTAGAGAATGTACTCGCTGCGCTTGCAGTCATAAACCCTTTGCACCTACTAGCTAGATGCAGGTTCAGCAGTTTTTAAAATAGCTCATTTCGCAGTTCAAAAATATTCCATATATTTTTGTGGTCACTAGTCGGCTTTACCAATTATTAAAATTGCTTATTTCACATTGCGCAAAGAGAATGTACTCGCTGCGCTCGCAGTCATAAACCCTTTACACCTTCAAAGTGTATTTTGCACTATATTCCACCGTATTTAGTCGAGGGAATGTTGCCTTTACGATATGATCTTGGCACCAAGAAGTTAGTTATATTTTTAATGTCAAAATTAACCGCGAAGCAGAACATAAAAAGCATTGTGACTGCGATTAAAGCCGAAGAGCAATCTCTTCGAGTCCGTTTTCCTATTCTTAACCAGCAAAATAGCATTGCGATGACAATTATGTTGCTGTCACTGTTTTCACTCATTGGCGTTGGTATGCTGTATTACATTGCACTTATTCCTGCGTGGTTATGTATTATTTTAGCGGCTTTAATCACGTCTATTTCCCATGAGTTAGAACATGATCTAATTCACAAACAGTATTTTAGTAATCGACCGTTTATACATAATTTTATGATGTTGACGGTATGGCTGATGCGACCGAATACGGTTAATCCTTGGTATCGTAGACAAATTCACCTACACCATCACAAAGTGTCTGGCACTGAGCAAGATTTAGAAGAGCGCTTAGTCGGTAATGGCATTCAGTCGCCATTTTTAAGAGCAGTGGTGATTGTCGATGGATTGCTCGGTTTACTGATTAACTCCAAGCGTTTTAGCAAAGAGATTAAAGGCTTTAAGTTCCTACAGGTGTTTAATGCCGGTTTTCCGATCACCTCGGCTTACTTTGCGACCTTATATGGCGTAATTGCTTATCATGTAGTGCAATTTATTCAGCCGTTCAAAGTGCCTCTTTGGGGAGCGGATATATTAGCAGTGGCTGAGTTTTTAATGGTAGTACTGATTGTGCCAAACATGATCCGCTCAACGTCGCTGAACTTTGTGACTTCTTCAATGCATTACTACGGTGGCGTGACTAACTTGTTAGAGCAAACGCATGTGATTAGCAGCCGCTGGTTTTTGCCTTTTCAGCTGTTCTGTTTTGATTTTGGCCGAACGCATACTATTCATCACTTTGTACCGAATCAGCCTTTTTATATTCGCCAGTTAATTAGCAAGAAAGTACAGCCGATTATGGCTGAGCATGGTGTGCGCTTTAATGATTTGCAGAGCTTAAAGCATGCGAATCGATATTTTGAGAAAGGGTAAGGTTGGTTTGTTGGCGCAGGGTTACATCGCGCAGAAATGCATAGTGCTAAAAAGCTGCATTTCAGACACTCGTCACCCTGAATTTATTTCAGGGTCTAATTCGAGTTTATAGATCCTGACCTTCGTCAGGATGACAGGTTTTGTATTTGCGTAAGGGTCAAAAAGCGCGACATAAAGTAGGCGCCTACAGTGGGGGTAAAGGTTTAGCTTGTAGGCGCTGGTTGACCCCGCGCAAAAGTAAATCAGCTTCACTGGTGTTGGCTGTATCAATTTTTATAGTTGCTTATTTCAGCTTGCGCAAAATAACCTTGCTTAGATTGAGAAGAGCTCAACGGTTGCTAAACTTGCTTGTTTCACCTTGCGCAAAGAGAATGTGCTCGCTTCGCTCTCTGTCATTAACCCTCTGCACGATTTAATGCACGATGATTGGTAGGTCATTTACCACTAAAGATTGGCCGTTTTGTTTGGCGCGGATAAAGCTTGAGATTAAAACATCATTAGACAAAGTGTTTATGTCGGCAACTTCTTCAACCATACAGAAAGAAATAGAATCCCAGCCTAAATTTTTAATGAAAGTTTCATGCTTATTGATGTTGTCTTGATAGTTTTCATCTGTGGTTAGTAAGCCTATTGAATGTTTATTACCAAGTTTGTATTTACTGTTGTTGGCAGTTGCACATTTAGCATATCCGCTTAAGACATAAATTGTATTTTCGTTTTGATCCATTGTGATGTCATGCCTAAGTGAGTTTTCGGGTTTGTTGTGTATGCATTTTTTAAACCAAGCTAGGTAGCTTCTTTATATCTCCCTGTATTCCTTGAAAATAGGAGGCTTTTTAAATAAGTGAGAAGTTAGTTGAACTCTAAACGTCAATTTATTGTGATGTTAAATACAAGACGGCCTCACTTTTAATTTTGGGGTGAAGTGTAGTGTGGCGCATTTAAATTGGTCTCACTTGTAATTTATACAAGTACTTGTATAAATGTGATTGCTAATGAAAGAAAAATACTTTGAAAGCTTGGGAAATGAATATTTAGCCCACTTCTCACGTCGGTTATCAGATCTGATCATTGAGCAGGCCAGTGTGATTTTGCAAGAAGCGCAACTCGTTACACCTACAACCGCTATCTCTAGCATACTATTTTTAGCCAATGAGAAAGACGTGACGGTTGCTGCTTTGGCTGATGCGTTAGGTGTTAGCCACCAAATGGCAACGCAGCGCATAAACGCTTTAGAGAAATTAAAGTTATTGCAGCGTGTAGAAGATCAAGAAGATAAGCGGGCGAAGAAAATCGTTTTAACAGAGCTAGGGAAGCAAGAAGCCGCTTTGCTTACACCGCTTACTCAACAGTTAAAAAGTGCCTTTGACAGTTTAGAAGCTGAACTGGATTGCAGTTTAACCAAAGTGATCCGCAGCGCAGAGCTTGCGCTTGTTGCAAACCCCTTAAAATCCCGGTTAGCAGGCGAGTAGCTTAAGTATTGGTTACATATAAATGTACGATAAAATCTAATAAGGCGGCAGCATGATACCCAACATTATTCAGAGAATTAAAACTACAGTACTGGTTTGTTTATTTTCAATGCTTACATTAGGTTGTATTAGTAAAAGCATTGTTAACTTACAAACAGGCAACCCTTTTGCTGAGCACACATGGTCAAATAAAGCCGATAAAATTGAGGTACCTTTTACTTGGTATGATGGACACATCATTATTGAGACTTCGATAAATGGTCAGGCTGGTTTGAAATTAGCTTTGGACTCAGGTGCATCGGCGACAGTGCTATTTGAGACCCTAAGAAGCAAAAGTATGTCACTAAACGTTGATACCACTCTCGATTTACCTGGAAGTACAGTGAACTTAATCAATGATGCAAAGGTATCAGTATCAGGTATCACCATTGAAAATCTGACGATTGTACATGTCCCCTTAGAGCAGTCGCCCTTGTTTAACAGTTTTGAAGAGGCTTATTTTGATGGTGCAATTGGTTACGATGTACTTAAGCAGTATGTGACAAAAATAGACTATCAAAATCAAAAAGTGATTTTTTATAAAAAGCATGACCTCGAAAAACTGTCGAGTGATTTGCTAGTTTTACCAATCATGATCAAAGGCAATATTCCTTATATTGAGGCGTCACTGAAAAATAATGATGATCAAAAAGAGAGTCAGTTTTTTGTGCTAGATACAGGTGCTCCAGATTATATTTATATTAATAGTCAGTTGGTGGAGAATGTAAGTTTTCCGGAAAAGCATTTCTTAGGAAACATGAAGCACTTCGAAGGGGCGAGTCAAATAAAGACAGGCCGACTTCCTTATTTTGAGTTCGCCAATACAGAATTTTCAGATGTGACTTCTCATGATGTAGGGCATTTTTCAGACGACTATGGGGTGGGGCTGTTAGGCAGTGGTTTATTGCGTAAATATGATGTGATCTTTGACTATCAATCTGAAAAAATCGCATTTAGGAAAGCAAAAAAAACAACGTTAACAACACCGATAGATCGCAGTGGCTTAAACATGGAGCCTCATATTCACGGTGGTGTGGTGATTGATGTTGCTAGTCGCTCAGGCGCGAGCAAATTATCATTATTACCGGGTGATATTATTACTCATATTAACCGTAGTGCCGTTACAGAACATAATTTTGATCAGCTACGAGCTTTATTCTCCAGCGAGTTGGTTAAGTTGCCAATATGCTGGCAGCGCGCGGGTTCAAAGCAGTGTGGTGAGCTGGTGCTCTCTTCAAGGTTGTAAGTAATTTAAGTCTATTCAGTAAGTTCATCTAAAAAGCCGAGTTGTATTTTTAAAAATATTTTAAAACCTCGGCTTTTAATAAAGAGGTGCAGCTGCTTTACCAGTGGCGTTTATAACTTCTGCGCGAACTAAAGCGTTTTCGGCCAGTGAAATCTGCTTCATTAAAAAAGCCAATCATTGTAAATAAGGCCACCCATAGTACCCATAAATAATCAGGCGCAGTAAATAAATTAATAAGTGTTAGAACAATAAGCATAGGTAAATGTCTTAAGCTGTATTCAACAAAATGTTTGATGATGTTCATGGTGCTGTCCTTTAATGAGCTGATGTGATTATTGTGGCAAATAAGGTGCGAGAGAGCAGTTGCCAATTGTCATCAATTCATGCTGACAATTGTCACATCTATAAAAGAGAGCACTGTACGTTGCTTATCATTGTGCTAGATAAAGGTGATGTGTTGATAATTTGAGCATCTATGGTTAATGTTGTCTTGCTCATTGGAGCAAATAAACTAAATAAGGAAATCAAAAATGAAACTTAATCTAAACAAGAAGAAGCTGAAAACGTTATCAAAAGACTCGGTTCGCATTCCATCTGATGCAACTAAGCAAGTTGCTGGTGGTTGGGTATCTCGTGATGTTTGGTGCTCTTACCAAAATTGTACTACACGTTTATGCTAAATTAGAAGTGGAAGAATAAGTTTCAAAGTGAACTTAACTTTAAGTTCACTTTGTTTGTAGCTGAGTCTCTAAATATTCATAAATATTAAAGCTTTCTTTTAAGTTACTATTACTTTTTTCGAGCTTTCCAAGTGCCACCATATTGATACGTTTCAGTATGCAGTTTCTTAATTTGTAGCAAGCATGGTCCGCAAACAAATTGCCACGCCACATTACCATCAAATCGGCACCGATACATTACACTTTTAGCTTGTTGGCATTGCCCACAAAGTTTATGGCGGATACGCATAATAGTTAGATCTTAATTTATGCTTCAATACGATGCTGTCGATAATCAGATCAAAACCTACCTTAATCAGTATAGAATAGTTGGACCTGATTTAGTTAAATTGCTATATTCTCGAACGTTAACAGTCGCTGCATATTTTATAAAAATATTTAGGGGGCAGTTATCAAATATCAACATAGGGCTACGTTTTAAATGTGGTTATATCTAAGTGCATCACCTACAAATACAAACATTAAGACTATGGAACGTATGAAAAAAATCTTTTTTTTGATTAGCCTACTTACATTCTCAGTGACTTCTCATGCTGAATATGACCGTTATTGGCTAGAATTGAGCACTAGTTTAGTGGAAGGAAGTACATTTAAACTCAAAGCTAGAGATGGTAATACGGGGTGGTCTCTTATTCATTCTAGGTATACAGAAGATAAATTTTTGGGTCCTGCAGACTATAACAGAGCAACTTTAAAAAAACTTGATACTGAGTATAGAGTGTATGGTGTATCAAAGTTTATCTCTGCACCTTTTAATTGGGGTTATGCTGAAGTAGGTCTTGGTTTGGGTTATGGCAATGGGTCATGGTCAGAAAACTGCACGGATTATGAAAAAAGTTGGTTTGGTACCTCTCAAAAATGTGACTTAAAAGAAGGTGGAACTTTTGGTTTCCCTTTTCATGCTTCAGCCACAGTGGGTAGATATATTGGTATTGGTGTGAATGTAGACGTATTTTTATCGTTGGAAAGAGGTACGGTTTCTCAGTTTGGCATTGTGATTCCTTTTGGGCTATTTACTAAGTAACACTGAACAATCATAGGTTAGTGTGGTCATGATTTTTCGTTATAATACGTTATATTCTTAGAGTTAATTTTAAGTCGTAGATCGAGATAATATGGCCAGTACGACGCATGTATTACACATTTTTTTGTTTGTTGTGATTGCTTACAGAGTTTGTGGCGTACTCTCATTTATTGATTTCAAAGTTTATTTTTTAATACGAACGTAAACCTGTGCGATCAAGGTACGAGTTAATGATGAACAGAAATTTATGGCTTGGAATTGTTTAGAGCTTAAGTATGTAACTCAAGTTTGACTACTAATAAGTGCTGAACATGTGGGTATTTAGGTTACTAACCTCATTATTTTACTATTGTTGATATCGCAAAAGCGATATCATTTCTGGAAATAAATAATCAATAATAAGGAAGTTTTGTGCGATACCTTTCAATTTTATTACTTTTTTACCCTTTGTTACTTACTCTAAAACTATGTTCCCTGAGGGAAACTTATTTTTAAAAGAAAGTAAATGTACGCCTAAAGAAAATCAAAATGATATCGTTCTTGAGCAATTTTATCTAAACATACCTAAGCTCTATAACGAGCAAGCGATTATAGAAAATTTAAAAAGTACTTTGGTTTACAAAGGGAACAAAGTAGCAAAAAATTATGAACAAGGAATAAGAGTTAAAAGTTTTGAAGTTAAATATTCACCTAAACAAATGTTTCCAAGTTCAGCCAGTTTAACGCTTGAAGAAGTTGAATCTTGTACTTCTACTGCTCTATTGACCCAAGCAACCATAGATAAACTCATAGTTACCTCTAGTAACCGAGATGAAATTTTTCCTGAAGCACCTGAATTTCTGAAAGTTACTGACAATTTAATAACTAAAGACAGTGCATTGGGTTCAAAGCTAGGGTCTAGTTATAGTGAGATGCAACAGCGCTATGGTCGATTTACTGTATATATTCCTATTAACGAGACCTATTTTTTAACGTTGTTAGGCCGTAAACATGCTTTCCTATTTAAGAATGACACATTTATTGGATATCAATATTCTAACAATTTAATTCCTACCTCATTAGGGAATATGTTGGAGTTTGTAGGTACGCCGGATGCTATGGTTAATAGCGGAGCAACATATAGTTTAAATAATTTTGCTCGCCTAACCGAAAAAGATATTAAAGACCTTGAAAGCACATTTAAAGTGTTTGATTTTACTAAATTGTCTTACTCAAATAGTGGCGCTACTCATTCATTGGATGGTTTAACAATAGGGGATTGGCCAAAAAATCTTGGTGTACCAAGTAACAACCCATGTTATCAATTTGATAGCGATTTAGGTGAGTTTATTAAGAATAACAAAAGTAAAATGACTAAATTGGTTGATAAAAATAGGAAGGCTAGCTATCTGACAGGGTGTATGCAGCAACTTAGTTTAGGTAGTTATGAAGTTAACTTATTAGAGCAATGGACACTTTCTAGAGCAAAGCTGCTTGTTAAAGATTCAACTTTGGCCCTTTTTACGCCATGGACATTTTTCAAAATTAAGGAAGGAGATTCGCTTCACTCACTAAGGCTCTTAAATAGAAATGCTGTTGAAGTTATAGATGGAGAAACAACAGGCTTTACCTATAAGGGCTGGAAGGCCGAGTTTCTTACTTACGAAGATGCAATTTATTCAGGTAATCTAATTAAGCAGTAAGATGAGTTAGGATTTAAAAGGGGCATATTCAATAGTCCCTTTTTGTTTTTAAATATTACTTAAACTGAAGACAGGAAAAAAAGAGAGCTTTTAGATACTGATTTCATTATCTCGACTATTTGAATACACAGAGCACAGATACAGTATTTCAATTTAAACTCTAAAATTCTGGGTGGTGCAACAGCTATTGCTGCAGGCAATTTCATGCCAGCAACTAGTCAAGCAATACTAGTCGTGAAGTCAGAGCTTAATTTCATGGTTATATATAACAGTAGGTCTATAGAAGAAATTCTCGGCGGTTCAGTTGGCTTCTTAAAATTTATATCGATACCTCATAATATGCTGCGTATTCATGTATTATTACCCTCATTAAAAGTGCAACAATTTAGCAGTGAGTATAGGTAGTATGGCCAGTACAGCGCACGCTTTACATATTCTGGTAAAGCACAAAGAGCAAGCAGAAGACATTCTTAAACAGTTAAAAAAAGGCGCTAAGTTCCAAACCTTAGCCAAAAAACACTCAACTTGCCCAACAGGCAAAAAAGGCGGTGACTTAGGTGAGTTCAGGCGCGGAACTATGGTGCCGCAGTTTGATAAAGTCTGCTTTTCTTGTGAAGTATTAACGCCACAGTTGGTTAAAACTAAGTTTGGTTGGCACGTGATCAAAGTGCTTTATCGTACCTAATCAGTCAGCGGAGTTAAACTCCGCTAACTGATTTCATTTTCTCATCTTGATACTGATTTAAGTAAGTTTACTAAGTATGAGCTTTTGCCACATGTGTTCATTGCTTGCTTTGAAGACTCCGAAGTGGCCAATTGATTTTCTATTAAACTCACAGGGCTTAAAAATCTCTATTTTTGAATGGGCTAGGGTGAAGCGTTCTACTAAATCGTAAATGGTTTTTTTAGGTGAAAACCCGTAATCATCACTAAAACCAATCGCTTCTATTTGGCCTTTATAACTTGCGTAGAAATGCTCCCCAAGACTGTTATCTCCAAATAGGTAGTTTTTATTTAAGCTCCACTTCCTCCAATCTTTAGCGATACCTTTTGGTAGTGCATGACCAAGGCCAAACTGATCTGGTACATAGCCAATGGTTTTATATAAAAACGGAAAAAGAACACACCATGCAAATAACATCTTAGGCTGGTGGATTGTTGGATATAAATGCCAAGCGCACGTGCCTGAGCAAATCAAAATGACCTTTTTAATCTGCTTTATACGAGGACACAAGCCAATTAAATGACCGCCTGCGCTATGACCTATTAGTGTGATGTTGTGCCAATCAGTCCATTGTTTTTCGACGATTTTATCTAGAGGTGCAGTTAAGTCTATTTGCCCCCACTCTCTTAACTTTGCACGGTCATTTTTAATATTTTTTTGGCTTGATAACCCTATACCTCTTGGGTCCCAGGTTATGACAGTAAACCCATGTTTCGTTAGGTACGTCGGCAAAGGTTCATAAAAAGATTGTTTGACGCCTAACGCTGAGTTAATCACTACGAGCTTTTTATTATTTATGTTATTTGGGTTGTATTTAACGGCAGTAAGCTTTTGATCATTAGTACAAGTAATTGTGAAATTTGTTTTCATATTAGCGCCTTTATTTTTATCATAAACCGTAGAGTGCACTCCATGGTCAAGAGGGGTTATGAGAATTAAGGCAATATGTTTAAAAACAGGTCTAAGTAAAGATACGGTTCGTTTTTATGAAAAGTTGGGGTTATTAACGAACGTAGAGAAAGGCTTAAATGGATATAAAAATTATACTGATACCCATGTTGAGCAACTAAGTTTGATCAAGCATGCAAAAGGGCTTGGCTTTACGCTTGAAGAAATCAAGCAATTGGCCGCTTTATTATTCTCAAGGCAACTGACTATGTCTGAAATGAGTAGTTTCTTAAAGCTAAAAGAACAAGAAATTGATAATAAAATTAAACAGTTGTATGAATTTAAAGTACACATCAGAGAGACGTTAGAGGGAAGTTGTGAGTATAGAGCACAGCTAAAGAAATTATCCGGAAAGTGAAGGAATAAGCTCGCGATTGTAGGAATTGATTGTTTCATGAACGCAAAAGTAATGTTGAAAAATAAATTGGTGTTGAATTACATCCATGTAGCCTGAGAATATCTTGGCACTTTTTAAAACGGCTAAATTCACCTTGCGCAAAACTAATCTTGCTCCGCAAGGTGTATTTTGCACGATTTGGCCTCACGCTCAACGCTAGTCTTGCTGCACGCACTGTAAATGAAAAGTTTAAGAGCAGTGCTGAATTACATCCATGTAGCTACGCCCATAGGGTATCCATACCCTCACCTCCTCGCGCTGCGAAACTTCGTTTCGGTCGCTCGTCGCCCTTGCGCAAAATAACCTTGCTTCGCAACGTATATTTTGCACTTTTAAACCTTTCCTTCACGGGTTGCGTCTTATTGGTTAAGACAGGTGATTAAGAGAAAGGAAATACCATGAATTTATTTAAACCAACTTTAGCATTAGCGCTTTGTGCACTGACTTCTGCCAGTGTATTTGCCCATAACGGTCAACGTTACACTGAAACTGTGGAGAAGACTTTCTCTGCAGATACAGACACGCAATTACAAATCGAAAATACCAACGGCAAAGTAGAAATTGAAGCATGGAGCAAGGATGAGGTACATATAACCGCAACTATCTACAGTAAAGACAAGGAAGGTAGGGAAAGGGTTGAGGTTGAGCTTTCACAAAGAGGCAATACCATTGATATCGAAACTCACTTTGCTAGGCAGTTTGGCTGGAATAATAGCGGTTATGCCAAGGTTGATTATTTCATTAATGCGCCTGCACACATTGAATTAGATGATGTGGAACTAAATAATGGTTCGCTATCTATCAAAGGAGTAACGGGAGCTGTTAACGCTTCTTTAAATAATGGCAGCCTAGTGGCGACAGGGCTTGCTGGCAACACCCGTATTGAAAGTAATAACGGCTCTGTGAAGTTATCTTATGCTGATAACCTATCTGAACTTTCTGACGTTGAGGTTGAGTCACGAAATGGTTCAATCACTGTTTATTTCCCTGATTCGATTGATGCCAGTATTAAAGCACGATCGAATAATGGCTCAATCAGCAATAATTTTGGTTTAGAGGTAGATAAAAGTCGTTCGAATCGTAAAACGCTATCAGGTGAAATTGGCTCAGGTAAAACAAAAGTAAGCCTATCGAGCAATAATGGCTCAATTCGTATTAAAAACCTGTAATTGTTATTTAAGAAAAAATAACCCCGCATGTTCTTCGTAATTTAGAGCATGTGGGAACAGGTTAAATCAAAATGCCCCTTACGCTCTGAGTGTAAGGGGCATTGTTATGAGGTTTGATTGAATACGTTAATTACAGCTTTTTAATCACAATTTCAGCATCAGTCACAATGCCTTTGTCCGCGACATCTAGGTTGATCTGCATTTGTGTATTTTGGCCGATGAATCTTTCAAACTCTTCAGGCATTTCTTCACCAGCAATTTCTGCAGCTTTAATTAAGCTTTTAAAGAACTTATTACTATCAATAGAAAATGCCATAAAGCCATTTGCTTCAACTGTTTGCTCAGTCAGGCTATTAGCAAATTTTTCACCCAGTTCACCGGTATATAAAGCAAGGTGTTGACCTTTAAGTGCTAGATAAAGTGAAGCGTTGAGCTCTAAACCAGGTGGCAGGTATTCATTCATTTCAATGGCTGACCCATCTTCAGGTAAAGTCAGACTAGCAAACTGAGGCGCGAAGCTTTTCGCAATGTTAAATAGCGCTTCGACATCATCGGCAGATACTGTTAGTAGTAAATCTAACGACTTAAAATCTGGCATGCCAGGATTTTCAGCATGCTCAATAATGTCCATGTCTAATACGCTAAGGCTCATACCTTTCAAAGAGCCAAGCATACCGGTCATCATGGCTAATGCTGCTGGATTAGCGTCTTTACTTTGTGCTTGTGCAGCCACTAATGGCTGACAAGAAAACTCAGCTGAAGCAAAGCGTGCCCAAACAGTATTGACCATAGGCGATATTTGCGAAGCATCTACACCGTAAGCCAGCGATACCATTGCACTACCAATGTTTTTTGTATGTGCAGGTAAGAAGCCTCGAGTTTTACTAATGGCATCAAGCACTTTGTTGTCATTCGATGCAAACACAGTTGACACTTTTACATCTGCATACTGGCTAGTAATATCGATGCTTTGTGTGCCTGAGACGATGGCTGGCCAGTTACTGGCCATATCAGAAAAGTCTTTTTGACATTCAGGGTTTCTAACCATGTTTAATGCATCTTGATTCCCAGATAAGGCTAACAGGCTATCAAGCATTTTTGTGGTATTACTTTGTGGATCTTTTGCGGTAATCGCATCAACCAGTAAAGTTGTGTCTAGGTAACCCACAGAGTGGCCATCTAGCTGATAGTCTTGAATGTATTGCTCAATTCGGCCCGTTTGGCTAAGTGCTTTTGTAGGTTGCGTGGCAGCAAGCGCAATTTTTAAATCATTTTCAGTATTAAATGGGGTATCAGCGGTAACCGTAACCCAGTTTCCTTTTGTAGATACCACCAGATCGAGGACTTTCTCACTGCCTTGTTCAATAACGAAACGTGTAACAGGTAGACCTTCAAGCTGAGATGTCTCATAGCGAATCCCTGCATTGTCAGCCGCGCTTTTTACCGTTTGTAAAAAGGTGTCAACATTGGCCAGTTGTGCGCGAGCAACGGGTAAAAGACCTACAGAGTAACCAATTAATTTAAACTCATTATCGGCGCCCCAAGTGTTAGCAAAGTCAGCTGACGAGTTAAGACTGTTTGAGTAAGCTTTGAAAAGGTTGATAAAAAACAACTCATTACTTGAAGGAGAACCTTGTTCCATTACTTTAAGTAATTCATCAACTTGGTGGGTATTTTTAAACGCAGAGGGCAATACATCTAAGTATTTCAGATATGGAAAGCCTTCTAGCTGTGACCAAAAAAATACCGTGTCAGCAGGCACGTAATCGAGCTGGGGTAAAGATGTGTATGACTCATTTTGATTAGAGACGAGGTAAGCGCCAGAGGCAACCGCTGCGCCAGTAACGGTTGCTAAAAGTAGTTTTTTCATATTCTTACTCCATAAGAATTATTATTATCCAAGTCCTATTTAGAGTAACAGGGTTTTCAGTCACTAAGTAGTAAAAATATAAAGTTACATAGATTTTTTGCTGCTAAGATTTTCTCTTTTTAAAGGGAAAACCTTTCAGTTAAAAACTTTGCAACGCCATCTTCGTTATGATGACCAATCACAGCCGTAGCGGCTTGTTTATTTTCAATATTGGCATTCTCTGGTGCGTAACATTCGTCTGCAATTTCGAACATACTTAAATCGTTGTCACCATCACCAAAACAAATGATTGATTCAATATTGAGCAATTCTTTTAATTTAGCGATTGCAGTACCTTTGGTGGCTTTTGCATGATGAACATCTATCCAGCGGTACGCCTCATGCTCTATGGCTTGCCCAGAATAAGCGATTAAATGGTTGAGTTTTTCAATGGTGTTGTGGGCAGAAATAATTTCGTCACGGGGGCCAATCATACTGATATTGGTAATTTGAAATTCGTGATTTAGTCTAGCTAAAGGCAACATGCGCGTTTTTGCTGATAACCCAAATTGCTCAAGTAATGCTTGTTCAAATTGGTTTTTATATTCGCCGTGAAAAACAATGCGTTCTCCTTGGTCGTTAAGTGCATTAACAAATGGGTGTGCAGAGTTCGATGCCATAATTTCAGTGGCTGCTAGGGTTTCATCAAGACCTAAACAATTATCAAAGCTAAAGCGCTGCTGTGTCGGACACCAAGTAACAACACCATTGGTATAAACTTGTGGCAAAGAAAAAGTATGACCTTTAATGATGTCTTCTGCAGATAAAAAACTTCTGCCTGTGGCAATGGTATAGTGAATGCCTCTCTTGTCCATTTCGCGAAGGGTTTTAAGCGTAAATGGAGACAGTTGTGAGTGTTTGTTGAGTAAAGTTCTATCAAGATCAAATACGACGAGTTGTTTTATTTCTTGCTGGGTATGTATATTCAAGCTGAGGATCCTAGGTTGAAATATCAAAGAACATATTCTGTGTTGATATAAGTTTCTACATGTAAAAGCCTAACATAGATCATTGCTAGGTGAATGAAGTCACTGTCTAATAGCAACAGTTAAAAGTATCTCTAAAGATTATGACAGAGCTTTTACTTAGTTTTAGTTATCAATTCATCACACTGGGTAGCTTGTCACGAATAAAATCGGCTAATGCTTTAATGTGGGCGGGAACACCGAGTCTTGATGGCATCACTAAACTTAAATTCGCTGCTTGTGTTAGATATTCAGGCAATACACGAACAAGCTCTCCGCTTTTAAGTTCTGACTTACAGACATAATTTGGCAGTGAGGTAACACCAAGCCCTGCAACGGCTGCGCGTTTGAGTGTGCTCATATCTTCAGAGCAAAGTTTGGCTATCACCGTTTGTGATGTGTTTTGGCCTTTATCATCAATGAGTCTAATGGTGTTCGCTTGATTAAACCGACCGACCTTTAAGAAGTTGAGGTGAGCCAAGTCGGTAGCATCCCTTAATGGTGTCATTTTTTCTAACAGAGCGGGAGAGGCGAATAATGGCCAGTCGACTCGCGCAATAGAACGTTGGATCAAGCTTGAGTCGGGTAGGTCGGTGCTGTGGCCTCGAATTGCTAAGTCGACGCCTTCTGCGATCAGGTTGGTCATGCTGTTTGAAACGCGCTGCTCTATTTGTACCTGCGGATGTTGCTCGGCGAACTCAGTCAATAACTCCCCCAGAGCATATTGAGCAACCCCCGTGGAGCAGCTGATCACAGCTTTGCCAGAGAATTCTCCTTGGGCATTCTTCATGGCAGATTCAGCCAGCTCCATGGCATCTACGAGCTTGCGAGCATATTCATAGAATTGCTGACCTTCTTGTGTCACCGCGACATGTCGAGAAGTGCGTTGCAGCAGTCTAACACCAAGGCGGGCTTCAAGCTGTGCGACATGTCTGCTCAACCGAGATTTTGGCATTTGCAGTGCGGCAGCCGCAGCCGTGTAACCTTGCTTTTCTACGACGTGCACGAAGTAGTAATAGTCATTGAGATCTAGTTTCATGAACAACTTGAGCTGTTCTAAATATGGAACGATGAGTTCGATTATTGTCTGTTTTTGTGCCAATTCCAAGTTGTTATAGTTATTTCAACGCAAATAATTCAACAGGAAATAGCAAAATGACGACTTATGAAAACAAAAATGAAACAATTGATTTCTCACCTGTGATAGGTAACCCACTTAATATTGGCGAAGGCTTTACCGGTTTAGGTTTTCGCCATAAACAATTTAACGGTGTGATGGACCCCTTGATCATGGCGGATCATTATACGATGACAATACCGACCTTTGGCGCACATCCGCATGCTGGCATCTCAGCGGTATCTGTACTGTTTGAAGACTCTGAGGGAAAGTTCAATAACCGTGATTCGTTGGGTAATGACTTTGATATTGAAGCGGGTGATTTATATTGGCTCAATGCCGGTAGCGGCGCAATTCATGATGAAGCGCCAAGACCGGGCGCTAAAATTCATGGATTACAGGTTTTTGTAAATCTACCTGCCAAGCTAAAACATGCTGCACCAAGTTCATTACATATAAAACGAGGAGACATGCCAACTCTTGAAGGGCTAGGTTATAGAGTTCGTTTGGTATTAGGAGAAAGTAATGGTCACTCTTCACAAGACAGTGCCGTTTGGCCTGTGACTATTTTAGATGGTTATGCTGATAACCAAGCCCAGTTTATTCATCAAGTACAAAGTGGATTTAATACATGGTTATATGCCGTTGAGGGTGATATTGAGTATCAGTTAGGTGGTTATTGGGCAAGCTTAAAGCAAGGGTCATCAATTGCACTCACTTTTGAGCAGTTACAACAATTAACTGTGAGAGGTACAGCGTCTAAACAAAGTCACTTTGTGGTGATGTCGGGTGAGCCAATCAAAGAATCCTTTGTTCAACAAGGTCCATTTGCTATGACAACGCAACAAGAAATTGATGATGTTGTGGTTAAGTATGAAGCGGGTGAGTTGGGTAGTATTGTTTAGCTCATTCGTTACAAAGGGGAGTTTACTCCCCTTGTGCCATTACTAAACAACTGAGTATATGAATTTAGAAATACCCTATACTCGGTGAGCCACCTTTGTCACAAAAAAACATAGTTTCTAGTACGAGTTTCTGAAACTGTAGGTATAGAAATGACATTCACGTAAGTTATTCAAGGGCGCTTTAAACCGTGAGAGTCTTTAATTGATATTGGCTAATGGGTCAATATTCACTAACCATCATTTAAAAGATATTTCATGCTTTTGATAAATTTTTAATAAAGGCAGTGAGTTAGAAGTGCGGTTGTTCGCCACTTCAAACTCATGATGTTTTGTCTGGTTTTTCACTAACCTTTGCCACTATCGGCTCTTAATAAAAGGAATGCCATAAAGGGCTTGGGCAAACAGAGCGAATGCCAATGTTATAAATATAAAAGCGAAGAGCACGGTAGCATTTTTCTTTCCCATAAGATTACTAAGCTTGTTGCCAAGCTTTGCTTTATCTAGCCACATGCCTATTAGGGGGAGGAGTTGCATCATGTGGGTGGCAACAAAATGTGCAGGCTTATAATCACCAGTTACTTTAGACCAACCTAAATATGGAATAACCGAAGCTTCAAGTGTCAGTTTTTGCTTAATATAAGTGGGATCAGTTGACATAAAGCCTGCAAAAATGAGCGTCAGCACCGAGCCGGCAATTAAGCCGATAATTGCTCCATACCTGAGCCCTGAATGATCTTTATAACCATATCGCCAGATCATAATGCCAACTAAAAATGAAATTAAAACTAGGAAAAATGCACCTATGCCCATTAATCCATACAGGGCATTTTCTATTGGAGTTTCAAAGTTGAAATGCGAGCGTCTGCCTTTTGCGGCTTGAATAATAATATAGCTGAGCTCAAACCACAGTGACATAACAGCTGCATAAGCCACCCATTTTATACGTTTAGCTTCGCGCATTTTTGGTATTACTAATTTCATTAGCAGACTTAAAGTCAAAAAATGCAGCATCAATGAAAATGCAAACCTTAAAGGCTTATGCCAGATAGGCATACCATCAAGCATACGTAGGTCAAGTAGGTTCGCACTGAGCAATATTGGTATTGTCACCAATGTAAAAACAGTGCAAAAAACAAATAAGCTTGTTGTTTTATCAATTTTTGTATTTAAATCTAATGCTTGATTTGAGCGAATATCCTGTAATAGTGGTAATGTTAATTTAAGCATGAATAGGACCCTTTGAAGTAACAAATAACGCGCGTATAAAGATAAATAGCCCTAGTCCTAAAGGGCCTAGCATGAAGGTTGCAAATAAGATAGGTGCTTGAAAAAGTCTAGACATGCCGATATCGTCCGCTTTTCTGGCTATCCAGGCGCCAATAAATAAATCAAATGCTAAAAAATGTAGCCACCCAGCAAGTAGTAAGCTGTCAGTTTCAAATAAGATTTGTACTGCTTTAAATGAGCTAAAGCCACCGGGCGCATTAAAAAAGTAAATGAGCATCAGTATTGCGTAAGTAAAACTTAGCAACAGAGGAATGATGTATTGTGGAATGCTATTGAGTAATTTTAACTTTCTAGGGAAAAAAATGAGTATTACCCAGCCGAGCATGGCTAATTGTGAGCTGAATGAAAAAAGCGCTTCTACTGAAATTGCACCGTTAAATAAGTAACCTTCCATAACTGTATCCAATTAATTGTTATAAACACCTCAACATTGAAGCCATATTTTTATAGGCAGGCGTCCGAAGCGGATAAGTTAGACGTCCAGCTAGAACGAGTCGGACTTTAAAGTCAGCAAGTCTTTGTTTCTATTGAAGAGATTTTTTGAATTGAGTGGGTGTCTGACCAACAAAAAGTTTAAATACAGCATTAAATGTACTTTTAGATGAAAAACCTGAATCAAAAGCAAGGTCGAGTATTTTACTATTGCCTTGTTGCTTTAATTTCTCGAGCACTAGCTCTATGCGGTATTGATTTATGTAATTATAAAAGTTCTTTCCTGCCTCCTGATTAAGTACTTCTGAAAGATGATGAGTACTTATGCCCAGCGCATTTGCTAAGTCATTCAAGGTTAAATTTGGATTCAGGAAAGGTTTTTGTTCTTTCATATAATTATTGGTTAGTTCCAATAAATTTGCGCGGGTTTCGAGGTCGAGCGCGTATGAAGTTTGTTTAGTATTCTGAATTATATCAATTTTGTTTTGAGCCAGTTCTTCGCCTCTTTTCTCTGACGGTAATACTCTAAATAATGTTGGGTTTCGCCACTGTGCGATGGCAACGCTATAAATGAACAATACTATTAAGGCATCAGCCCAATTAGAGTAAGCTTTCACATTACTATACTCGGCGAAAAGTTTTAAGCTCCAAATTGATAATGTAAAAAGCAAACAAGTCCATAGCCAGCGGAATATATCAGGGTCAAAGTTAGTAAGATTATCTTGAGCCGTGACTTGAATACGATAAATATACCAAGCACTGTAAGAGTTAAATGCGATTGCTTGAACAAACATCAGCGTGATGCCTATATTCACATTTAAAGGTGTGTCAATTTGGCCATTTAAATATTGGGTCACCATGAGATGCGAAGGTTCAGTTAGCCAGTCCAAATTAATTAAGTAGCAAAGAGCAAAGGGGATAAAGTACAAACTCGCATGCCAAGTGAGTGGTTTATCACTAAGGGCATGACGATAATATAAGAAATTAAGTGCGCCGAACGAGGCAGGAACAAAAAGCACCCAATTTTTAAGTTGATATAAAAAAGTGTCTTGAGTCGCATTGAATGCAAAGGGAATTAAAAAGCATAATGCTAAGAGCAGGCACGTAATACCTAATAGTTTGTTAGGTGTGTTACTGGTTTTATCAATACAAAGTAGAGTCGCAAGAATTAAACCTTGGATCCCACCAATGGCAAATAATATTTGAATTAAATTATCCACAATGCACAAATAATCAATAAGTTTGTAGGCTATTTTTAAAATATACCCTACAAAATCGTATTGAATAAGTAGGTTAAGCTCGTTTTAGTATATTTAGTTATTAAAAGGGGGAGTTCCCCCTTTAAAAGTGATTTCTAAGTAATATTGGAGAAATTAGAAATATACAATGCGCGGTGAGCCGTCTTCATTCTCACAGCGGTAGTAAGCAGCCTGAGCAGAACGCGAGTTGTAATGTTCTTCAGACCAAGCGAGTTTTCCACCTTTTTCACAAAATACATAAGTTGCAGTGCGAGCTTCTGAAACTGGCGACATAGAAGCGACAAATAAGGTTGTTAGTGCGACTAAAGTTGTTTTAATCATTTTGATTTCCTTTCATTTATTAATATAAGTTTTGAGTGCTTTTTAAGCACTCTAGGCTGACATTATAGAATGTTACTTATTTGTAAATGTTTATTTTCTTTATTGGGTGCTTGGTTTGCTGATGAGGTATTGAAGCCTCTTGAATGTCGATGAGTTTAGAAGCTTCATTAATGAAGGGGAAGTAAGGGTGTTTGCTTAATCTAACACCCTAGTTTAATGATTAGTCTACCAAGCAATAAATACGTGTAAGCAGGTCTTGCGGCGCTACTTCTCGCAGATCGTTTAAGTACTCTTCAAACGGCGGAAAGTCTTTTAATTGATATTGACTATTCGGTAAATATTCACCAAACAACCAGTCATAAGGTTTTTCAAGTTCAGGGTAATCTCCCTTAAATAGCAAAGACACAGAGTTAGAAGCGGGAATGTTCATGACTTCAAATTCATGCTCTTTTGGCAGGGCAGTTAAATCAACCGTAATACAGGCTTTTGACCTTAACTCGTCTGCTTTAACGGTTTTAGGGTCATCGTAGTAAATACCAAAAAATCGTGTTTTATCGTTGATTAAGTCTAGTTTGCCAGTCATCATTGAAAGCTTCTCAAATGCTTGGCCTATTTGCATATAGTCACCGCTATGATCAATGGTGATTAAAGAAAGCGCGGGTATTGTTTGTTGTTCAACTTGGAACATGGTTTTGTATTCCTTATCTGATTTTGGATAAAGCACGGTCACTTGCTTATCAGCTCTTGCTGCACGATATTGGTTTGGTGTTTCTTGATAGTGTTTACTAAACGCTCGGTTAAAGGCTTCAACACTGCCATAGCCAACCTGTTTTGCAATTTGCTGTTGAGACAAGTCACTACGTACTAGATATGCCGCTGCTTTTAATAACCGCATTCTTCTTACCGTGACATTGATGGTCTCTCCAGCAAATTCACGGTATATCCGATGAAAATGATAACTAGACATACAGGCCACATCAGCAAGTGCATTGACATCCAGCTCGCCATCCACATATTCATAGATGTAGTCGATAACTCTAAGCAGGCGTTGCTCATACTGATTTTTGGTAACAAGTTTATGGTTCATGGTTCACTCAAAATCTAAGTTAAGGTGATTATTCAGCGACATTGATAAGGTAATGCAAAGCCGTTTGATAATGTTTGCTAACTTTTTGTATTTATTATGGGTAACATAAATTTAGGGAGTTTTAAACTAGAGATGCCTATAAAAAGGTTACTTGATTAGCAGAAATAAGGAGTAAGCATAAAAAGGGGAGAGAGAAATTAAATAAACTGAACTGATTTATATCACAGCCATGATGGATCAGTTCAGTAGGTGCGTTTTCAGCTAAGAAGTCAGTTTAGCTATTTACTCGTCGTCGTAATCAGCAAAGTCTGCTGATTCTCTAAAACCAGGCTTTGCTAGGATCTCAACATAAAATGAAGTTAAGTTCTCATCTTGTGTTTTATCAATCAGCTTATTGATTTGTGATAAATGCACTGTCTCGGCTTCAGCTTCAGTGTTACCGAATTTACAGTCAAAGTCCCAGTAATCAACGCCCGCAGGTAGCTTTTTATTACGTTCGCGTTTTACATACTTTTTAAGCTCATGCTTAACCGCATCAACACGGCGTGCGATTTTGATTTTAGGGTGAGTTAGTTCAAATGTTTTTTTCATAATTGCCTTCAAGCAAACAAGGACTCAATATGCGACTTGCTTTTTGAGTCGGGAAAGGTACTTATCAAGTATTAAATGAAGCGTCTTGATAGATACATGCATGGAAAGTATTTTACGCTATATTTTCGAGACGAGCGAGTATGGCTTAGTGACCTTTAAACAATTAATATGCTGAGTTTCTACAAATCATGCTGCTTTTTAAAACAAATCGATCTCATCTGTCATGCCGTTTCTGACATTGTCTTCAGCTAAAACCATTTCTTTAAGCTCTTGGAAGCTTTCATTATCTAGCTCGGCTATGTGAATGCCTTTAAAGATTCGTTTCAATAATAAATCTTGCTCTGCACAGTAAGAGTGCGCAATACCATAAGGCGGAACACTAATAGGGTGACCTTTTGAGTTATCAGTATTGACGACACATTGGTGACAAAAAATGCAGTTTAAAGCCATATGAACGAGTAAGAGTGATTAAAAAACAAGGATAAAACGATACGCTTCGAATGTGGAGTAAGTATGAATCTTAATGCGCTTTACAAGAGTTAACTGCCTTGATGTAATAGTTTGCAAAAAATGCATTAAGATTTTGCTGTGGGGACGAGGCACTGAGAAGTTGCAGTGCCTTTGTTTAATCCGATGCTAATTTAACTTTTCTTGAGCTGGCGCAGAAGCTGATGAAGTTAATTGACTTTCTAGTCGCTCAAGTTGCTCTACAAGCGCGCTTTGCGTCATTTCTAATTGGGCAATGCTACTGCCAATTTCTAATTGCTTGTTATCTCGACCTTGTGATTGAGACTTTAGCTTGTCTAAATCTGTACTCATTGCCGTTAACTGGGTTTTGATAGATTGTGTTGCATCAACTTGCTCTTGGAGTAATGAGAGCTTTAGAGTCATATCGGCTTGGTGATCTGATAACGACTTTAACGTTGAAGACGAATTGGCCTGTGTTTTAGTTTGCTGCTTTTGTGTATTCTCAAGAGCCGCGGTTTGATTGCGTAGCCTTTTAATCTCAGATTGGTTGCGTCGCCAAGCGGATGCCCAGAGTTTGTCCATTTGTGTCCAAAGCTCATCGGTTCGCTCTGTTATGGCATTGAGCTTAGCGCGAATTGCACCTGCTGATTCGCCCATTTCCTCGCCAGTGGCTGATAAGGCATTCTCTAACTCAATGATGCGTTGCTCAGAGGCAAACAGCTTTGCTTGCATGGCTAAATTTTGTTGGTGCAACATGTAACCACCTGTTGCTAAGCCTAAAATAGATATAATTCCTAACCAAAGAGCAAGGCCACTCGATTTTGCTGGTGCAGTATGAACAGCTGTATTTTTGTCAAAAGTAGGCGGTGTTTTACTCGAAGATGTTTGTGACTGCTTAAAATCTTTTACCTGATCTAAATCGGGCATAATGCTAGGCAGCTCAGGCTCAATTCTTTTACTCAAAGCATGTACCTTTGGTTTAGGGCTTTACAACGGAGTCAAGAAGCTTACTGCAAAATGAGATAGGATGGAATCTAGATGTTTATTATCCTGCTTTATTGATTTGATTCTTAATAAAAGGTATCTAATTTCTTAGTTTTAAAACTGTTTAGTCATACTTAGAGTATCTTGCTGGCTTAGATAGGACGGTGTTTTAAGTGCATTTCTAAATGGGTATGATATTTTAAAATTTTACTGATGTTTTTTAGAAGTAAGTATCTGTAATGTATATAGTTATTTTTCTGATAATAATGTTTATCGTCTTCTACCTGTTCAGGCTACATAGCCTCAAAGCAAAACTTGATGATCCTATCTATGTCGCTGCGTCACTTGTTATATATGTTATTGAACAAGATATAGAAATTGAAGTGAAGTACCGATATTTTATACTTGAACAGTTTTTAACCTTTTTAAACTTATCAACAAAAGATTTAAAAGAAGTTTATTCGGCATCATATGTACTCATAAAAAAGAGAAATGCGTATGAAAGTTATGCTGAAAAAATAAAGGCAACAGTGCAATCTTTGACTTTTGAGCAGCGCAAGTCACTGGATAAATTATTCGTTAGATGCTCAATTTTTAATGAGGCTTTAACGGCAACTCAAACAGAGCGTTTGAACGCAGTAAGATTATTATTAACTCAATGTGTAGAGCCTTCTCAAAAAATCTTGGAACAACCTGAGTGGTGTCAGAACACAAAACTTTTAGACGGCTTAAAAGCTGAAATAGTTTTTTTATTTAAACAAGAATTAAGTACGCAAGGAGCAACTACTTCAATTAATTTACCAAACTTTCCTAGAATTGTTGAAGAACAGGCTACCACAGAGGAAGCTTTATTAAACATAGATGGTTTATATGATTACTATCGGCAAGTTGGAGACGTGACTGAACAAGCGAATTTAGCATTTTATGAAGTGAGCTATTTTTATTGGATGCGTTTGTGGCTTTGGCACCCTGATGAAGAAGAGAGTATATCTTTTCCTTGGTATGACACGCTAGCAAGTATGATGTTTTTTATTTCATGGTTGAGATTTGGCTTTGAATTAGAAAACTTTATTGATCACAGGCAAGGTTGGTCCTTAGAAGCTCATGTCTCAAATGGAGTGGTTTTTATCAGACAGCTTGATGATGAAGGAGAAGAACTAACCAATATTTCAACTCCTTATATTAATTTGCTACAAAGCATAAATGAAGTAGAGCAAAGAGTGCAGAGGGTAGCCTATTTGCTTTTCCAAAAAGGTGAATCAACTCCCTTTTATTATTGGAATGGCGATTAACTTTAGAAAAGAGAAGTTTTATGGAGTTAACAGAAAAGACTTATAAACCAAATATTGCTCAAGTGGGTCAGCCAGTATTACGTCAGAAGGCGAAAGTTGTTGAAGACATTCTCGCAGAAGATTGCCAACAGCTTATAAAACAAATGATGTCGACAGTAGAGCAAGCGGGTGGGGTGGGGATCGCAGCTCCACAAATATTTCAAAGTTTACGGGTGTTTATAATGTGCTCTAAACCAAATGTACGATACCCGAATGCGCCTTATATGGAACCAACAGCCATCATTAACCCTGAAATTATGCATATGAGTACAGCTGTAGAAAAAGATTGGGAGGGCTGTTTGAGTGTGCCAAGCATGAGAGGTTTAGTACCGAGGCATAAAACAATTAAGGTGCGGTACCTTGATCAACAAGCGAATGAACACGAGGTGGAGTTTACAGACTTTGTTGCGCGTATTTTCCAACATGAGCTGGATCATTTAGATGGCTTAACTTTTATAGATAGGCTTGAGTCAACTCACGATTTAGTCAGTGAAAGTTATTGGTATCAGCGATATGCAGCAAAGGGGTGATAAAAGAAACTATTTTTCTGAGCGAGTACAGTTAAGGAAACCGTGACTTGTCACCCATGCTAGCGCACCTGTAGTATAAAATTTGTAACGCTCACTCTCAAACTTTGACATTCTTTTACAACTCGCTTGAAGATGTTTTCAAGCAATTTCTCTATCTTAACTACATCGTAAAACAGCACATTTTTTAACTGCAAAGTACATGCTTTGTGTGAGTGGATGGAGAAAGTTATGCAAATATCTCGTTATGTTTCTGAGTTCAATCAAGGTAAGACGTCATACGCTTTCGAGCAACAGCCGCAGTCAAAGGTTGAGCCTCAAGAAGCCGTCATTCATCAGACACAAGTTACCTTATCTGAGCAGGCTAGGCAGTTAAATTATTCAGCGGAAAATGTGCGTATACAACCTGTTCCTAGATTGGATGAACAGCAAAAGAAATCAGCTAAAGCGATTGCAACAAACAATATGGTATCGGGCTTTAATGATGGTAAAACGTCAGTGTCAGAGGCGTATTTGACTAAAAATAATGATGAAATGCGTCAAGCTATGGTCGAAAAAAATATGCTTGAGCATCAGGCTGCTATGGTTGACTCTTACACTGAGCAATTATCTGTATAAGCGCAAAAAGTATATATTTACACCTCACATCGATATTTTAATTTTGAAGTCAGCCTTGGGTGTATTGTCGCGAAAGGGTTTACAAGTTTTGGGGCTCGATAATGTGCAGGCTAGTAAAGTAAAAGGTTTTATAGGGAGGCTCTCACAGTCTCCCTTTTTCATTTATTAATATTTAATTAATCTTCTGGGCCTAATAGGGTAAACGTTAAGTGTTTGCGCATATCTTTTAAAATCACGCCTTTCTTTAGCATGGCTGCGCTTAAGCGCTTCTGCCATTTTAATAAATCAGGTTTTGCTGCTTCTAGCGATTGCTCATCTTCAAATTGAAAACACAATAAAAGCGAGCCAGGAAATAAATGATATTCAACATCGAACCAACATTGCAGCATGCCTGGAATTTCTTCACGACCTTGCGCTTCGATCATATCTGCGATTTGTAAAACCAAGGCCTGTTGCTTTTGTTGTACTTTTGAAAGCTTTTTCATAAATTAACCAAAAAGACAAAGAGTTAATACAGCAAGAGTATACCTGAGCTTGAGTGGCTAAAACAGTGAGACACAATGCGATAAGCATCACTATTTAAGCAATGTCATAACTCGAAAATATATCTCATTCCGATTCAATCTTTTCTCAAAGACAATAATTTATTACTGTGCTGCGTTGAGTAAAAGCTTTAAAAATTATCTTCTACTTTAAGTTTTCCTTCGTATAAGAAGTTTTCGTTTTAACCGATGAATTGATTCAGTCGGTTTTCTGGTCTGTAAGTTAATAACAGTATTAATAGGTTAACGCTATGTCTTTCATTGCTATGGTGAGTTTGGCTGTCTTTGCAGCAATACTCTTGGCGCTATTTAAAATACAACAAAAAGAGGCGCCGCTCTCGCGGTTGGTATTAATCGGATTATCTCTTGGTAGCGTGTTTGGTTTGGCACTGCAATTCTTCTTGGGAGAAGGGCACGCTGCGATTCAAGAAACCTTAGCTTGGACCAATGTGGTCGGCAGTGGTTATGTCGGTTTGCTTAAAATGATCATCATGCCATTGGTGTTGGTGTCGATGATTGCGGCAGTTGTAAAACTCGATAAGTCAGGGGCACTTGGCAAAATCAGTGGTATCTCCATTTCAATTCTTTTAATCACCACTATGATTGCTGCACTGATTGGTATCACCATTACGCAGCTTTTTGGTCTCACCGCAGAGGGGCTAACCGAAGGCGCGCGCGAAACCACTCGTCTTGCTGACTTAGAAACGCGAATGGAAAAAGTCAGTGATTTATTAATTCCAGAAATGCTGGTGAGCTTTATTCCAACGAATATTTTCCAAGATCTCGCATGGGACCGTTCAACATCGATTATCGCCGTGGTGATTTTTGGTATTTTAACGGGTATTGCCGCACGCAAAGTGATGCAAGAGCGTGAAGAGTTAGAAGCGCCTATTCGTACGTTTGTAGAAACATTACAAGCTGTTGTTATGCGACTGGTAAAAATGGTGATTTCACTGACCCCTTATGGTGTAGCGGCTTTGATGGCGAAAGTTGTTGCGATGTCTAGCCTAACTGACATTCTGAATTTACTTGGTTTTATTGTTGCGTCTTATGTCGCTATATTATTAATGTTTGTGGTGCATGGCCTGCTGGTGGGCTTGTTCGGGGTAAGCCCAAAACAATATTTTCAAAAGATTTGGCCTGTGTTGACTTTTGCTTTTACTTCTCGAAGCAGTGCTGCAACGATACCGCTTAATGTTGAAACACAAATCAACAAGTTAAATGTGCCACCTGCCATTGCTAACTTATCAGCGTCATTTGGCGCGACGATTGGTCAAAATGGTTGTGCGGGTATTTACCCTGCGATGTTAGCTGTTATGGTTGCTCCGACTGTCGGCGTTGACCCGGTGAGCTTCTCTTTTATTGTGTCATTGGTTGCTATGATAACTATTAGCTCGTTTGGTATTGCTGGCGTTGGCGGTGGTGCAACTTTCGCAGCCTTGATTGTATTGCCTGCCATGGGGCTGCCTGTGACGATAGCAGCCTTACTTATTTCTATTGAGCCGTTGATTGATATGGCGCGTACCGCGTTGAATGTATCTGGTTCAATGACTGCGGGTACCATCACCCATCGTATTTTGGGTGATGAGGAAGAAGTATCCTTGCAAGAAGTTAAAGCATAGGTGCTTTATAGAACCTACCATTTAACATTGATTGTTAATACTTTCAAAATGGCCTTTCACTAAAGGCCATTTTGTTAGGCATGTTAAGTTAACCATAATCCTCGGAAACTTAACTTTCTAAACATGATCTCTCAGTGTTGGTAATGGATTTATCTTCAAACTTCTTGTAGCTTTCACCAAATTCGGCTTTAAAACAAGTGCTAAAATACGTCACATTAGCAAACCCTACCATATCAGCAACTTCAGATACTTGTAGTTGAGATCCAATGTATGTTTTCGCTTTTCTCAATCTAAATTTGCGCAAATACTCGTTAAAGTTGTGGTCTACCAATGCAGATAGTTTTCTATTTAGCTGACGTTCACCGATTGCCATGAGTTCGGCCGCATCAGTTCTTTTGAAGCCTGGATTTGTGAAGTTTTCCTCAATCACTTTTTCAAATTTTAAAATAAACTTTTCGTCTTTATTGTGAATAAATTCAGCATTTAAAACCGGTGTTTCGTTGCTCAGGCAACTACCAAAGCGCTTTTTGAGTAAGTCACGAACAGTTAATAGATTATGTATCCGATAAAGTAGCTCAGTATTAGAAAATGGTTTAGCCATATATTCATCAATACTACTTTGCCAACCTTTTAAACGACTGTTTAAGTCATTTTTTGCAGTAAGCATTAATATAGGGATATGGCTTGTATGTACATCGCTTTTTAGCTCTTGCGCTGTTGCATAGCCATCAATGCCAGGCATCATAACATCACACACTATCAGATCTGGAATTTGCTCTTTGGCTATTCTTAAGCCTTGCTCTCCGTTTGGCGCGTCAAAGCACAAGTAATGCTCTTGTAAAGTTGAGCGCAAATAACTGCGCAACTCAGCATTGTCTTCAATAATTAACACCGTTTTTTTATTAGAAAAACTCGTTTCATTATTTTCAGTTTGTGCAATTATATTTTGATGGGTTGAGTAATCCGCTTCTAGGATTAAAGGTGCCTGATTAGATTGTAAAGAATCATTTTGCTCTGCGTACGTCATTTGTTTCGCAGATGCTACCGGAAATGAGACTATAAATGTGCTACCAGCATTGACTTCACTTTGCAAAGTGATACTTCCGTTGTTTGCGATTACCAATTCTTTTACAAGCGCTAGGCCAATACCGGTTCCAGGTGTTTCTGAGTGCTGTTGAGAATCACCGCGAGTAAAGTGCTCAAAGATTTTTTGCTGCTCGCTAGGTGCTATGCCTATACCTTCATCCGTTATCTTAAACTGAACCCGCTCAGCATCTGAAATGACGCTTATGGTTATACTTGAATCTGAATCTGAGTATTTGATTGCATTTGACAGTAAGTTACTGAATATTTTGTCAAAAGAGTCTCTGATAAGCGCTAAGTGGAGATCTTTAAATGGTAAAATATTTATTACTATATTTTGTTTTCGAGCAAAACTTGAAAATGACTCTACAATTACATTCAATCTAAGTTTGACAGAAATAAAATCTCTTTTTAAATGTGCATTATTCTCTAGTGCAGCAAGTTCTAAAAGCTGCTCAACCATTCTAAGAAGCCTATTTGCATTCACTTTCATATTCTTGAATTGCTTGTTATAAGCGCTTAGTTCATTATGGCTGATTAAGTCTTCAAGCGGCGCTAATATTAAAGTTAACGGTGTTCTAAATTCATGAGAGACTTTTGCAAACAGTAATTGCTTCTGTTTTAGAAGATTATTGATTTCATTTGTTCGCTCATTAACTAAACCTTCTAGCCTATTTGCTTTGTTAGCTAATTGCCTGAAACGGTATCTGACAAATAAGAAGCCGACAAAAAGAAATGATAATATCCCAAGTACTTTGGCCCACCAGGTTTGAAACCAAGCTGGGTGTATAATAATGGTTTGTTCAAGTTCATCAAATTCAAAGGGCAATGTTCTATTGAGTAATTTAGCTTTTAAAACATACTCTCCAGGTGGTAAGTTCATAAACTGAATTGAATGGCCTTTGTTAGATGTCTTTTGCCATGTGTTGTGAAAGCCTTCTATTTTATAGAGATATTCAAAACTGTTCGGGTGTGAATGTAATGGAGAACTTAGCGTAAACTCAATTTTATTACCTTGAGATGATAAATTTATAGGTCTCTGCTTCAATTGAGAAGAGGTATATAGGCTGACCTCTTTATTGATCTCGTCAGAAAACATAGCACCTACCATTGGCTTTATTGAACTGAAAACCTCATTACTCAATGACTCAGAGTAACCAGCTTTAATTAGTGTTACGCCTTTTTCAGAACCAATGTAAAGTTCTCCAAGTTCAGTTGGGTGCATAGCATGAGCATTAAATGCTGCAAGAGACGCTCGATAGTCACGGTTTAACTTTCTTATCCTTCCATTGGGTGATAATTGATACAATGTATTATCAGTGGTGAACCATATAGCACTGTATATATCTTTAGTAATAGACCAAACAGATTGCTGGGCTATATTTGAAGGTAAATCAGGATATTTATTTATTAACGGAATAACTTGGCCATTTGAAATTTCAAAAGCACCTGCAGATTCCAAGCCCACCCATACTGTGTCATTTGTGTCTATGAATAGACTGCCAACATGGCTGGAGTTCTCTGAAAAAGAAAAATGAGATTGAATCGATGCATCATTTGACAGCTTGTATAGACCACTCTTTTGAGTGCCTGCCCATATGTTATCTTTTGAGTCGATTCTTATGGCTGATACTGATTGTTTAGCGAAGTTGATTAACTGATCATTGAACGGCTTTTGGTTTATCTTGTGGTGCGTTCGAGATTCAGTATCAAAATAACTTAGTCCAGAATAGTAACCAGCTATCCACAGTTTATCATTGCTATCAAAGGCCAAATCTAAGATATAGGTATGGGCGGTTTCTTTAAAGTGAGTAATACTATTAATTTTACTCGCGTTATAGTCGATATGAAATAATCCTTTCTCTAAAGTACCTATCCACAATCCATGCTTATTGGATTTTATACTTCGGATTAAAACGTCTTCAAAGTGCTTAATGAGTTCTTGGTTAAACGACTCCGGGGCACCAAAGACATTGAGACCATTATCTCCAGACCATAAGTATCCATAATTGTCTTTAAAAAGGGTATAACTACCTTTTGAGTAGTGCACTATATCGTTATTGGTTGCAGGTTGAAGGTGTTGGATCGAATGATTTTGGTTGCTTAGTAAAAACAAACCTGAGAACGAACTTATCCATATATTATTAAAATTATCACGTTTAATATTGGTGACAAGGCTCAGTTTGACGTCTTTTTTACTTTCGTTAGCGTATTGATAATGATAAAACCGATTTTTATCAGGGGTAAATTCTATGATGCCAGACGATATGGCAATTAAAATATTATTGTCATGATCACTGGCTACGTCTCTAATGTTTGTGTTTATATTGGTGCTAAAGTGTTCTGAGAGTTTTATTTTTTGGATATTATTTTGATCTTTTATCCAGAGAGAATCTCTTTTTGGAAATACACTCATACCATTCTCTAAGCGTATCCCCAAGCTCGGGTTGTTGATAAATAGTTTATCGAAGTTGGCTGAGTCTAAAATGTGCCTTTCTACAATTTGATTTGATGATGTATTTATTTTTAATACAGAGTCATCATTTCGAAAAACCCATATAAAGCCTTTTTCAGCTCGACGAACTCTCACTGCGATGGACTTTGTGGCCTCGTAATCCTTTGGATAAAGTTCTACTTTTTCTGGGGCTTTTAGACTTTTTTCGTTAACTTTATAAACGTCTGAGCCTCCCCTAAAAACAAACCAAATATTTCCATCGTGGTCTGCACCCATATTTCGAATATATTGAGTTGTATTAATGTCATTATTTAAAGAAACTCTTTCTAACTTCCCCTTCTCTTTAATGAAAACATTTACACCAGCTGAAGTTGCGATCCAGATATTCCCAAACTTGTCGGTTACGATTTTTTGTATGAACTCACTCCATAGTTTATTTTCATGTTTAGGGAAGTATTCATATAAGCTCACAACTTTAATCCCATTACTTATGAATATGCCATTGCCCCATGTAGCTATCCACATTAGACCATCTTGGTCTTGTAAATTAGTTGATATTTGCTTTGTTGGCATTTCATCATTAAATGCAAAAGGTTCAAATATTTTGAGCTGATGACTGGTGGGGGAGCTATAAGCATTTGCTGATATTAATACAGCTACTAAGTATAAGGTTGCTATCCAAAGCGAAAGCCATTTCAAAAAGTAAGTCATTATGAAAATTAATTTTTATTATTTGTACCCATAGTCTATGTTTTTTTATCCTTTGTTAACAGGGTGTTGTGTTTTTGTTTTTTGAAAAGTCTCAAAATTTGATTTATATGTCCTATTTTTTCTAACTCGTATTTGAACCTTCGTGTCACTTTTAATTGGTCATTGAACAGGTTCGTTTCATGCGAACTGTTTTTTGCATACTTGAAGATTTAATGGTGGTTCACGAGCTTTTATTATCGTTATTGATTTATGAACTGGTGAAGTATTAAAGGTTAGGAAACCGATAAGTACCATTACAAATAAAATTAAAAATTATATAGGACAATAATTATGTTCAAGAAATTAACAATAGCTTCTTTAGCTGTTTTAAGTCTTTCAACTTTTGCTGCAACTGATAGCAACACTCAAGTTCTAGCTCAACAGTCTCCAGCTGTTGAAATTACAAAGCAAACATCGCTTAGTAAAGATTGGTGGTGGGATGATGGTGAAATTTGTTGGATCGACCAAGGTGGCAACATTGACTGTTTTACTCCTCCTTTCTAAGGAAAAAGTTATTAATTACTAGTTTATTCAGCGAATTTTATTGTTGAATAGCTAGGATTGTTTTGAGTGTGGCCTTTTATTATAAGCATTAGGTCACACTTTAATGTTAGCTAATACAGCTCACCTTTCACTAATCAAGTGCTGAAAGCTTTTCTATATTATTCTCTTATATTGTGTCATTGGTTACGATGAGTACTATTAATTCGTTCGGTATTACCAGCAATGGGATTGCCTGTGACGATTGCGGCTTTACTTATTTCTATTGAGCCGTTGATTGATATGGCGCGTACCGCATTGAATGTATCAGGTTCAATGACTGCGGGTACGATCACCCATCGTATTTTGGGCGATAAAAAGCCATGATTTAGAAACCGCTCGAGTCGTGACTCAGTAAAGTTTTTTACTCAAAATGATTTAACTTAAATGCCGTTCATCATAGTGAGCGGCATTTTAGTCTTTGATGAATTAATGTTTTTTGTAACCCACTGTAATTATTTGTAAAGGTAGCCTGTTTTAGACTTTTTTAGGACTTTTATAACGCTACTTTCTAGGCTCTTATTCAATAAGCTGGACCTACAATATGAAATTTCAAAAGTCTTTATTAGCCCTCACCGTTTTATTAAGTTTAACCGCCTGTAGCGATGATGATGACAATGAAGTCGTTACTCCCACACCAACACCTAGTTTAGAGTAGGTTTCTCCTGAAGAAGATCGTGTTATGGTCGAGGACTTTCCTTTAGCCATGTATGTGACGTACCCCGAAGGCGAGCAAGTCGTGAGTGCCATCACCAGTATAGATGTTAACTGGCCTATGTTTGATATTCACCAATCAGGTTTAGAGTATGGTTTTATTGATGGTGACTCAGATGAGCTATTTTATCACTCAGTTGATAATTACAGTATTAATGCAGCGAATGCGATTGATCTAGAGCGACAAGAAGATGTGCTTTGGTATGTGCAAAGTGATGGTAATTTATATCAATACAATCGTGCTACGGATGAGGAGCAAGTATTTGAAATACTGGCTGATGCTCAATTTACTGAAGTTGCCATAGATGAAACAGGCCAAGCAGATATTTGGCTTTACGATCAAGCAAACCATCAACTGGTGCATTTTGATGCTGATCAGCAGCAAAATAATATTTTAGCTTTGTTAGATAATTTGGCAGTGAATGGTTTAGCAATCAGTGAAGATAACTTTTTGATTTTGGCTAAAGAGAATGAACGGGGTGTGGTACTGCATTATCAGGTTGAAGGTCATGCTCTTGAACATCAAGGCTCATGGTATTTAGAAGGCTTTGGTGCTGCTGAATTTAACGATATTGGTTTAATGCCTGATGGGCGAATAGCAGTGAGTACCACAGATAAAGAGCACAATATTTTCTTAGTGATGGATAAATCTAAACTCATTGGTGCAGGACCAATTGAAGACAGCTTTGAGCTTGTGCTGAGCATGCAACATCCACTTGAAGATGATATTAAGCAACCGTCAGGGTTATGGTCTTTGCAAGGTAGCAGTTGGATGATGGTAACAGACCAAGCTGAAATCTTTGCTTTGGATGAGTCATTTACTATTACTGAAAAAGTGAATATTGAGTTTGATAGTATCAACTGTAATCAAGGCTACACAGAAGCCATTGTTGGTGGTATTGATGAGTTTTTTTTACTGACAGACTCAGGCCTTGTAGGTCAATTTAATAAGCAAGATAGCAACTACAGCTTAACGCAAGAGCATCAAATTAATGTAGAAAATGAAGCTGGAGAAAGTTACTGATACTCAGGCTTAGGTAAAGATGAAATTAGTGGTGAGTATTATCTTGTACCAGATCAAGGTGGTGATGATCAGCAAGACGTTTTAATTGTTCTTAACGCTGATTTCTCGTTAAAAGAAAAGCACCCTATTACTTTTAATGGTGAGCCTGAAGGCAGTATTTTTGAATACGATGCACAGGGGGTTCAATATGTTGATGGTCATGTTTATGTACTGTCTGAGAAGTACACTAAGTTGATTAAGTTTAATTTAGTCGGCGAAATCTTAGCTGTTTATGATTTGTCAGAAGAGGATGTGGCTGATCCAAGTGACTTTGCAATTAGAGATGGAGAAGTATTTATACTTGGCGATCATGAAAATGACGAAGCTGTTCCACCCGTTTCTCAGTTCACTATTGAGATGTACTAAGCATTCTAAATATTAAAATGAACCAAGTTTGCCGTTATACGGTAAGCTTGGGGGGTTATTAGTCATATTAACGTTACCCTTGAACAGATAATTCTTTTACTAATTCACTTGTATTTAATATGGCCGACTTTAATCAGAGCCTAGACATCATTTTTGCAAATGAAGAAATTTTCCATGAATTAAACTTATTTTAAATTTGACATTTTATAAACGCAAAAGTAACAATTGGGGTGGTTTTTAAAACAACAAGGAAAATTAAAATGAAACTTCAATTAAAAAAATCAAAATTAAAGTCATTAACACCAAGCAGTAACGTACTAGCTAAAGATTTAACACCTAATGTAGCAGGTGGTTTTATTCCTACAGCACGCCGTTATTGTCAAACAGATATGAACTGTGCAAGCGAAGGATGTGATTCAATTGCACCAAACTGTGGTACACAAACCTATACTTGTTTCTAAGTATAAAAAAGTCAGGTCGTTGTTTTGACCTGACTTAAAGTCCATCTTATTCACTTAATTTACCCACCTTTACCGCAATAAATAACCCAACGGCTTGGGTTCAATTAAACAGAAGTAATTTAGATAGATAAACTTAATAGCGAGCCCTGATTAGCCTTTGCAATAAGCATTGCCATCAATACCGGTATAACACGCACCGATTTGCGCACTTTGACAATGTGCAGGGTGAGTATTACAAATTACCCAGCTTCTAGGATCTGGAGTGAAGTAACCAGCACCGATCTGAGCTGTTTGGTCATCGTTAAGAGATTTACCTGTTAGTTGTTTAAGTGACTGTTTTTTGATTTTAAGTTTCATTGATTTTTCCTTGTAAATAAACCGTTAAATATTAAATCCCTCTTGGTCGCTTGAAGCAAATGAAAAAAATACACGGTAATTTTATAAAAAACATGAGGCTATTTTTAATTTCGGTGTCTTTTTTGCAATTAAAATAGCAATAAATTTGTTCTTAATTAAATAGGTTGGTTTAAAAAGTAGATAGGGTTGGTTGCCTACGTCGCTATCTAACAAAAGCCATCAGTGAAGCGTATGTGCTATTTTGTTGAGGTTTTGTCGATAAAATGAAAGGGGTACCTTATTAAGGTTTTTTCAAGTCGCTTAAATTACGTTTGCTTGTTGTAAAAGTAAAAAGCGACTCAGGGCCGCTTTAAAATAATTAACTGAATAAGTTTATTCAGGAAACATTTCTTCTAAGGTCAGTCCTGAGAGTTTCTTAATCGAACTCAGTAGATAGTACAATGCAACGAAGAATAAAATCATGCTTGGTATGGCTATTACAGGGTAACTTAAAGCCGTCATTCGGCCTAATTCGTTATTAAATGCTTCAGTACCTGTTGGACTCACTACAATCATTTTAGCCAAGATGTAATTCATGGCTGAAGAGAAGATAAAAGAAGCGCCTAAAATATTAGAAGCCACAGTTTGTACTTTTGGTAGTTGATCTAGATTGCCTCTTTCAGAGAGTGCTTTTTCTATTCGTTCTACATCTAGCGTGTTTTGATTAAATAGCATGGTTTTTATAAGTGGGTACTTAGTGTGTTGACTTACAAAAATTGCGATTGCAATTAAGCCCGGCACCAATGCTTCTTTAATGGCAATGTATTTCACATCAAGCTCGAGTAAGCTGATCCCACCAGTTAATAGAACAGAAACAATCCCCAGTATTGAAATAAAGCTAAACTTGCCGACTTTCTTTAATTCCCAAAGACCAAAACCAAGCGGAAATGCTAAAGCGATAGCAACACCTAAACTTGGACCTAAATACTCGTCACTGGAAAAGCGCGTCAAAATAATAACTGGAATAAAAATATTAAATAGAAGTTGGGCAAAAAAGCCCGTTGGTTTGTTTTCTTGCTGTGTCACAGAAACCTCTTTAATGTAACGGAGCGTGTATGCAGTGTACGGTAAAATACTGAGGTAAGCCAAATTGTTAGATTGGTGACATATAAAAGCGTTTAAGGGGGATTGTCAAAACGTTTACTTATATAAGCTTGGTTTATTTTGCTTAGAATATCTGTCTGCTTCAATTTCAATTTATGCATTTTACTAATCCCAAAGAAAGTTTCTTTATTGCGCATCTCTTCTAAAGCAATGGGAGAGACGATGAGATTGGCTTGTTCTATTTCTGCCGAAAAAGTTTTCAGCATGGCCGGGCTGACCATAATGAGGTCAATACGATCTTTAAGTAATAATGAAAAGCCGATTCTAACATTTTGAATTTCAATTTTGTCGAGATCGACATCTTTATCAAATTTAGGAAAATATAGCGCGCCTCTTGATACCCCTATGAGCTTATTTTTAAAATCATTATAGGTATTGATCATAATGCCATTCTTTGAAATGACTCTAAGGGCATCAGCTTTTTTAAATGGCGCAAAAAAAGCAAACTTTTGACGTTCTTCTGTGGGGTTTAATCCCGCTATAACATCTGCTTCTCCGCTTTCTAAAAAGGCAACACATCGAGGAAAGTTCGGTGATTGAATAAATTTTATTTCTTTATTGAGTACTTTAGCTAAGGTGCGTAAAGCGTCGATATGAGTACCTGAAGGTGTTTCTCCAAGCACTTGGTAAGGAGGGTGATCATCTATGCATGCAGTCAGTACTTGAGCTGTTGCTTTTAGAGGAAGTAAACAAGCATATATGAGTAAGAACAGCACAAATTTTTTATACATAAAAGCACACATAGTTTTTATAAGTTTCTTAATTTTACACAAAGATGGCGTTAAATTCCTGCAAAAAGCCAATCTAAGTACACTTTTTCTTAGTGAGCTGTGTGATAAAAAAGCTTAAGCGCTTTCATTTATCGATTTAAATAGAGCTGATATGCTACCCGCAAATATCTTCAAAGAGTAATAATCCATGATTAAAGATAATGAAGTCATTGAGACTTTGACGGAACTAGAGGCATTTTTGACCCTAGTTGAAAACGGTGGTCTAGGGCTGACAAATGTGCAAGGTGTAGCACTGGCTACAAATAATAGTGATGGGCGACCATTTGTTGCTGTGTTAGATGATAAACACCAATTACTACTTGGTCGTTGGGTATCGCAAGAGGTATTCGAGAACGGCAAAGATATGGTGCGTTATGGGGTTAGCAAAAAGCACTGATTAATTATAAGTAAAGCGTGGGCTGATCACGCTTTACGATGAGTTTACTTACCCGAGTGCTTTAATTGCCTGCCCAATACCATCTAACGTCAGCGGATACATGCGTTTATCCATCAGCTCATAAATGATGTCGATAGAATGGTAGTAACGCCAATAATCCACAGGTTGTGGGTTTAACCAAACGACATTGTCAAAATGATTGGTAATACGTTTTAGCCACGCGCTGCCGGGCTCTTCATTCCAATGCTCAACGCTGCCACCGGGGTAGTTAATTTCATAAGGCCCCATAGTGGCATCACCGACAAAAATCACTTTGTAATCTGAGCCGAAGCGGTTGATCACTGTCATGGTGTCGAGCACATTTCGAAAGCGGCGTTCATTGTCTTGCCAAACGTGTTCATAAAGACAGTTATGAAAGTAGAAAAACTCTAAGTGCTTAAATTCACTGTGCGCTGCACTGAATAACTCTTCACAGGTGTGAATGTAATCGTCCATCGAACCGCCGATATCAAAAAACATCAGCACTTTTACGGCATTGTGACGCTGTGGCTGCATTCTCACATCGAGCATACCACCTTGCTTGGCAGTGGCTTCGATGGTGTGGTTTAAATCGAGTTCGTCGCTCTCGCCACTGCGGGCGAATTTACGCAGCTTTTTAAGAGCCAGCTTCATGGTGCGCGAGCTGATGTCGGCATCTTGGTCGAGGTTTTTAAACTGACGTTTGTCCCAAACTTTCACAGCGCGACGATGGCGGTTGCCGTCTTGACCTATGCGAATACCTTCAGGGTTATAGCCATAAGCACCAAACGGCGAAGTGCCACCGGTACCAACCCATTTGTTACCGCCAGCATGACGTTTCTGTTGCTCTTTCAAACGCTCGGCAAGAGTTTCCATGAGTTTGTCTAAGCCACCGAGTGATTTAAGCTGCGCTTTTTCTTCTTCACTAAGTTGTTTTTCAAACTCTTTTCTTAGCCAATCACTGGGCAAGTTATGCTGTTGTAATTGACTAAAAATATCGATGCTTTCAACCCCTTCAAAATACTCGGCAAAAGCGCGGTCGAATTTATCGAATTGGGTTTCGTCTTTGACTAAGCACAATTTTGCCAGCTCATAAAAGCCGTCGATGTCGGCAAACACCACTTGTTGTTTTAAAGCGTTAATTAAATCAAGTAATTCGCGCAAGCTGGCCTTTACGCGATATTTTTTTAGGGTGAAGAAAAAATCGATAAGCATGGGGTTAGCCGCGCTTTGCCATAAACGCCAGTTTTTCTAACAGGCTGACATCTTGCTCGTTTTTAAGCAGTGCGCCAAATAATGGCATTAATCCACCTTTATGCGTTTTATCGTGCAGCGTTTTGGCATCGATGTCTTCGGCTAGTAATAATTTCAGCCAATCGATTAATTCACTGGTCGATGGCTTTTTACGCAAGCCATTTACTTCGCGTAAGTTGAAGAACACGCTGAGTGCCGTTTGCACTAACTCTTGTTTGATATTTGGATGGTGCACATCAATGATGCTGGCCATTTCTTCAGGGGTTGGGAAGTTGATATAGTGGAAGAAACATCGGCGAAGGAAGGCATCCGGCAATTCCTTTTCATTGTTAGACGTGATAATCACGATCGGACGCTGCTTGGCTTTAACAACTTCTTGTGTTTCATACACATAGAACTCCATTTTATCGAGCTCTAAAAGTAGGTCATTGGGGAATTCAATGTCCGCTTTGTCTATTTCATCGATCAGGAGAATTGGGCGCTGTTCAGCGGTAAACGCCTGCCAAAGTTTACCTTTCACAATGTAATTGCTGATGTCATGAACGCGATCATCGCCAAGTTGGCTATCACGTAAACGTGATACAGCGTCGTACTCATAAAGGCCTTGCTGTGCTTTGGTGGTTGATTTGATGTGCCACTGAATCAACTCGGTATCGAGTGCTTTAGCCAATTCTTCGGCAAGCATAGTTTTACCTGTACCCGGCTCACCTTTGATTAATAATGGTTTTTCTAGCGTGATTGCCGCATTCACTGCAAGCTTAAGAGAGTCAGATGCGATGTAGTTTTCAGTACCGGTAAATTGCACGACGTTGCCTATTTTTTCTAAGAGATCTGACCTGTAAGTCTGCCATAAGTGCTCTGTAGATAAAAGCGACATGACTTTCGCCTAAGGAATCTTGAAGATGTTATGATTTATGCTGTTTTAACAGTTCACTGGGTGTAACTGTAAATTGCTTTTTGAATGCAGTAACAAAATTAGAGACATGTTTGTAGCCGCTATAATAAGCTGCTTCCCCGATGCTTTTACGCTCGATAACTAGCATGCTTCTGGCTTTTTCTAACTTCTTTTCTCTGATGAACTCTAAAACACTCATCTGAAAATGCTGCTTAAAATAACGCTGCATTGTACTTTCACTTGTTCCGAGTTTATTCGCAATTTGCTTTACTGTGAAGCCGCCTTGAATAAAAGGTAGCACTTCTTTGTCGAACTTTCTTTTCTGCTTTTCTACAAGAGATTCAATGCTATTGACTCTGCTAGAAACATTGGATTTTAACATTGAGAGTAACTCTGTAATGCACAGAGTCGCGTGTGCTTCCAAAATAAGTTGTGATTTGAGTGAATCATTTAATTCGATGCTACAAAGTTGCAATGCTTGCTCTTTTAATAATTCTGAGCACTTCAATTCATATACAGCATGCTTATTTTTGAATAATGAAGAAATAAAACGTTTTTCTTGATCATTTAGGCTGCGTTGAATTAGCCACTCTTTACTAACACTTAAATTTAGCTTTTTTAGCGAATTATCAACGGTTAGAAAACGAGAAAAAGCTTGTTTTCCATTTATTACATTAATGAAGACTTTTTCCGATTTAGTTGCATCAAAATGGTATTTTTGCTCATTGATGGCGAACGATAACTTGCCGGAAAATAAGATATTAAAGCTAATTAGGTCTGTAATTTCACAGCTACTCACGGTATTACTCGATTCATAGGTATCAGCAAAGTGAAAAGATATCCCATTCGCTAGCTGTTTAAAATTTAATGCTCCTGATAGAAGAGTATCCGAACTTTGTCCACTTCCCTCTATTGATGAAAAGTCATAACCAGCTTGTAGGATTTTGTTTTTAAGCTTCTGTTTTGAATGGTTTTTATCTTTTAAATCCATGGCGCACATCTTATTTTTTGACAGTTAAGCATAACAAAATGACAGTTCTGCATAATATTCTTTAGGGAACTTTATCATGTAAACAGGTATTGTAATGTGAATTATTCTCATTAAGTTTTTATTAAGGATCTTAAATGTCACTCCAACGCTTTTCACAGTGTTCTTTAGCCGCAGCTGTAGCAGTTGCTTTTTCTTCTACGCCAGTAATGGCAGACTCAAATCAAGATAAAGAGATTGAACAGATTGCAGTGTGGAGTACAGGCGTAAAAGCATCATCAATGTACCTTAATAAGGAAAATATTGCGACCAAACAAGCTGACCACTTAAGCGATTTATTGCGCACAATTCCTGGTGTCGATGTAGGTGGAGCTCACTCATTAAACCAGCGTATTACAATTCGTAGTATGGATGACAAAGATTTAGATATTTCAATCGATGGTGCTCGTCAAAATACTTATATGTATCATCACATGGGTAACTTACAGATCCATGCTGATATTTTGCAATCAGTTGAAATAGAAGTGGGAAGTAACTCAGTATTAAATGGTGGTTTAGGGGGCGCGGTTCGCTTTAAAACCAAGCAAGCAAGAGATCTTCTTAACAAAGAACAACAATTTGGTGGACGCGTTCAAGTCAGTGCTGGAGACAATTCAGGTAGTAACTACTCTCTGACGGGCTATGGGCTTATAAACGATAATGTTGACTTTCTTGCTTATTACAACTTTGTTGATCGTGATAACTACGAAGTGGGTGGCGGAAAAATCTTAAATGAAAAAGGCGAAGTGTTTCCTGGTACAGATGGCACTGTGAGAGGGCTTGCGGGTGAGGTTGATGATGCACTAATTAAGTTTGGTGTTGATTTAACTGACACGCAGCGTATTCAGTTTAGTTACGAACAATATACCGATGAAGGTAACTACAGCTATCGCCCAGATATGGGGCTTGCAACGGATTTAGCCATCACAAACGCACTAAAAGTACCATTACTGTGGCCTACAAAACTGACTCGTGACACCGCGACTGTTAATTATCAACTTAGTACAAATACGACTCAAGTTGAAGCCGCAATTTATAGCAGTACAAGCGAATTATGGCGAAACGAGATGGGGTGGGCTGAAAACCCTGCTTTTGCTAGATGGGCTGGCGTAGTGACAGGTGAAGCAACCAATTCGGGCTTCAATGTATTAGCTGAAACCTTTGTAGACGGTGCAATAAGTCAAGAGCTGACGTATGGTTTTGACTATGTAAAACATGATACTAAATACACAGCTAAAGGTGATGCTGGTTCAAATAATTCGGAAGAAGAATCAACCACCTTGTCCTTATTTGTACAAGACAGAATTGCGTTGAATGAGCAGTTTACTGTGATCCCAGGTGTACGTTATGACAACTACAGCATAGATTCAAACTTAATTGATGATGATTTTACTGACACATCATTTGCTCTAGCGTTCGAATTCCAAGCAACTAATGATTTATTATTTAAACTAAGCGGTACTGAAATATTCAAGGGCCCAGAAATTGCCGAAGTATTCACAGGTGCGGGAAGCGATGACTTAGCTAACGCTAACATTGATGCTGAAACAGGCTTGAACGTTGAGCTTTCTTTTGCTTATAGAGTTGAGGTTGGTGAGGGCGAGTTATCAATGGGTGCAACTGTATTTGATACGCAAATTAATGATTACATCTACGATTATGCAACGCCACCTGAGGGCTCAGAAGTTCGCAGTTGGAAAGATAATATTGGTGATTTATCTGTAGATGGCTATGAAGCATATATTAACTATGAGCTGAATGACCTCAGTTTTGGTATTACCTTCTCAGATGCTGAAAGTGAGTTAGATGCATTTTCACAGTATAAAGATCTTGATAAAGCACGCCTAGATAGACAGCAAGGTAGCACAATTAGTGCACACGCTAATTATGAGTTATCTGCACTTAATCTAGCTTTAAACTGGGAAGTATTAACGGTTTCAGATGTTGACGCCGGTATTGATTTAGACGGTGCGAGTTTGGACAACAGCAAAGATGGATACACGGTACATAATATCTCTGCAAAATGGGCACCTGAGCAGTTTGACGGTCTGACTGTGATATTTGGTGTAGATAACTTGTTTGATGAATATTACGCGTCGCAATCATCTCGCACAGGTTTATCTTTCCACCCAAGGTTTAAAGAGCTTTATTTACAAGACTATGAGCCAGGTAGAAATATTAAAGCGACAATAGCTTATTCATTCTAATCGCGATTTGTTTGAAAAAGGCTGGCTTTGATGCCGGCCTTTTTTGTAAAAAACTTAAAAAATAGATGCAGCCGTGTCAATGACTACACCTATAGCCGGAAGTAATTAGTTTAAAGTTGTTGGGTTAATGCTTGCTTAATCAAACTAGTATCATCTAGAGCATCATGTGTGAGTGCAATATCGGGCTGTACTGGTGTCATTTGCTTTTCTCCGCTTGGTCTAGCCAATACAAATCTCGGTGCAACAGCGCTAAACTGAGTATTTTTAAGTGTCAGAAATTGAATACCGCCACTTTGTGTGCTTCTGCCACCTGTAGGTGTGCCTATTAATTTGGCAAACTGATGATCTTGGATGGTGTTAGCAAATAATACGGCTGATGAATAGGTGAGAGGCCCAGTGATCACACTCACTTTCCCTGTATATAGCAGGCTGTGATTTTTCTCCGGTTGGATCATACGAGTAAGCGAGCCAGTAACAACACTGCCAATCACTTCACCTGGGTCTCGATACTTAGCTAAGATTTTTCCTATGTAATGTGAGCCTTGCTTGTAAGGTTGTTGTGCTATGTATTTTAAAATGCCATCCATCCAATAAATATCGTCGCCTCCGGTGTTTTCAGAAATATCAATGAGTAAATGCTGAGTGTTATTTGCTTTTATCTTTTTAAATGCCTGCTCCATAAACTGAAAGTATTTTTTCGGCTCGTCCCAACCAAAGCTTTTTACTGTAAGTATGGCCTGCTGATCTTCAAGTAGTTGCAAGTTAAAGTAATGTTCAAATGGTTTTACTTTGATGCTATATGGCGCAATGTTTAACGCGCTTAATGATAAAGTCGTCGATGTATTTTCAGTTGCCAGTGTTACTTCAAAATTATCTTGCTGGCCATACTGCATGCGATAAATCATCGGGAAACGCAGACTAAGTAGGGCTTTTCGAAAAGCTAAATTATCTCCTTCGGTACGCTTTAAAAGTGCACTTAATACTTCATTTGCAGGCGTGCCGTTGATATGTGTGATCTGCTGCCCCTGGTAAGGGCTAGCTTCACCACCGAGTTTACTTTTAATAAATAAACGTTCCGAGTTGATGGCGATTTCAAATGGAAATAAGTGGGCACCATTGGCTACCCATTCACGCCACTGAGTATATTTACCTGCACTGAAACTTAAATGTCCGTCGGCCATGGTTGCATTTAATTTTGCTAATTCACGCCATAGTGATTCTCCTGTCATCGGTGTGGTAATAGAGCTTCGCAATGCTGCAATTTGCGCATAAAATGCGTCAATATCATCTATGCTATGAGTCAGATCAGGGTGAGTACTATGCAACCAATTCACCCACTGAGCCAGGTCAGCCTGAATTTCGGCAGCTGTGTATGTTTGCGAAAAGTGGCCTAGCGCATTTGCTGCATAAGAGGCTTGGCTTGAGAGTAAAAGTAGCGAACTGGCTAACGTTGTTTTTAATTTACTGAAAAAGTTATTTTTAGTAGTAGTTTGGCGTAACTGAGTAATCATAATATTGTCCTGATTGATGTAATTTATACAGTCTCTAAATCAATCTCTATGCCAAATTTTAATTTGTTATTTTTCAGGTGCTTATGTTCTTTTTTGTTTTTTGAAGTACGGACGGTGGACGTAAAACGGACGGACACCGGACAGGTCATTTGTCTAAATTGAAAGTTAGCGGTTGAAGGCTTGAGTCGAGTACCTATAATGCCAAGCAAGTTATGCTGACAAAAAGAGCAAATGGTGGAAGTAAAAAACTTATTAAAACAAGAACGTGTTGATTATATTTTGGCTGAACTGCAAAAGCGCTATCCAAACCCGCCAATTCCTTTAGATCATAAAGACCCATACACCTTGCTGGTGGCGGTGTTACTGTCGGCGCAATGTACCGATGAGCGTGTAAACCAAGTGACGCCGGCATTATGGGAGTTAGCTGATAACCCGTTTGATATGGCATTACAAAGTGTTGAAGACATTCAAGCTATTATTCGTCCTTGTGGTTTATCTCCGCAAAAGTCGAAAGCAATTAAACGTTTGTCTGAAATATTAGTTGAGCAACATGGCGGTGTGGTACCGCAAGATATGGCTATTTTAGAAACTCTGCCGGGCGTGGGTCACAAAACTGCAGGGGTCGTGATGGCTCAGGCATTCGGTGTTCCGTCGTTTCCAGTCGACACTCATATTCATCGTTTAGCGCAGCGTTGGGGTTTAACGAATGGTCGCAGCGTTGAGCAAACCGAAAAAGACTTAAAGCGTCTATTTCCTAAAGAGACATGGAACGACTTACATTTGCAGATCATTTATTATGCCCGCGAGCATTGCCAAGCAAGAAGTTGTCATGGTTTAGTGTGCCCAATTTGCACCACTTGTTATCCAAACCGCAAGCACCCGAAGAAAATCAAAAAGCCCTGATTTAATTAAAGCTTTCTTTGCACTCAGTTTCTCACCTTAATCAATTTTTGGTATGTTATATTGTATCTTTATTTTTAAGGTGAGTTGTCATGTCTATTCCAGTCACAATTTTGCATGGTTTTCTTGGCTCAGGAAAAACCACACTTTTGCGCAGCCTACTGTCCCAGTCATATAAATCTCAGCAAGTGCCGGGAGTGGTTGTTAATGATATGAGTGAGTTAGATGTTGATGGTGTACTTATCATGAACACTGAAATAGTCAGTAGTGAGAGTGGCAACTTTGTAACCATTAGTGGCCACAGTGTCAGTAGTAGCAAAGGGCTCAAAGAGCTTAAAATGGCTTTAAAAACACTCAAGAATGAGGCTAGGCCACCATGGATCATTATTGAAACATCGGGGAGTAGCCATCCTTTACCCCTGATAGAGTTTTTTAAAGATAATAAGGATTTTGCGCTTAAAGGCGTGATTACATTGGTTGATGCGACTTGGCTAAAAGAGAACTACAATTTTGGTAAAGAATTGATGCCGAGATGGCAAGATAATATGAATGCACAAAGGCGGGGGATCGAAAACATTCTGGCTGAGCAAATTCTATTTTCTAATAATGTATTTTTAACCAAAACAGATAAATTAACCGATAAAGCGGTCACGGCCGTCGCTCAAGCTATTCACCCCATCAACCCTTATGCTGCTATTTCTAGTGCGCAATGGGGTAAGGTCGATTTAAATTATATCCAAAGTTTTGAAGATTATAATTTCCACTTAGTGTCTCAACTTACAAATGAATTACGTGCTGCGGTGAATACGCCACTCACACTCTCAGGCAAAAAAAATCAAAAGCTGATTGCAAAAGTCTTACGTGATGATAGGCCTTTTCATCCTATGCGCTTGTGGGAAACCTGCCATAATCATATGACTCATGGGGTATTTAGAAGTAAGGGGTTCTTTTGGTTGCCGACCCGCGATGATGTGTCATTACTGTGGAGCCAAAGCAATGGCAGTGTAGGGTTAGAAGTCGTTGGTTTTTGGCGTGCGCCGATACTCAATGATGACAGTCAAAACTTTACGCAAGAACACTATGATATTCTAAAAAATAAGGTCGATAAGATAGAAAGCCGGTTTGGAGACAGACGTTGTCGTTTAACCGTGATTGGACAAAAAGAAGAAGCGGCGGATTTTATTAAGGCACTTAAAAACTGTTTTTTAACCGATGAAGAATTGAACTTTTGGCGAAACGGCGGCACCTTCGATGATCCTTGGCCACAAAAAGTAGCGCAAGTATAAGAACTCTTTTTAATAAAATTGCCTGTATAAAACGGTACGTATACAGGCATACATTTCTGGTTACATTTTTAACCTAACAAAGCCTTTAATTTTATAGTGACAAATTTTTTATTAGCGTCATTATGAATACTTCGGGCTTCCCAACAAAACCCTTCTTGTTAATTTCAGCGTCAAGCTAACTATTATTTGCGAACAATCAGTTATGAGTAGTGAACTATCATTCTTACGGGTGAAGGATTTCCCTTTACTGATGTGGATATTACTTTTTGGCTCCTTTATTACTCGGGGGAGTTTCTTTATGGTATGGCCATTTTTGGCGGTCATTCTGTACGATAAATTTGCCTTAAGTGCGACTGAGGTCGGGCTGATCCTATCGACGGCTGCTGTAGTGGCGGTATTTGTCAGCTTTATTGGCAGTACGCTTTCTGACAAGCTGGGTCGACAAACGGTGATGTATGCTACAGGTGTACTTTATATCGTGTCTTTTTCTTTATTGGCTGAGGCTGATATTGTCACTATGTTTGCCATTGTGATCACGCTTTGCTCTATTGCTACAGCGCTCTGGCGACCGCTGGCTTCTGCGCTCATCGGTGACATTATTGATGATAGTAAAACTCGTGAACTGGCGATGCAGAGCATGTATTTCATCGTTAATGTGGGCTGTGCAGTTGGCCCTATTGCCGGTGTTTGGTTGGGCTTAACCGGCCAGCAGTCGAGTTTTTATATCACGACCGTGGCCTTTGCATTTTTACTAGGGCTGCTAGTGTGGGGTTTTTCCTATCATAAAAAGTCACAGAAAAATACAGAGAGTCAAAGTACATGCTCGAAAGAGTTAGAGAATAATGAACCAGAAAAAGAAAGCATCGGCATGAAGCAAACTTTGGCTATTTTAGCCAAAGATCGCTTACTTCAGTGTTTGATATTAGCCAATGTCATCTGTTTGTTTATCTACGGGCAAATGGACAGCTCATTGCTGCAATACCTAACTCGCGAGAATGTTCCGCAATTACTGGAGCTAGTTTCATCACTGATATTTACCAATGCAATGGTGATCATCACCTGCCAGTTTCTGTTATTGCGGATCATGGCTAAAGTTGAACTAGTACATCGTATTCAAATTGGCTTAGTTCTGTTGATGTGCTCACAAGTGTTTATGGCACTCAATGCGCCGAGTTTTTTCTGGGGCTGGATAGGTGCAGTGGTGGTGCTGAGCTTAGCGGAGGCGATTTTATTCCCGACCATGAACGTACATATAGACCGCATTGCACCGGATAATCTAAGGGGAGCTTATTTCGGCGCGTCCGCGTTTTACGATTTTGGCTTTGCCTTTGCGCCCCTTGGTGGCGGTATTATTTTGGATCTATTTGGCGGTTTTTGTTTATTTGTATTATGTTCAGCCATGTGTGTCGTGGTAATGGGCTTGTATTATGTACTAGAAAAATTACCTCGACCAGACTTTACAGAGCCTACGAAAAGGGAGCTGCATTCTTAACGTTTATACGGACAATGTGCATTGGCTCATTGTCCGTTTTCAATAACTTAGCCTGTCTTTTTGGTGACAAAGTAAGTAAATAAACCTGCAGAGATAAACATAAATAAGCTATAAATACTTGGTGCAATAGACATCGTCGTGCTTTCTAAAATGGTACTGGTGATCAGTAATGTGAGGGTGCCGTTTTGCAGTCCAACCTCAAGGGTGATGGTGCGCGACTGAGCATCGTTATGTAATAGCTTTTGACCAATCAAGTAACCTAACGACATAGTGACGATATTGAGTAAAACAGCCGCAGGTCCTGCTAGTATAATAAACTCAATGAGTTGGTCGCCTAATTTAATGCAAATGCTTAAAATCACCAGAGTCAGAACAGCAATAGAAAACCAACTTACGTAATTTTGCACACGATTCGCAAAAGCAGGCCATTTAGCGCGTATTCCCATACCTATTAAAACTGGGAATACAGTCACTGCCAGAAGTTTGAACCAAGTGCTTATTATAGGTAATTGAAAGTTTTGAGCTTGCTCACCATAAAATGCGATTACCCAAGTGGCCAAAAACGGGATAGTAAATGGGGTGATAAAACCAATGACCGCGGTGAGTGAAACGGATAAACCAACATCGCCTTTTGCTAGGTAGCTATATAGGTTTGAGGTTGTGCCACCAGGGCATAAAGATAAAATAAATAAGCCAATGGCTAACTCGCCCGATAAGCCGGTTAAAGTGATAATGGCAATCGCGACCAATGGTAGCAATAACATTTGGCAACCAGCGCCTATTAAAAAACTCTTAGGCTGTTTGAAAACCCGAGTAAAGTCGTCTCGGGTCAAACTCATGCCGACACCAATCATAATTAAGATCAGCGCGACGGGTAAACCTATGCTGGTTAGCATTGTGGGCATAGATACTCCTTGTACCGTTATTGCCGGTTTTATTAATTTAAGCTAGCAGTTAATTGACTGCCTTAAGGCATTAAGAGATTCAATCGCCTGTTCGAAGTCAAAATTATCAATATGTGCTTCAATAGGCGATAACTGCTCTTTTCGTAACATATTGAGTTCGACAATTGACTTTAGGTGACTCTTCGAACTGGCATCATAAGCCTGCAATGTTTCATTTAATGTATTAAAGCGCTCAACCAAAAGCGCTTTATCTAAAGTTACCAGATCAATTTCTGTCCCAGAGCTTTCATTTTGATTACTTTCTTCAAGTGTTATCGCTTTGTTAAGTGCTCTTAAATATACCGTTAATTCATTGACTTGGTCATTATTCACAGCTTGATTGTTTTGCACTGCTTGTTCGATCTCTAACGCGTTTTGCTCAAGAAAGTGAGCACCAAGATTTGCTGCAGAGCCTTTTAATGAATGGGCCAAACGGTGAGCACATTCTGTATCACCTAGCATGAGTGCTTGGTTTAAATTAATGGTTTCTTCAATTTGTTTATTGATGAACTTTTTCAAGATCTTCCAGTATACCTCTTCATTTCCTCCTAAGCGTTCAATACCTTGTTGGTAATCAAGCCCTTCAAATTGAAACCCCACATTACTGGGTTCTTCAGGTGAATCGGTCGGCGTCTCTTCAGTCGTTTCTGAGGGTAAAGGAAGTTCAACAGTACTTAAATGGGCTTGAATGGTGTTTATCATGGTTTGAAAGTTAATGGGCTTGGCAATATGCGCATTCATACCAGCATTAGAGCATTTATCTATATCCTCTTGCATCGCATTGGCAGTCATTGCAATGATGGGAAGTGTTGTAAATTGTTCTAGTTTGCGAATTTCTTTCGTCGCAGTTAGTCCGTCCATCACTGGCATCTGCATATCCATCAACACTAAATCAAAAGCATGTTCTGAGAGTAAATTTAAAGCTATCTGCCCATTATCAGCCACTGTGACTTTTAGGTTCGCCTGTTGCAACATTTCAGAAGCGACTTCTTGATTCGTTTCATTGTCTTCAACTAATAAAATACGCTCTTGATTAAACTGTTTTGTTTCACTGTGCGTTTGAGATGGCTTTTTATAGTTCGGTTGCTGAAGGTTAAAGCACTCTGAAAGCACATTATTTACCTGTGAAGCATCAACTGGTTTTAGCATTAAAGCATCTACAAATTGCAATGATTGTTCAAGGTGTACTTCACTACCATGAGCTGTGACTAAAATGCATTTTGGAGAGAGCTCTAAATATTTGGCTCTTATTTTATGTATTGTTTCAATGCCATCTAATTGAGGCATTTTCCAATCAATGAATAGTATTTCGATTCGCTCTGTTTCTAATATTTCAAGGGCTTCAAAACCGCTGCTAGCTCGGTGAACATTAAATTTCATAGAGCTTAAAATGTTTGCCAAAATATCACGCGCACTGTCATTATCATCTACAACTAAGACCTGTTTTCCTTCTAACATACTCGCAGGGCAGGTTACAGTTGAGGCTTTGTCACCTTGAATCTCACAGAGAATATTAAAGCTAAATTTTGAGCCTTTATTTGGGGTGCTAGAAACAGTGATTTCGCCTTGCATAAGTTCAACTAAGCGCTTAGAAATACTTAAGCCAAGGCCAGTTCCACCATATTTGCGGGTAATTGAACCATCAGCTTGTGAAAAAGCTTGAAACAGCCTTTTTTGCTGCTCAGGCGTCATACCTATGCCGCTGTCTTGCACTGCAAAGTCTAGAGCAATTTTTTGCCCATCTTTCTTAGAACTGACTGTGATTTTTATTTCGCCTTTTTCGGTAAACTTAATTGCATTACCGACAAGATTAATAAGAATCTGCCCTAATCGTAAAGGATCGCCAATCAGGTTAATTGGTGTATTTGGCTCAATATCAATGAGCAATTCGAGGTCTTTTTCTTGGATTTTAATAATGTTAATCGCAACAACATTGTCTAGTACTTCTTGGAGTGAAAACGGTACTTCTTCTAAAGACAATTTGCCGGATTCAATTTTAGAAAAGTCTAAAACATCATTGATGATGCCTAGCAAATTCTTTGCAGCCAGATCTATTTTATTAATGTAGTTATATTGCTGTTTTGTTAGTTCTGTTTTTAAAGCTAAATGGCTCATACCAATAATGGCATTCATAGGCGTACGGATTTCATGGCTCATGTTTGCCAAAAACTCTCCTTTTGCAGAGCTCATTTCATCGGCTTTGATTTTTGCTTCTATTAACTCTTGCTCCATTTGTTTGCGTTCGGTTACGTCAAGTAATAACCCAACGCCGCCATCAGCAATATTATTAACATCGGTAAAACTGGCTTCGTATACGACGAAGCTTCTGGTGTGACCTTGTTCATCGTCAATCATAATTTCAAAGTTATGATTGCTACCGTTAGAGATTAAACGTTGGTGAGATTCTTCAAAAATACAGGCAACATGTGGAGAAAAAATATCAGAGGGCATAGCTGAGAGTACATCTGCGTCAAAAGTCCCAAAGTAGCGATGAAAAGAACTGTTTACGCCTAAAAACTCTCCCTTTTTGTCTTTGTAATACATGGGATTAGGTATTGCATCTAGAATTTTCTTATTAAGCTCTAATTGTTCACTGACACGTTTTTCAGCCTTGGCTTGCAGCTCAATATTTTGTGTCAACTGCAAACTAATAGCCAAATCGTGAATAACAGATTTAACCCATTTATAATCAGAACTATTAATGCTTTCTAAGCACCCAAGTTCTAATAAGCCAATGCTTTGTTGTCCGACTAAGAGAGGGAAGTAATGCATCTCGTCTATGTCAAGGCGTTCACCATTTAAATCAATCGAGTATTGATGTTCACCAAAACGCAGTCTGTATGGTTTTTTTGTTTCTACGACATGAAAATGAATGCAGTCTTTATTGTCATATTTTTTTGGGGCTGAAGCACAGTAGCCTGTACCAGCTACCCTGGTGAGAACGCTATTATTTTCTATGACATAAAGGCCCATTAAGGGGATGGGTAAGCGCTTTTCTAAAAACTGTAGAAGCTCTTCACCCAATGCTTTGGGATCTTTCTTCCCCCTCAAAGCCATACCAAAATCTTTCATGATGGTATTAAAGTTTAGTTGTTCAGAGATGTTCTCTAATAAGAAATTCATAGACTTAGTGAATATAGAAAGCTCACCTCTGACTGATTCATTGAGTTTGAAATTGAGGTTTTTCTCTTTTACATTTTGCACCACTTGCTTTTGAATTGTGGCAACTGGCTTGATGTATAAACTCCAGAGCAAATAGAAAGAAATAATAATATTACTCACAAGTAAGACAATCAGCACCGTATTAGTAAAGTGAACAACTTCGTACTCTTCTTTTAACTTATGCATTTGATTATTAAGGCGACTCTCAACGCTATGATAAGCTTGTTCAATTTCTGTCATGATATTGGCTTTAGCGGCAAAAAACTCATCGCTAAATAATATTTGCCTTGCTAACGCAAAATCGGGGTCACCTTTAATATTCCAATTGCCAAATTCATCTTGCCTCAAACCTTTCATTGCGTTAAAAGCACGATTTTCTAGATTCACTAGGGCATCAGATTTAGCTAAAGCATTACGTAATCTTGCAAGCTCTATTGGTTTGATCCCGGTATTTTCAAGTCGCTCAATAATACTTATGCCTTTGATGGTTTTATCTATTTGAGGGAGGGGCACATTGGGAGCTGATAATTTATCCCAGTAGTCGAGAGTGTATTCAGCAGGAAGGGGCACTTTGCCTTGACGTAATAGCAAAACATAATCAAATAAATCTAACCATCGTTTATTTCTAGTGTTTGCGTAGCTTCGAGCAAATTGAGAGAGCTTATCTGAACTGGTTTTCAACTCATTGGCGAGGTTGTTTAGTTTAAAAAGCTGCTCTTTTAATAAAGTGATCTCGGATAACTTACTTTGGGAGGTGTAGGTTGTTAAGCCCATACCTAGCCCAGAAAGCAGCATTATTGTAAATGTAATGATGAATGTGGTTCTTAAGTTAAGCATTATTCAATAAATTTATTTGCTGTAATTTAAAGGATAGACCTATATTTATTTTTATGTTTAAAAAATAAACAGTGCTTATTTATGGAGAATGCAACAGTTCTTGTAGTTGATGACGTCAGCGAAAATTTATCTTTTATTAGTGAGGTCATTGGTGATGAATACAGGGTGTTGGCTGCTAAAAGTGGTTCTGTAGCACTGGCCATTTTAGAGCGTAATGAAGTAGATATTATTCTATTAGATGTTGTAATGCCTGAAATGGACGGTTATGAGGTAATTACAGAATTAAAAATTAACCCTAAAAGTAAAGATATACCTGTAATTTTTCTTACTGCAAAGTCTTCTGTGGAGGACGAAAAAAAAGGCTTCTCGCTAGGTGCGTCAGATTATATTTCAAAGCCAATCAGCCCTCCAATTTTGATGGCAAGGCTAAAAACGCATCTTCTAAATAAGCGCTCAAAAGACTTCTTAAAGAGTAAAAATTTATACTTAGAAGAAGAAGTTCAAAAGCGCGCTGCGCAAATGTCCGAATTGCAGGATGTGACCATTCAAGCAATGGCGAGTTTAGCTGAAACGAGAGATGAAGAAACTGGCTTTCATATTAAGCGTACGCAATTGTACGTAAAGCGATTAGCTGAGGAGTTAGCAAAGCTTCCTAAATATAAAAAAGTGCTCACAAAAGAGCGGATCAATATTTTTTATAAGTCAGCACCTTTACATGATATTGGCAAAGTTGGCATACCAGATAGCATTTTACTTAAACCAGGTAAGTTGACTGAGAATGAGTTTGAAGTAATGAAAAGTCATGCAGTGCTAGGATATAGCGCCATAAATCAGGCCGAGCAAAAAGCTGGCACAGCGCATGATTTTCTAGAAGTTGCGAAAGAGATTGCTTTATACCACCATGAAAAATGGGATGGCAGCGGCTATCCTAAGGGAATTAGCGGCGAGAAGATCCCTGTAAGTGCTCGGTTAATGGCTATTGCTGATGTTTATGATGCACTTATTTCTAAACGAGTTTATAAACAAGCAATGTCTCATGAGCAAGCTATTGAAATTATCAAAGAGGGCAAAGGCAAGCATTTCGATCCTTTGCTTATTGATTTATTTCTTGAAATTGAAAACGAATTTTTTGCTATTTCTGAAAAGTATCGAGATTAATGATAAGGCTTAGGAGCTAGGTATGCAAAGTAAAGTGCTTGTAATTGATGACGATGATGTAAACCATGACATTGTGAGCTCAATGCTCGGCCAGCACTATGATATCACTCCAGCTTTAGGAGGTAAGCAAGGGCTTGAATTGTTGTCTCAAGGAGAGTACGACGCCATTTTACTGGATGTGGTTATGCCTGAAGTAAATGGTTATGAGGTGTGTGAACAGCTACGAAATCAGCTTAATTGTCGCACGCCAGTGTTGTTTGTTTCTGCCAAAAGTTCTACTGAAGATATCTTACAAGGGTTTCGCGCTGGTGGAGATGATTACATTACCAAACCTTTTGATGCAGATGAGTTAAAGTTTCGTATAGATAGATTAATGAGTCTAAATGATGAAATAGCTTCATTAAAAGAGAGTTGTCAAAATGCAGAAGAAGTGACACTGGCAGCGATTACCAGCTGTAGTGAGTTGGGCGTTGCGCTTGAATTTATAGAAAAAAGCTATCAGTGCAAAACAATGACGGCGTTAGCCAATGAAGTCATTAGTTCATCCAAGCAATTAGGTTTAGAGGTATCAACTCAAATAGGGATATTGAATAGTTTTAAAAATTACAGCAGTTCAGAGTTAGTTAACCCGCTAGAAAATGAATTGTTAACTCGAGCAAGAAGTTCTAAAACAGTAATTAATATAGATAAAAGAAGTTTTTTTAATAGTGAGCGGTGTTCGTTGTTAGTTAAAAATATGCCATGCGATGATTCTGAAAAGTATGGCCGCTTTAATGACATTTTAGCCTTAATAGTAAGAGGGGCTGATGCAAGATTGTCATCTTTAGAAACTAATATCCAAATGATGCAGCAAAGAAACAAAGGGATCAAAGAGCTGAGCGAAATTGCCCAAAAAGACTTGTCTAATATCGAACAAACTCACAAAGCTTATACTCAATCGATTCAAGATTTAATTGAAGACCTATTGTTCGAGATCGAAGCAGCGAGTTTAGGTTTTGGTTTGAGTCAGCAACAAGAAGCTGAACTACTTTCCTTGCTTAGTAAGTCTAGAGAGCGGGTATTGGAAGTTAATGAACATACAGAAGATATGACAGCCGTATTTGGTGATTTTTTCTATAAATTAGACACTTTAGTAGAAGATTAATTATTAAGTGATAAAGTTGGTTGAGAGCTTGTTAGCAATTACCTACAATACGCCCAGTTTTTACACTGTATTTAAGAAAAGATTATGACTGATAAGACAGATTTACCAGCAATTCCAGATCACCTTTCAATTAATCCTCGTAGCAAGTTCTACAATGAAGAGATTTTACAGCACGATATCGGTGTGCGTTTTAAAGGTAAAGAGCGTAACGACGTTGAAGAGTATTGCATCAGCGAAGGCTGGATCAAAACAGCTGCACCTAAGGCGCTAGACCGTTTCGGTCAGCCAATGCTGATCAAATCAAAAGGTGAAGTAGAAGTATTCTTCCGCTAATCACTTTGAGGAGTAAGCGCCTGCTTACTCCTTTGATTTATAAAGCTACTTTATAAATGGCTTTGCTAAAATAAGCCAAATTCCCTCTCAACTTGAAACTTCAATTTTATTTAGACTGCTTCATTAAAAAGTCAGCCACTGCTTGATAGGCAGGCAACGATGTTGGATCAATCACACCATTCGCAGCAATAGGGTGTGATTCTAAGCGAACAATGACCATCTCGGCTGTTGAATCTATATAAATTGTTTGTCCGTGCACACCACGTGCAGCGAATGCGCCATTCTTATTGTGAAAATGCCACTGTAACTCCCCCAAAATTTGCTGCCAAGTCATTCGCTTATTACTGTTACTTGGCTTAAATGTCAGTTCATCAATGCCTTGTAATAAGGCGTATTTTAGCGGCGAGTAGGCGTAAGGGTTACGTGCTATGCTGGCGCTTGGCAGCAATTCACGCATATGACAAACCGACCAGCGTAGTTTTGGAAAACTGAAAAAATTAGAGTCAGGTAAAGTGACGCGTTTATCAATAGGAGGTGGAAAGCCAACCATCAATTGCAATGCATTGGCATCAGATTGAGCGTCAATTAATAAATGTTTAGATGGCTTAGATGCGTGCGTAATGGTTGATATGGGTGATAAAATAATGATGCGGCAGTGAGATATAATTTCATGACAAAACCCTTTCAGAACACCTCTAAACATTATTTAGTTTAGTCAATCTTAACAATATTTAGATAACTAAGTTTAATAAAAAAGTAGTCAGCAAAGCATATCCTATGTCTATACTGACTTTTTGGTAATTAGTAATATTGGTGTGAGTCGCAGTGACATTGTGGGTCGGCATTCAACTCTGAAATACCCAGTGTTTGATGTGTTGAAGTTTGCTCATCCCATACCGTTACTTGTTGCTTTTGAGCATCAATGGCAACCACTTCTACTGGATGATTGTTATATTCTACCCATTCACCGCGCTTTAATTCATTTGCTTGCATAACTAACCTACCTTAACTATTTCTCATAATTGATTACGAATTAAACAGTCGTAGAGTTTACTTTTTCTAAAAAATTAAATGTACAATCAAAAAATTGTAAATAAAAATGGTTTGCGTTAGCATTTGGTTTGTTCGTTTGTCTATTGGTACATAAATATGAAAAAAGAAAGGCCAATGAATCTGGCCATAAATACGATTGCTTTACCTGCTACAGCGTATGCATCTATTTTACATAGAGTAAGCGGGGTGATTGTCTGGGTTGCGATGATAGTAGCTATTGTTATTAGTTACTTCGCATTAAAGTCTGAAACTAACTTTAATGAAGTAAGCTCAGTGTTAGAGAGTTATTTTATTGCAAAATTTGTGGTTTGGGGGTTTTTGACAGCACTAGGCTATTACTGTGCGGGAACTGTAAAGCATATTATTCAAGATTTTGGATACTGCGAAGAACTAAAAAGCGGCAAGGTGATTTCATTGGTAGCAATCGCAGTTGGGATTTTGCTTAGCTTATTGGCTATATGGTGGATCTGGTTATGATGAATATACTTAAGTCAGGTTCAAACCAGTGGGTTTTTCAACGTTTAAGCAATGCTTGCATTGTTGCGTATAGCGCATGTTTAATTTGCTTATTGTGTACTGTAGATTTGAGTAGCTTCTCCGCAGTTTCTAACTTGTTTCATAGTACATGGTTTAAAGTGATTACCTCTTTGTGTGTTATATTTTTTGCTTTTAACAGTGTACTAGCAGGTTGGCAAATTGCAGGAGATTATGTAAAACAAAAAACGCTCAATAAACTGTTTAATATGATATGTATGACTGCAAGTGCAGTCTCAGTTGTCATTATTCTCGCAACACTCTGGGGTTAATTAGACCGTATTGTTTACTTAACCTGAGCTCCGTTATTTAGCTCAATACTGCTCTTCTTCTAGTGGGAAGAGCAGATCTAAAGCTGGCAATATTGTACTAGCAAATAATAACGACACAGAGCATGCCCAAAAGTAGTTCAATTCAGTATGTGTTTTTACAATCCAAGATACACTCATGCATAACCAAAATATATTAAATAACATTACATTTAACTTAGGTTTGAGTGGTTTGGCGCAATAAATACAGTTTAAAGGTTCTCGGTTTAATAATGGAAGCCTTTGCGATATACCCAATGATTTATTACAACAAGGGCACTTCCTTGAGAGTAGTTCTCTAAACATATCATTACACATCAATTGCAAATAGTTATCATTCAATAATATTGATTTCTTGTTTAAAGTGAAAGCTAAAAATCAATTTTTTATTGATTGCGCATGCCTTTTTCTGGTTCACTTTTAAAATTATTCATAAATATATTTTTGAGAAACTTAATACTTTCAATGAGCAATAGTGATATGGCAACTGTAGAAGTACAAATAATGAACAATTTAAATGTCAATGGCATAGTTAATTCTGCCACAGCCACTTGTAGCCAAACAACCAGAGGTAAATGCACTAAGTAAAGCCCATAAGAGGTGTCTGCGAGTTTTTGTGTGAATGCATTGGGTTTGTTTGCAATCTTCTTGAATAAACCAATAAACAGCATACATGAGGTCCACATCATGACAGCATAACTGATTACAAAGGCGACTTTTATTTGTAGATAGTACTCGTGCATATATTGCATTTGATAACGAGAGAGCATAACTGCAGCGATACAGCTGCATAACCAAACACCTAGTTTAAAAGCGCTCAGCTTCGTAAAATCTGCAAGTGTTTTATGGTGATTGAATAATACCCAGCCAAAGATGAAGAAACCGCTATATAAACATAGCACTGGCCATTGTGGTGTCAGGCTTTTATCTGGGGTATCGACCCCCCAGTGCTGCATATTCCAAAGGCAACAAGCAGCCAGAGGAATGACAAGCAAGTACAAACCTTTGCTGGTAAGTGTATGCACAAGAATAAAGCGTATTCTGCCAGCTAAATTGGGCGAAAATTGCGAAAGTTTGGTATGGAGAAAGTAGAGTAATAACGTCAGTATAGTGGCCAGTGTGAGGTAATATAAAAACCACAAATGTGTGCCGACAAATAAACTCATCGATAGGCCATTAAAGTCGCTAAAACTTGTCACCAAAGCCATGATTATATTCGCGTCACCTTGCATACTTTCAGCACCCATTATCCAGCCTGACACCAGCAGTGGCCTAAGCAATATCCAGCCTAGTAAAAACGGCAGCACAATTCGTGTAAATCGTGATGTTAAAAACCCTTTTATGCCGACTTTTTGAAGTGTCATACAAGAGAAAAAGCCGGCAATTAAAAAGAAAACCTCTAGACGAAACGCGTGACTAATAAACACAAACACCGACACCCAGTCACTGGTTGAAATATCCATCACCGCCCAGCCGATGAAGATAGGTAAAAACGAAAGGCTAGCATGATAGACAATGCCCAGTAATAAAGCGTACGCACGAACTGCGTCTAAATAGTGCAATCGGGTTGTGGTCGTCATTGTTATATCTCTCAAATTGAGGGGAGAGGCCTGCATTTAGGCCTTATGAAACACGGAACTAATAAAAGCCAATTTCATCAATTTGATAATCGAATTTGGCTTGTTGCAGGCTAAACGCCACAATACTTAAGCTATTTAGGGTTTTAGGGTCTAGTGGTGTTTGTGCCGACCATGCGCGTTTCATGTCTTTGAAAGGCAATTTGACGGTATGAAATTGTCCATCTGCTTTGATCATGACCGGAAGTGCATGATAGTCGTAGTTATCAATCGCACTGCTATTGGCTGACACCGACAACATGCCTTGGTTGATTTTAACTTTTAAAACTATGCCCTGATATTGGCTGGCATCGAGCTGTTTGCCAAATTCGTTCAGTGGCAGTACCGAGCTTGCCCAGCCCGGTTGACCTCTAGGCGGCACAATATCGCCCTTTGCTGAAAGTAGGCCATTGTTGACGCTAATCTGGGTTTTGGTTTTACCGCCGGCGCTGGTGTCGTCAATAAAGAGTCTTTCAAAGCCCATATTGTTTTGTGAGGGCGAATTAAAATCATCGACCAGTGTTTGCGACTCTCCCGCCCAAGTGGCATGTGAAAAGCTAATTAGCAGGGTAAGTTTTACGATTTCTATAAAGTGTTTAAATGTCATGTTAGTGTGCTCTATGTTGATTATCGACTGCAAAAAGCCTGCGGCGTTTTTGCTTGGTTTAATCAATAAGTGCCGGGTGGTTCGAAAAGGTGACAAAATAAATCACAAAAAATTTTTTTAATTTTTGTTGTCACCTTTTCTGGAGAGCTGGCACTTATAAAAAGAAGATGATAAAAACAGGCTTGAGGCATGTTCGATACAGCAAAACAACATAAAACACTTGATGATGCAGCTTTGGTGATGGCCGCGCTTGGCGGTAATAAAAACGCTTTTTGCAAAATAGTAGCGCGCTACCAAACACTACTTTGTTCATTGGCCTATTCAGCCGTGGGCGATATCAAATACAGTGAAGACCTAGCGCAAGATGCATTTGTTGAGGCGTGGAGAAAGCTCGATACATTGCACGACCCAAATAAACTCAAGGCTTGGCTGTGTGGTATTCTTAAATTTAAGATAAGTCATCATTATCGCAAGCAGGCCTCAAGTGCAGAAAAGCACACTGAGCAGTTAGATAGCGCAGAGCATATTGGCGCTGAAAACGCTGAGCTTGAAGCCAACGCAATTTCAGCGCAGCAACAAGCATTGATGTGGCAAGTGCTTGAGCAGCTTGACGATACCTACCGTGCACCGCTGATTTTATTTTACCGAGAGCAGCAATCCGTTGAGCGTGTCGCCAGTGAACTGGATTTATCGGTCGACACCGTAAAGCAGCGCTTGTCGCGAGGTCGGAAGATGATGAAAGAGGTGGTTACTGATCTTGTTGAAGTATCGCTTAAACATTCAAAACCGGGTCTGGCCTTTACCTCTGCGGTGATGTCTGCGATCAGCGGTATTGCACCACCAGCTAAAGCAGCTGCAGGTTTCGGTGCTTTTAAAGCAGGCTCAGGGTTTAACTTTGCCAGCATCATGGCCGTGCTAGGCTCAGCATCTGGGGTTGTGAGTGCGTATTTTGGTTTGCGAGCCAGCCTTGATCAATCTCGCACTGAGCGAGAAAAAAGCTTAGTAAAAAAAAGCGTGTTCTTATTTATGTTCGTTGCTGCGCTGTTTGTTGGGGTTTTGTTATTACTCAAACCACTTGCTTATGCACAGCAAAATTATGTCGATGAAATTACCTTGGTCGCGCATCTTAGCGTATTTATGTTTGTTGCGGCTTATTTTTGGCTAGTGAAACACGCATTTAATGCAATGAAGCAATTAAGGGCGCAAGAGCGGCTTTTTAACCCTGATGCCTTTAGCGCAGAGCAAGATAAACCCATTGCCAAGCAAAGAGAGTATATTAGTCCCATTCGTCTATTCGGTGTGTCCCTGATCCATATGCAGTTTGCCATGCCTGAGCAAACCGACAACCCCGCCGTTGGTTGGATAGCTGGTGGGAGTAAAGCGTATGGGTTGCTGTTTGCATGGGGCGGGATTGCGGTCGCGCCCATTAGTGTTGGTATTATCTCGTTTGGCATTTTAAGTGTAGGGGCAGTAAGCATTGGGTTACTGGCCGCAGGCACGGTGGCCATAGGTGGTTTGGCATTTGGCGCCTCAGCCATTGGCTATCAGGCATTTTCATCTTTGTCTTCATTGGCATGGGAGGGGGCTGTGAGTGGTGGCTTTGCAGTTGCCGTAAACGGTGCCATTGGCGCAATTGCGTATGCTGAGCAAGCAAATAACGAACTCGCCGCGCAATTGACGAATTTATCTTTCATTAACCAGTATTATGCTTGGGTGCTTGCACTCATTGCGGTATTTGTGATTGTTCCTGCTGTGTGTCATTCGAATAAAGTCAGAACAAGAATGAGAAAAAGCGCGCTGAAATGATCAGCGCGTTTTTTAAGTTAAAACTCGTTATTTCTAGGCTTTTTCTCAAACAAGGCCAGCTGCAAAGCCTGCCAACATAAAGAAAGCAACCATCCAGATAATAGGCAGTTTTAGATGTTTCATTAAGTAAAAACCCACTAATACTAAGGCAATATCAAGCGGCTGTAGTACTGCACTAATAAATACAGGTTGATATAGCGCCGCAGCAAGTAGACCAACGACGGCAGCGTTTACGCCCGTTAAAGCGCCTGCAACCTTAGGCTTTTGCGCCAGCTGTTGCCAGTTCTTCAATACCGCTAATAATAATAAAAAGCCTGGAAGGAACACCGCCGCTGTGGCAATGAGTGCGCCTGCAATTGGGTTGCCTGGTAGTAGCTCATAGCCAATGTAAGTCGCGAAGGTGAACATAGGTCCAGGCACAGCTTGTGCGGCCGCGTAGCCCGTTAAAAATGCATCTTGGCTGAGCTGAGCTCCGACGATATTTTGCAGTAGCGGTAGTACCACATGGCCGCCACCAAATACCAAGCTACCCGCCTGATAAAAGTCATTAAACAAGCCAAGCTCTGGCGCGATGTGCGCAGCAAATGGTAACCCTAGTAATAAGCCGATAAATAAGATTAGCGGGACTAGATTCGGCTTGAAAGGGCTTGAATTTGCACCATTTGAGTGGCTTTTTTCTGATTGTAAAAACAGTGTGCCCAAGATAGCTGCAAAAACTAATACGGCGATTTGCATCATAATGCTTGGCATGACTAATATCGCGATTGCCGTGAGCAAGCACAAGCTTACCGATAGCGTGTTCTTACAGAAGTTTTTATACATACCCCAAGCAGCATAGGCAACCACTACCACGGCCAGTAGCTTCAAGCCATGCACCACATTTTGAAAAGCACTGGTATCCATGACTTGGCTTGAAAGTAAGGCTAAACCTATCATGATCAGAATAGATGGCAGGGTAAAACCTAAAAATGCCGCACAGGCTCCTATCAGGCCGCCGCGTTTATAACCCAGTGCAAAGCCGACTTGGCTAGAGCCCGGACCCGGTAAAAACTGGCTAAGCGCAACGATTTGCGCATATTCATTATCATCAAGCCACTTCATCTTTTCGACAAAGGTTTTTCGAAAATAGCCGATGTGAGCGGCTGGCCCGCCAAAGCTTATCCAGCCAAGCCAGAAAAAAGTTTTAAAAATAGAAAACATACGCAAGACGCAAAATACAAGGTTGTTATAAATATGCCCATAGTGTAAAAACTCACTTAGCATGATTCAAATTAATAGTATTTATGCTAACTATGAATGATTTGGGATTTATTAGCTGGAGTGAGCTAGAGAAATAAATGGGTAAAGAAGAATTGCAGTGGCGATATATTGATTTAAATCTGCTGGTGGCATTTTCATATCTGTATCGCCATCGTAGCGTCAGTATTGCCGCAGAGCATGCCTGTGTGAGCCAATCGGCAATGAGCCATAGTCTTGCTCGATTAAGACAGCTTTTAGGCGATGTATTATTCGAAAGAAAAGGGCATCAAATGTGCCCAACCGAGCGTGCCCACCAGATAGCGCCTAAAATCAGTGTATTACTCGATACCGTTTCTGGACAGATTTTGCAAAGTGAGCCATTTTCACCTAGTCATTATCAAGGTGTGTGCCGAATAGGGTTAACCGATTATGCCGAATTGATATTTGCGCCAGCGATTTATGATGCTATTCGAGCGCAAGCCCCTCATGCTCAGATCAGCTTGATAAATGTGAATCGCAGTAACTATGAGCAAATCTCTGAACAAGAAAAGCTCGACATCATTATCGGTAGTATACCGCTTTTAGCTGATGGGTTTAGCAGTCAACATTTATACACTGAACAGCATGTGTGTTTGGCTGATCTATCGGCTTTAGATCCATCTATTTTCTCAGCCGATGGTCAATTAAGTTTGCAGTCATTTACACAGGTTGAGCATGCTTTAGTGAGCCCCGACGGTAAGCTGGCAACACAAATTGATAAAACTTTGGCTGAGCATGGTTTATCACGACAAGTCACAGTAGCAAGTCGTAACTTTTTAACTGTTCAAACCTTGCTTAAAGGGCGCGCCTTGATAGCGATTGTACCGAAGAAGATGGCAGTTTTGGCTACCGAGCAAGCGGGGTTGTCGATGTTAGAGCCGCCGATTGCAGTTGCTGATTTTGATATTACGATGATCTGGCCTGAGGTGAAAAACCAAGATGACAAAAACCATTGGTTACGCAGTGTTTTAAACAAGGTGTTGGTATAAAAAAGGGCTTAAACCTAAGGTTTAAGGCGCCAACAAGGGAAGAGCAAAAAGGCTCTCAGCAAGGGTTACTGCATTAACTTAATTTCGATGTAACCAATATGCTTACCGGTTTGATGATGAATACCCTCAGCAAAATCTGTGTCGTCACGCTCGCTTGAAAGTAAAGTAATTGGCTCAGCAGGATCTGTAGCTAGGTTGCCAGAGCTAAAGCGCAGACCGCTATCACTGCCTGCATCATAGACTTTTAATTCAATAGTTTGGCTCTCAACCCATGTATTGTCATTAAATAAAGATAAGCTGTTAATGGCCACAAACCAATCAGGGCTCGGTGCTATCATCGACACCACACTTAAAAGCGGGAAGTCTTGGCTGGCTTCAAAGGTAAACGTCACACTTTGGCTGCCATTTGAGATCCCTGACTCATCAATTAAATAATTAGAATGACCTGCATTTTGTATGTCACTGATTTCATTTTTCAACGTACTTTTGCCACCCGTTTCAGCCATTAAAACAATACCTGGCGACGCTACCTCATCACGCTTGAAGATCCCCCCTTCTAAATTATGGGTAAGTCCTACAAGGGGAGAGAAGTGAGTGCCACTTGGGTAGTTGGTGGCAAAGTTAGCAGCTGTCCACTCTTGCGTAAAAGTGAGCTCGTAAGTCACTGTATCAGCAGGCGCTGTGCTTGCTGGTGTTGTCGTTGGCGTTGTTGTTTCAGGTGTAGAATTAGAACTTGAACCACCACCACACGCAGTTAAAAGGGTAAAGCTTAAAACAGTCGAAAATTGAATGAGTTTGTTCATAGCTACACTTGGGTTCATGTCATGTTTTTTACCAGACCTGAGACTATAGATATTTATTTCAAAAACTGTTTTATTTTTGTTCGAATTAAGCGTTCTTAACTTGAAGCATAGCGTTATAACTGATTAAATTCGTTAAAAATATTGTGGTAATTTAAGGGAGTTAAAAGTGAGACATATTTGTTTGGTTTTGCTGGTTTTTTGTTTGTTCGGATGTGGTGGTTTTGGTGAAAGTAATCAAGCTAGTACGCATATTATTGAACTGCAGTCTTCGGTTTTAGGAGAAAAGAGACGACTACATCTTCATTTACCCAAACAATATGCAGAGTCTCAACAAAAGTATCCTGTTTTATTTATGACTGATGGTCGAGCAAATCTCCAACATACAATCGCTTCTGTTGAGTTTTTATCATCGCAGGGTCTAATACCTGAGTTAATTATCGTCGGTATTGAAAGTAATCAAAACCGCACTCATAACCTTACCCCCACTTATCGCGAAGATAGTTTTGAGGTGCTCCCGATCGATGGTGCAATGCTGCTAAATCAAGATCCCGGCGGCGCTGAGGCGTTTTTAGACTTTATTGCTGATGAAGTTAAACCTTATGTTCAGAAGCACTATCGGGTTTCAGGTTATGATGTATTTGCAGGTCACTCTTTCGGTGGCTTATTTGCGGTTTACAGCTTAGTTAAACAACCAGATCTATTTGACGCTTTTATTGCGATTAGTCCAAGCCTTTGGTGGGATCATCAAGCTTGGCTGGGGCATTTAAAGTCGATACCTTTAAATAAATTAACAGATAAATCGATTTTCTTTGCTGTGGGTGAAGAGGGAGCATTGATGGAAGACCCTTATGAGCAAGTGAAGTTATATTTAAATAATCAGTCTATCGATGGGTTTAAGTTTTCAGCTAAGCGCTTTTTAGGAGAAAACCATAATAGTGTGGTTAATCAGGGCATGTATTTTGGTTTGAAATCAATATTCTCTGACTTTGCACTTACGCTTGCAAACACCGCACAAGGTGAGAAGAAGATTTTGGCACATCAAAAACTAGTAAAGGGTAAGTATGGGGTTAAACAGCACCTTGAAAGTCAGCTCGAAGCGTTAGCCTATGACGCTTTATTTGAAGATAAACAGCAGCTTTCAGTGTCATTGTTCGAATTAATTCTAAAGCGTGAACCCAGCACATTGTCAGCGTATATAGGCTTGGCTTCTATTTATGCAAAACAACAAAATTATAAAAAAGCCATAAGCGTATACGAAAGAGCCTTAAGCCAACCCAAATTGGCCATAGGTAGTCGGGGTCAGATCAATCATCATATAGCCGAGCTTGAAGCTAGGCTATTAAAGGCAAACTTATAATATAGGTCAGTTTGCTTGATGATAAGTGAGTCACCAAGCTTTAAGTTAAGCTTGTACGGTAAGCTGGTGGTGAATCGACTGCACCAGCTCTCTAGGTAGACAAAGTTGATTGGCTAGCGCCTCAAGGTATTGCCCTGAGATTGGCTGGTTTAAATCAATGGCGCTGACACTCGCGGCATAAACCTCAATGCCTGTTTGTCCGTCAGGCACTGATTGCACCAACTCAGAAAGTGTCATAGGTTTTCTTAACTCATCAAATAACATGGCTTTTTCGTTAACAGTCAACTCCATGGTTTCAACTTGCGCAAAGATTTTCTGACGCTCGGTTTCATCAATATGGCCATCAGCATAAGCCGCGGCTATCATGGCACGCATAATAATAAGTTGGCCTGAGCCCGACTCATCCTCCACCACTTGTTCAAAGCTTTGCTCCGGCATATAAGCAGGTGTGAAGTCAAAAGTACGACCTTGGTGAGCATGCGCTTGATTGTGGCTACGTTTATTCATGGCGTTGTCATAAGCGCGGCTATCGGCTTGCTGTTGCGCAGCTTTATTTTGCTCTGAATATTCTTTATAAGCTTTCCAAGCAAGACCGCCTACCGCAGCAAGTGCACCATATTTAACGGCTTTTTTCCCGGTTTTTTTACTTTTCTTACCGCTGACTAAGCTGGTTAAACCACCGCCGGCGACCCCCCTAAAAAGCCACTTAGAGCACCTGATTTGTTAAGACTACCAACGAGTTTTTGCAAGTCTTTCATATTTTGTCTCCTTCACGTTTACCTAAACTACTCCATAGGTAGATGTAGTTTGAGTATATCTGTGCTCAGATTAAGAGAAGCAACCTAAAATTAAAAGCCCATATTTGTTACAAAGCACGTCAATTTTTCAGTAACGTTTTAATTTTGTTGTACACGAATAATAACCGTTTGGCGGTGTGCCTTTTGTTTTGAGTAACGAGGTAAACGGGTTCCATGCTTGGCTTAGTGAGTTCATGAATATGAATTTTTTCAGGTTCTGCAAAACTTGCTACTGCACTTTGAGGTAGTGCTGTAAAGCCAAGCCCTATGCTCACTGGGGTTAAAATCAAGCCAATTTGGTTTGAAAAGCCACTTTCTTTTATGTCCTTAATATGCGTGAATTCAGCAAAGTTCGCTTTGAGCAGTTGATTAGCATGGTGATGCCCATCAGGGTGATTAATAAAACCAAGCTGCTTTAGAGTATCAAATGTAGCATTTTTGAATTTTGCGGGGAGTACCAATTGTAGTGGCTCTTGCGCAACTTCTTCTAAGTTCAGTAGGCTTGAGTTTGCATGTTCTGTGACTAAACCAATATCGATGTCACCTTGCTGCAACGCCTTAATAATGCAGCTGTTTGGCGCAAACTGATAGTGAATGATGAGCTCAGGAAATTGTGTTTGCAGCGATAATAGTTGTGGGTAGAGGCGTAAACCTATACTGCCTGGTGACATAATCTTAACCACGCCAACATGCTCTGAGTCTGTGGTTACTTTTTCTTTGAAGCTTTGCAAAGTGGCAACGATTGTCTTTGCTTCTTGATAGGTTTGCTCACCGGTTGGCGTAAGCACAAACCCTTTCACTGTTTTTTGAATAAGCGGTTCGCCCAACAGGTCTTCGAGCTTTCTGAGATGTTGGCTGACTGCCGACTGAGTAATAAAAAGCTGTTCAGCGGTTTTAGTGAAATGCTTGGTTTCGACGAGTGTGCAAAAGGTACGCAAGAAGACTGGGTTTATCATTAGTAGAGCTACTTAAAAATATAATAATTTATAATTTCAAATAATGATAGCCGATTGCGTAGACTATTTCCTGTACTTTACAGGAGAACATTATGAGCGCAGTTTACCCAAGAACCTTTTCACATATTGGAATTTCAGTTCCAGATCTGGAGCAAGCCGTTAAGTTTTATACTGAGGTGTTAGGTTGGTATTTGATTATGGAACCAACCGAAATCATAGAAGATGACAGTGCCATTGGTGAAATGTGTACTGATGTATTTGGTGCTGGATGGGAGCGTTTTCGCATCGCGCATTTGTCTACAGGTGATCGCATTGGTGTGGAGCTGTTTGAGTTTAAAAACCAACAAAACCCTGAAGATAATTTTGAATATTGGAAGACTGGGATCTTCCACTTCTGTGTACAAGACCCTAACGTTGAAGAACTATCTGAAAAAATCGTGGCTGCGGGTGGTAAAAAGCGTATGGAAAAACCGCGTTTCTATTATCCGGGTGAAAAGCCTTATCGCATGATTTATATGGAAGACCCGTTTGGCAACATATTAGAAATTTATAGCCATAGCTATGAACTGATCTATAGTGCCGGCGCTTATTAAATTATTAAGTTAACAAGCTAAACTTTAAAAGGCTTCTCAGAGCTTGAGAAACCTCAGACAGAAATTATGTAATGAAAATAGCTAGCTACTTGGCTTTTGAGTATGCAAAATAATTACAGTCAAACCAATGATGAAAAATAGCGCGCCACCTGAGAGCAAGAAAGGGTCGATAAAAATGTTCTCATTGAAAGAGAATTTACCTGCTGAAATTTTCTTCCAGCCCATAAAATGCTGATTAGCAGCGACTACTGCACCAAAGAACCCCAGCACTAACGCGAGATATTTTGTTAAAAAATGATGCACAAATGGCAAAATCACAATAATGCCAAGCAAACCGATAACAGTGCGTTGTGTTCGGCAATATGGACAAATATATACGGCACCCATTAATTCTACCGTCCAAGCAATGATGCTGACTGCAATGGCAAATAATCCCAGCCAATGACGTTTGGCGATGATGTTTTCTAATGTCAGTTGATTCATAACACTCTGTTTATAATCTTATTCAAAAAAGAGTGACAATATACCATATTTCTTTTGGGTCTAATTAATTCTTTTTAGTTATATGCGAGTTTTGCTCAATGAAGGTGTAAGTGAGGATTAAATAGAACAGCTACGATTATTGTGTATATCGTAGCTGTTTGGCTGTTTTATATGCTTATATTAGCGATTGATTTTACGCACTCTGAAGTTACGGCCTTTCATTTTACCTTCACCGATCACGCTTAACGCTTTTCCCGCAACTTTACGTTCAACAGCAACAAAAGAGGCCATGGCCGTCACTTTAATTTTACCGATTTGACTGCCTTTTAACGCATTATTCGCCGTTAAGGCACCTAAAATATCACCAGGGCGCAGCTTGGCTTTTTTGCCGCCATCAATTTGTAGTGTCACCATAGGTGCACGGGTAATCGGATTGTTAAACACGGCATCACTAGGCAGATCACTTGGCTCAATGGTGATATCTAAATAATCTTCTAAGGCATTTACTTTGTGAGACTCTTTATAACTCATCAGTGAGCATGCAATACCCGTATTACCAGCTCGGCCAGTACGGCCAACTCGGTGTACGTGTACTTCAGGGTCGTGGGCAATATGGTAGTTGATCACCATTTCAACATGGTCAACGTCAATACCGCGAGCTGCAACATCGGTGGCCACTAAAATGGTTAAGCTCTTATTAGCAAAGCGAACAAGCGTTCGGTCACGGTCTTTTTGTTCTAGGTCGCCATGAAGGGCGGCACTATCAAACCCAAGTTGTTGTAATTCATCACATACCGCTTGGCACTCAGCTTTGGTGTTAGCGAATATCACCGCTGACTTTGGTTGAAATTCAAGTAGTAGCTTTTGTACGGCATCTAAGCGCACATCGTTGTTGTCTACTTCATAGAAATATTGGGTGATGTTGCTGTGATCGTGGCTTGCTTCGACCGTCACTTTTTCTGGTGCAGTCATAACGTGCTTAGCAAGTTGCTCAATTTTTGGCGGGAATGTTGCACTAAATAGTAAGTTCTGACGTTTTGCTGGGCAGAGTTCAATAATGCATTCGATAGCGTCTTCAAAGCCCATTTCTAGCATGCGGTCAGCTTCATCAAGCACAAAGGTATTTACTTCACTTAAGTCTAAACGGCCTTTGCGTAAATGCTCCTCAATTCGACCAGGTGTGCCAACAACAATATGGGCGCCATGTTCAAGAGAGCCAATTTGTGGGCCCATCGGTGCACCGCCGCATAGAGTGAGTACTTTGATATTGTGAATAGCACGGGCAAGTTTGCGGATTTCAATAGCAACTTGGTCAGCTAATTCACGCGTCGGGCATACGACCAGCGCTTGCACACGAAAACGTTTTACGTTCAGGTTATGCAATAAACCTAAAGAAAATGCGGCCGTTTTACCTGAACCTGTTTTGCCCTGACCAATTACATCTTTGCCTGCTAAAATTAATGGCAGTGTTTGTGCTTGAATGTCAGTCATGTGCTGATAACCCAATGATTCTAGGTTGTCTAACAAATCGTGAGAAAGGGATGTTTGAGAAAATAGCTGTTGCGTCAAGGTCAGGCTCTTTGAATTACTAAAATTGATTTGCGAGAGTATAGCATGGCTTGAGACTCTGGCTTAGCTAGTTTATTGTTGAGTAATTAACCTATTTGATACCATATTTTTTACAAGGGAGTTCAGCTATGCGTGCTGCAATAAATAAATGGGGGATTAAGTTTTTAGCGGGAGCTTTTCCTGCTAACAAACCTACCTTGATAACGGGTAATGGCGCAATGCTCAAACTGGCTAAGCTCATGGTATGTAGTGGTGTACGTCGCCCACTGATCATTGCCGATGGCTTTATGACGCAAAACGATAATCTGTCTGCATTGACGCAGTTGCTAAAAGATGCCAAATGTCAGTTTACAATTTTTGACGAAGTTGTGCCGAATCCGACCATGCTAGAAGTCGAAAACAGCGTGACAATGGCTCAGAGTATTCAGGCTGATGGTATATTTGTCGTAGGCGGGGGCTCAGCGATTGATATTGCCAAAGTGGTTGCGGCGACGCTTACTAATGGCAACAAACCCAAAAAACTCATTGGCATGATGCGGGTAAGGAACAAACCCCTGCCTTTGTTTGCGGTGCCAACTACGTCAGGTACTGGCTCTGAAGTCACCGTTGCTGCGGTGATCTCTGACCCAGTATCACATCAAAAAGCGTTTTTCTTAGACCCTTATTTTGTGCCACTTGCGGCAGGACTCGATACTGATTTACTCGCCTCATTACCGCCAGCGATCACAGCTTATACCGGCATGGACGCACTGACTCATGCCATTGAAGCTTATATTGCGCGGGTGCATTTTAATGATGCACAGAGTGATGCCTTAACTGCGATTCGTTTATTGCTCGAGTATTTACCTCGTGCTTATAAAAATGGTACAGATTTAGAAGCACGCGAAATGGTCGCGCTTGCCTCGTTTATGGCGGGTTATGCGTTTAGTAAACAAGGCTTGGGCTATGTGCATGCCATCTCTCATCAGCTCAGTGCCCATTATAATACGCCCCATGGTTTAGCTAACGCCGTGGTGTTACCGAGAGTATTAAGATTCAATAAACCACATTGTTTAAATCAACTGGCCGAAATAGAAAGTGCAATTTCAGGGGGGGGCTCAGACTTGCCCGAACTGCAGTTGGCACATAGTTTTATTAAACGGATCGATCAATTGTCTGATGCGCTACAAATAGACAAGTCTCTAGATAGTCTTTTAGAAAAAGACTTTTTCAAGATAGCGAAACAGGCACTGCGCGAAGCGAACGATTCTTACTCTGTGCCCAAAGTGATGAAACTTAATCAAGTAATTCGAATTTTAGATGCGGTAAAAGCCGGTGAGAGAGAAGTAGCTTTTTAGAAAAGCATTGAGTTAGGAGGCAGTATAGCCCCCTATGTTTTGATTATGAGCTTTTAGCTAGTTTGCTAATACATCGCCTAGTGCAACTGGCACTGAAGTTTGCTCTTTAATCGCATTTAAAACTGTGACCAGTGTATTGTGTTGGCTGCTTTCATGTGCTCTAACACTGATAGCGGTAATGTCAGCATTGGCAGCAAGTTTGGCGATATTTACATTAATTGCATCAATTTCAACTTGGCGATTATTTAGATACACCTTGTTGCTTGCATCTATGATGAACTGTGGGGTCACTTTAGGTGTGACAGACAATGTCGGTGAGTTGTTTCGTTCGATGTCTAATACAGCTTCTTTGTTAAAGCTGGCGGTTACAATAAAAAAGATTAATAAGATGAAAACAATGTCTAGCATTGGATTCATGTCTACGCTGAGGTTTTCTTGCATGTGTGCTTTGGCTGTTTTTATCATTTCATTATCTCCATGTTGTTTCAATATTCAGCCTAGACCACGCTTGTAACCTCACCTTTAATCTATTGTTAATATTTACAATTTTTCACAAAATGTATAAGTAGAAGAAAAGTGGCAAGAAAAAAGGGTCAACCTAGTGGTTAACCCTTTTTGTTATTATTGTTCAATTTTTAAAGTAAGTGCTTATTTATAGTTGATAGGTCACTTTGCCTTTTAAGTCTGCAACATTTTTAATGGTTGTTTGCCCTTTAATTTGTGCAAATGGTTTGTCTTGGTAATTAGCACCACGCAGCTGCACGTTAATACGAGATGCTTTCGGGTTGGCAAGCGTTTCGTTATAAAACTGCTTGATATCAGCTAATTCAACTTTTTGCACTTCAGCAATCATTTGTTGTTTTGAGTCGTATTGCCAGTTCTCTTTGTACCAATCAGAGAAAATTGGCGACACTTCGTCATACATATTCTTAGGTGCTTCAGTTAGACCCACTAATACACCTTGTTTGATGGCAGCGAATTGCTCTGGAGTTAACGCATCAAGTTTGGCTTTGTATTCAACTCTGAAGTCGTCGAAGCGCTTCTGAGCTTGAACTAAATCCATCACAGGCGATTGAATATATAAGCCAATACTTGCGAAGTCATCGACAGGGTAATAGAAAGCACCCACAGCATAAGCTAGCTGCTCTTCTGTTCTTAATTGGTTAAACGCTTCGTGACTGAAATGTTTTGCTAACACACTGGCAATGGCTTTTTGCTTAAAGCCTGCTTTGCGGTGCACATGAATGTCTAATAAACCATTGTCTGCTGCGGCGGTATCTTTTTGATAACTTAATACTTGCTGAGGCAATGGTGCGATTGTTTTGGTTTTAGCGAACTCAGTTTGCTTGTGCTCACTGCCAAGTGTTTTGCTAATAGCATCGGCGATTTGTTCTAAATCTGCTTGATTGTAGTTACCAAAAGCAAATACACGAGGTTGATTTGCTGAAAGGGCTTCTTCAATATTTGCCTTGAATGTTGCAACCGTTAAGTTGTTTGCCGCAGCAATGAGAGCGTCATCTTCAAAACCATTTGCTTCAGTTAAGTTACGAAGTGCAGGGAATAACTGACGAACGGTAAATTGCTTTTGAGCATTGTTTATACCACGTACAAAGCGATCTTTTGCTTGTGCGAAGTTGGTTTCATTAACTTCAGGCATTAAATCTGACAACAGTTCATTCAGTAATAAATATTGTTTATCAGTGAAACCATTAAGTAATAGACTGATACCATTATTATTTGAACCTCGAGTGCTGATCCCAGCAACACTCGCTTCAGCTTGTAATAAGCTTTGCTGTAGGTTAAATAAATCAGACCAAAGCGCCAGAGCAACTTGTGTGTCGATTTCTGCATTAGCCTCGCCTGCATTAAGGTCTATTTTTAAAATACCCTTGGGTTGTTCCGCGAATAGCTGACTTGGGTAATGCCATACTTTAACCCCCGACTTTTCAACTTTTAACTCAGCGGAAGATTGCTTCATACCCGCAGTTTTTAAGTCAAAGTTTTCTGGCAATAAACGATTCACTTTAGGTAAATTGAGAGCCAGTTTGGTTGGTTTTTTCCAGCTAGCCATTTCTTCTGCTGAGATGTCTGCAATGCGATATTCACCAGCATAAAAGTGTTGTTTCTCTTCGACTTTCTCATCTTTGCTGGTATACCAAATACGCAGTGTCTCAGGTGTTAACTGAGCAAGTACTTGTTTTATGGCATCCGCATTAAATTGGCCAAAATAGTAAGGGGCATTAATACTGTAATTGATAGGGTAATCTTGCATGCTATTTACTAGCTGTGCCGCATAACTGAACTCGTCGATTTTTTGCAAGAAGCGGAATTGATTATCAAGTGAAGTTTTGATCTCTTGATAGTATTTCTCATCAATACCATTTTCTTTAACTAGCTCAATGTATTGCATAATAATGGCGACAATCTCGTCACGATTTTGCATACCTTGATCGGTTAAATTAACGGTTATCGACATTTCACCATAGTTACCATAATGGTTTGGCGAGTCGCCAGCATTGAGTGAGCTTATCCAGCCACGCTCTTTTAACAGTTGCGCGGGTGTACCCGGCATTTCAGAGCCAAGCAGGTAAGAAACAAAGTAGTTTGGTTTATATTTAAATTGGTCTTGGTTATTACTGATCGTGAAGTCGAGTTTTAACTGTTTTAAGTCTTGATTAGGCTTGTAGTAAATTTTCTTACCACCTAGCTCAGCAAAATTTATTTCTTGCTTAACTTGTGGCTTTTCAATGCCTTTATCTTTAATAGGGGCAAAGTGTTTTTTCGCTAACTTTTCCATTTCATCCAGCGAAGCATTACTGATCAGCGCCACTTTCATAATGTTTGCAGAGTAATATTTATTATAAAAGTCGACCGTTTCTTGGTGCAGATTGCTGTTTTCTTTATCACCGAGTGTTTCTAAATTACCAATTAAGAAGCGGTTTGCTGGGTGCTCGCCCATCATGGCGCGAGACAGTTTAAATTGACCGAAAAAGTCCATTTCGCGACGCATTGACCATTCTGCGTTTACTGCGTTGATTTCTTTTTCAGTATATTCAGGATACAGCTTAGGCGATTTGAAGAAATCAGAGAAGCGGTCAAGGGCTTGGTCGTAAGCGTCGTTATTCACCTTAAACATGTAGTTGGTGTATGTCATCCAAGTAGATGCATTAGATGTACCACCATTTTGAGTTAAAAACTCATTGTATTCATTGGTGTCAGGGTATTTCTCTGAGCCTAAAAATAGCAAGTGCTCAAGGTAGTGAGCCATACCTTGCTGAGTCATAGGATCTTGTAAAAGGCCAACACCCACATTTAATGCAGCTGCTGATTTTTCTGTACTTGGATCGGATACCAAGATGACTTCAATATTATTTTCAAGTTTTAGTGTTCTGTAATCTCTTTGGTCATTTGGGCTAACCGCAAGTGTATTGAGAGGCGCTAGGGAATTTGTTGCGCTGGTTTGCGAATTATTGTTCGACGTTTGCGAGCACGCTGCGAGTGCTAAAGCGAGAGCACTAATGGCAAATGCTTTTTTCATTAGGTGTTGTCCTTTGAAATATACAGTTTTTGAATTATTGAGTTTACGTGCAAGCTTGAGATTAATCATCAGTTTGCTTGCGCGGAATGTAAAGCGATGTAACTACAGGAGGAAAAACTATGCAGTTACAGCTTACATTGCTTTATTTGTTAATCGTTCACACCAGCTATATCACCTCTGCGAACAGGGTAGCCTAAGTGCATCCAGCCGAATATGCCTTCCCACAATACGGCAGTGCGAGTATAACCTCGAGCGCGCAAACGATTGATTGTGTGATCCGCGGCTGCACGGGGACAAGAGCAATATGCGACAATTTGTACGTCTTTAGGAATACCCGCTACGGTTTCATCTAAATCGGCATAGTAAGGGAAGGGGATGGCCCCTTCGATATGTGCGGTTTGCCAAACAGAAGTGACTCGAGTGTCGAGTAGCACCATTTTCTTTTTGGCGTTCAGAGCATCATTGAGATCTTTTGACAGTACATACATACCATCTTTTAAGTCAAAATTAGGGTCGTCTCCGTGTTTATTGACAATATAATCTTTGGGTTCAGGCAGTGCCCTAAGCACCGGCTTTTCTTCTACTAACCCCATAGACTTACTGCGTAAGAATGCAGTTATATTGTCGATATCAGCAGCTGAAAGCGTATTTTTGAAAGCCTGCATAGGCGTCCCTTGTCGACCTTCTTGAATGGCGTAGCGAATAAACTCATCAGTATTATGTGCAAGTGCAGATTGGTTCATTAATGCTGGGCCTGTGATCCCTTCACCTTGCTTGCCATGACAGCTTGCGCAGGTTTCTTGGTAAACCTTTTCTCCTCGTTTAATGTCACCTAGTACTGGATTTGTTGAGAACTTTAGACGGTCGTAACCTGCTTGTTCAAATAACCAATAAGTGAGGTTCCATGTTTCGGCTAGTGTCATAGGGCCGCCGACTTCATTTAAATATCCACCCATGGCAGTGCCTTCTCGGCCATATTGCATTGGTCTGAGGATCTGGTGGGCAACACCAGACTCCATTAAGCTTTTACTTCTAAGTGAAGGGGCGTGATCGTTTTTATGGCCTTCACGGTTTTCACCATGGCAAAGTGCGCAGTACTTTTGATAGTTGCTGGCTGCGACGCGAGACTGTTCAGCGGTAAGCTTTCGAGGAGGAGAGCGACGTTCACGTTCTTGGCTAAAGGCCATATTTGATAACAGCGTAATGGTTATAAGGGCGCTTGCTAACAACCCGTTAGATATTTTAGACATAGCCAACCTTGCAGAGTAATGACGGTCTTTCGAGCATAAAGCCTGATAAAAATGATTGCTAGCCAAATACAAATCTCGTAACAATTTGCTTTGTTCATGATTTTTTATGGCGCGAGGTCAGATCCTGTCTATACTGAGATTAGCAATGAGTAAGGAGCGTCAAATGAAACAACAAAACTTAGCTATTTTAGTAACTTGTTTGGCTGCGGGCTTATTTGCTTGTTCTCAAGCTGAACTTGTATCTGTCAGTGAATGTGACAAAGTAGTTGCTCATGCTCAAACCATTCTTAAAGAAAACGCGCCAAGTAAAGCGGATATGCTAAAGCAATGTAAAGCAGCCACAGACGAAGCAAGAGGGTGTGTTTTAGCCTCAGATAAGCCAATGAAATTATTAAAATGTGACTTTTAAGCCATATTTTTACTCTGCCCAGGGCCACCTTGCAAGTTGTCTCGCAAGGTGGTTTTTTATGAATCTATCGCTTTTAGCTGGCTTATTCACTTGTATCATCACTGTCTAGAACATTGAATACTCCAAATGCCTCTAACCCTTCGAAGAGTAGGTACAACCCCCAACCAAGAAATACCCACCAAACCCAGCTATGATTTTGTGTTGACGTAATATTAATGACGATTAATGAAAACATGACCACAACAAAATATATCAAATGTGAAATAAATGCTTTTTGCGATTGGGACCAATTATAGATAGGTGTATCTGGCTGAGTTAGTTGTATCACTTCAACGCCTAGTGCATCAGCCAGTGCTTTTAAAGTTGTGAGATTGGCCGTTTTGCCGTTTTCTATTCGTTGTAGAGTTCGAACGCTGATATTGCTTTGCTCAGATAACACTTCTTGCGACCAACCTTTTTGAATACGTAATTGCTTTAAAGACATACAGTAACCTCAGATATTCCGTGAGTACCCAATTTAAAACAAGTTTAAGGGTAAAAGCCACGTCATTGACCAGACAAGTCTATGAAATCTGTATAAGTAAGATTATTTAAGTAAGAAAAGTTAAGTCTTTATTGTTAATGGTATTGCTCCGATCGTTCGATGATTTCAATTTCATAACCATCTGGATCAGTAATAAAGAAGAACTTAGCAACTAGCTCATCATCATTGTAAAACGACTTTACTGGGCGAGGACGATAACCTAATTGAGCGGCTTTTTGATGAAGAGACTCGATATTTTGTGCACTAAATGCCAAGTGACCATAGCCATCGCCAAGAATATAAGGTTGCGTTTTATCATGATTAACTGTGAGTTCAAGTTCAAAGTCACTCTCATCATTGCCTAAATAATGTAAGTCAAATCCTTTAAAATTTAAGCTTCGTTTTACTTCTAAGTTGAGTATATCTTGATAGAATTGCGTCGATTTTTCTGCATTCATGACTCGTATCATACTGTGGATCATTTTTGCCATATTAAGGGGCCTCTTTCATTATGTGTGAACTCTACTCATCTCAGCCGCAAGACTTGTATGAAACAACTAAGCGCTCAGTTCGCATTCAAGGAGTTGTTACCAGTATTTCTTTAGAAAATCAGGTGTGGCAGTTACTAGAGCAGATAGCGAGTACTGAAAACCGATCTGTGGCAGATTTTATTTCAACCCTTTATCAAGAAGTGATTGAACGCCATGGTAGTGTGAAGAACCTAGCTTCAATGCTGCGAGTTACCTGTTTGACTTATGCGCTTAATAATAAATAAACTACCAGCGCAGTAGGTAGTACTCGAATACTACATCGCTATTTTATGTATGAATTGATCTAAATTAACGGTTTGTTCATCTTGCTCGCCCTATTTTTAATCTGCTTATAAAAAGTAATCACTAACTTGTTCAGGAATGACCAGAAACTTGAATAAAAGTAATACTAAATAATTGTGTGCAATATTCTATCTAATTCTAAGGTTTGGTTTTTTTGTAAATACTAAGGCATAAAGGTGGGTAAGCGCATAGCGGTTGTTATCCTTACAAGTTGTTTCCTTAGTTGCATGTGGTGGTGGCAATGAAGCAAACACGAGTAAGGATACATCAATATCAACCCCCTCAAATCAACCAGTTACTGATAGTGGTAATGAAACGGGAAAAGATACAAGTAGTGAAGGCGTCAATAATGACACCAATAACGACAGTAATACCGACACAGAACAAAACCAAGGTGACGATAATTTAGCCTCAGACGAAGATAATCAAGGCCCGGTTATCAGCGTGCTTACACCTTCTGAGGTTAAGCATGGTCAAAGTATAGAGTTAACAGCCAGTGCCACTGACCCCGGAGGTGGTCCTCTTAGTTATGTATGGCAACAACTTTCTGGGCAGCCTGTCACTTTGTCTGCAGAGCAGTCTCTTTCTTTTATCATTCCTGAAGCAAATAGTGGCTACGATGAGGTTTATCGCTTTTCACTAACCGTCAGTGATGAGTTTGGTGCGCAATCCAAGCAAGAGTTTGAGTTTGTTGCGAAAACTTTAATGGATACAGTGCAAGCCTCACGGCTACTTCATCAAGCTGGGATTGGTCCTACTTACTCAGAGATTCTTGCTGCAGAGGGTATGAGTGCCCAAGACTGGATTGAAGCTCAAATTCAGTTACCCATAACTTATCATGTCGATTATCTAGAAAATTATCTTGACAGAGATTACCCAAGGCAGATAAATCGTATTGACACAGCATCTCAACGGGCCCAGAGACACTAGAGGTGGTCGACTTATTCCCGAAGTTGCCAACGAACAATATTTCGCAACCTTAGCAAAATGGTTTGACGTGCCAGATTCTGAGTTGGTGGATATTTTTCCAAACTTAGCGAACTTTAATCAGCACACGCTGAATTTCATTTAAAATCACTAGCTGAGATTTTCTAAAAGCTATTGTCTCAATGACTGTGGCTTTTTGTTTTTGTGTATTCATGGTTTACTAAGCGAAAATAATAATGTGGTTTTCTGATGTCTTATTTAGCCTTTGTAACCTGTTTATGGGCGTTTTCTTTTAGCTTAATTGGCGTGTATTTGGCAGGACAAGTCGATGCTTGGTTTAGCGCTTTTAGCCGAGTTGCACTGGCGACTTGCGTGTTTATCCCTTTTTTAATCCGCTCACATACTCCTAAAGATCTTATTCTTAAATTAATGGCCATCGGTGGTGTGCAGCTCGGTTTAATGTACGGGTTTTACTATCACTCGTTTTTGTTTTTGAGTGTGCCGGAGGTGTTACTGTTTACTGTGATGACGCCGGTTTATATCACTTTACTCAATGATGTGCTTGATAGGCAGTTTAACGGCAAATATCTACTGGTTGCGGTGATAGCCGTAATAGGTGCGGTTGCTATTCGTTATGAAAATCTTGATGGTGAGTTCTTATTTGGCTTGTTGCTTGTACAAGGCGCTAACCTTTGTTTCGCAACTGGGCAAGTGACTTATAAGCGTTTAATGCAAGACAGTGCACTCGATCATAAAACCGTGTTTGGCTGGTTTTTTGTCGGAGCATTAGTCGTATCTTTGCTGTTCTTTTTGTTGTTCGGCAATACAGACAAGCTACCAACGACTAGCACTCAGTGGGGCATATTAATTTACCTTGGTTTGGTGGCCTCTGGCTTTGGTTATTTTGCGTGGAATAAAGGTGCAACCTTAGTGGATGTAGGTGCACTTGCAGTGATGAATAACGTACTTATTCCCGCGGGTATACTGGTTAATTTGGTTATTTGGAACCGAGATGCCGATTTAATCAGGCTTGCGATAGGGGGAGGTATTATCCTTCTCGCACTTTGGATTAACCAAAAGTTTGTTACAGGTCGCTAGGCGCCCTGAGGTATATTGCGTAAAATTGCTGTTGACTTAGAGTCTATATATTTCTTGTTTTCTTCATTGCAATGGCTATTAAACAATGGTTAATTACAAGAACTAATGACTGTTATGTCTTAATAAAGCACGCTCGTATAAACTTGAATAATTTACAGTCAATAATAAATATAATTATGAGTGCATCAAAGCTAGAAATTGAAAAATTAGAAGTTAAATTAAATAAACAAAATGCTTTTCTGGCGGCGCTAGGTGGCGCGTTTTGGACTATGCCAATTTTATTTGCGTGGTTCTTTGTTTTTCAAAACTTCCCTAAATTTGCGCCTCTTATGTTGGTGCTATCAGGCATCTTGATTGGTATTGCCGTTCGATTACACGGCCGAGGTTATGCAAAACGATTTTCTGTAGTCGCTTTTACTCTGCATCTTTCTACTGTTTTAATTGCGGTTGATTTTGGCATTTTGCTTGAAGGAAAACTTTGGGCAATTATTTTATTTGGGTTGTACTTTATTGGGGCTTGGAGTGCGGTTTTCTTTGCCAAAACAAAAGTGCCGTTTGCAGAACACAGAGCTTACTTTGAATTAATGGAAAAGACTCAACATGTGAGTTTGAAAAAGTGGTGTAATCGTTGGTTTGTGGTTATGCCGAGCTTTTTGATTTCAATGCTGTCAATTCATGCAATGACTACCCTTATGTTAGTTTTTGTGATTGAAGGGCAAGCCTTACAAGCAGAAATAGTTCAAGCAAATAAGCAGAGAATAGCTCAGCAAAATAAAGAAATTGATGTGACTCCTCGTAACTTAAAAACACTTACAGTGAAACAGTCATTACTATATGCTCATGCATATTTTAATGGCCATAGATTCACTGAATCAGGCCGTTATGAACATGATTTTCCAACATCTGAATATAAATCGAAAACGATATTAAAGTATTTGGCACATCAGGAAAATAATTCAAGGGCGCTATTTGTCTTAGGAGTAGTAGACAAAAATAAAGTCATGATAGATAAAGCCGCTGAACTTGGTGATAGTTACGCTAAGCTATATTCAATTTTAGATTTTGGTTGTAATGGTGATCCGTTAAAGGTTATGCCATTGCTTAATGGTTTATATTCAGTGACAAAAGAGCAAGCGATTAAATCTGAGATCAATACCATTCATGGAGATGGCTTTTCATCAATTTGTGAGGAATTAAGCTCAGGTAGCTTTGAATATAGCTTTGTAAGAGATTACAAAGCAGTACTTTAAATTGTAAAAATGGCGCTATTAAGCGCCATTTTTCATTCTATTGATCAGTAAACCCCTCATTCAGCAGCATAAATATATGTGCAGCACTCCAAGAGAAGTTGGGTGCGCCTTGTTGCTCGCCGGTTTCAGGGTTGTAGTTCTCACGAATGGGGGCGTTTTCCATCAAGCCATCGGCATTGGTTAAAAAGCGTTTTACAAGTTGTTTAGCTTCTTGAACATAGCCATAGTGTTGTAACCCCTTTACGCCAAAATAAAATTGGTCGACCCATACGCGTCCTCGCCAGTAGATATTCGGGCCATATGCTGGATTATTTTTGGCGGCTGTACCGAGCGGTACTTTGCTGTAAAAGGTCTCTGGGTTCATCATGACATCGCGAACTAATTTCGCTTGCGTGGCTGTTGCTACTTGATTAAACAGTGGTGACCACCCCTCAGGGCCCATACCTCGTTCGACGATAGGCTTGCCAGCACAGCCATTCTTAAGTGGTGTGTTGTTAATGCGAATATCATAATAAAAGCCCGTATTGGTATCGAACATACAACGATTAATGTAACTTTTTACTTGTTTTGCATCAGCTTCAAACTGCTTGGCTTCGTCAGGTATGTTGAGGATGTTGGCGATTTTCGCCAAATACAGGGTATCGGTATAAAAATAACTGGCTTGATCTACCGACTCTTGCAGCAAAGAATAGCCAAATAACTTACCTGTGTTATCACGGTTTTGAGCAAAATCCACTTGCCAATCAGCGGCATCACCGCCTTGCTCTACATAATCTGCAAGCTGGGCTTTGCTGATAAAGCCAAAGGTGGCAGCATCATCCCGGCCTGATTCCCACGAGGCTGCGGTTTGTGCTGGGGCAAAAACTTGCTCACCCTGAGCTAATAGTTTGCGATATTGTGCAAGTCCGTATTTGGTGGTTTTTGTCTTGCCCTGCTGGTGAATAAATAACAATTCACCTTGCTCGTTATTGTGAGCTTTATCTAGGGTTGCACCATACTCAGGAATGCCATTTTGGTTATGGTCACGATTGCGCAGCCACCATGCACGATATGCTTTGAGCTTAGGATAAAGCGCTGCCAACCATGTTCTATCTTGGTCGCTCTCATAGGCTTTTAATACCGCCCAAGCGGCAAGACTAGGCTTGGTATTGCGCTCATTCCAATTACCACTGTCACCACTGCGCTCAGGGCTTAGGTTGTAGCCGATTAGGTCGAGTAAAAACCCCGCATCTTGTGGCCTGACTGTATCGCCACTTTGTATTTGTTGATTGAATACCGTATCAATATTGGCTTTGGCCAATTGAGGGTGAAAGTCACTGAGCGCATAGGCTTGCTTCCACGTATCCCAAGGCCAAGTTAAATTACCCGAAAACCATCTCGCGGTGACCGACGGGCTAACTGTGTCGGTGGTAATAGCACCTGCAGGACTGCGCCAATTGCCAATTAAGGTCTCAATTGATTTGGCCATCAAGCGCTGCTGAGCAGGGTGCTCTAGTTGTTGTAAAGGCTTACGATAATGCTGCCAGCGGGCTTTACTTGCCTGCATAAATTGCTGAGGCGCTTTAAGCATTGCTTGATGGCGCTGTTTAATCTCAGTGTGCTCTTGTGCGTTCAGAACATGGCTGAATAGGGTATAAAACGTAGTTGTGCCCTTGATATCCGCTTGGCTGCTGTAACCTTGCCCTTGAATGCGTGTGGTAGTTGTTAATGATTTGCTCATAACATAGGCCGAGCTGCCTGAGGTAAGTAAGCTATAAGGTGAACGCACTTGATTAAAATGTACGGTGATCCCCTGTGGCGTTGCTTTTAGGCTAGGCTGCAGTTGTTGGTGGGCTTGTTCAAGCGTACGCTTTTTATCAAATTGTGTAAGTAGCTCGCCGTCAAACTTTAAAGTTAGCGGGAAGTCGCTATCAACTTTTGTTTCAACCAGAGAAGTACGCGGGCCAACAAACATCAAAGTAAGGGTGACGGTTACGTCTTCTGCCTTAAGGTACTGAATAAGTTTGCCTGGCTCGCTCAACACCTTACCTGTAAGTGTCAGCTTTTTACCATTTTTATACACCTGTAAGCGATCAAAGCGCTTGGCGAGATACGTTAAATACTCTTCTTGAATGAGTGCATGGCCGGTAAAACCACCCAGCTCATCGGCGGAGCTTGGCAACAAGTGCCCGTGCCAAGCGCCAGCATCAAACAATGGGTTAAACGGGCTGTGACCAAATTTATCGGCGGGCTTCATCATGCTTGGCTCGCCAATTCGGGTTAGGGTGTTCTGCAAGTGCTCATAGCTCGCTTGGCTTTGTGTGCAAAAGAGAGCGCTAAGCAAGCCTATAAGCAGTGTATTTGCTGTTCTCAAAAAAGTGTTCTTCATGGTTTATTCACCGTAACTTACTTTAATTTCACGGGCTAATGCAGCGGTTTTTTTATCACCAGAAAGCGGCGCTAGGGTAAAACGATACTGCTGATTTTCAGCGGCAATGCGGTATTGCTTGTGAACAAGGCGACCCCAAGAAGTATCACCACCAACGCCCATTTGCTTATGATCAATATTCAGGGTGACAAGGTCACGCACTGGAACATCAATGGCGTGCTTGGTGGTCACAGGTACGAGTCCTGATGCCGATGCACTGGCATCACCTGAGTTAAAGTCGATATCGGCTTGCAGATAAGGCCATGCACTGGCATTTAATAATTTGTCGCCCACTGCAAGCAGGCCTTCGCCTTGCGCGTTTTGCAGTGCTATCCAGCGCACCTCGGTGCGGTTAGAATTCTCTTGCGGGCGAATGTAGTAATGGTGTTGCTCGGTCACAGGTGTGTTGAACACTGAAATTCGCGTTGAGGTTTTTCTGTCGGCGTAACTTTCGTGTGGGCCTCGACCTAACCAAGACATATTTTTATATTCACCAAAGGTACTTAACTGCATGCCAACACGTGGAATGTCGGGCAAGGTTTGGTTATCATCAAGGCTGAGCTGGTAATCAACCTGCACATAGCCTTGCGCTGTGATCTGATAATTCAGCACCAAACTTCCTGCAAAATCAGGTGATTGATAGCGCGCAGTTACGCCCGATGATTTGGCTTGTAAGGCGATGAGTTTGAGTCTGTCAGTTGCGCTTTGCCACATAGCCGCACGTACTTGCAGGTTATTACCTAAGTCATTGTCAGTTGGTGCACGCCAGAAGTTTGGTTTAAGAGGTCGGGTTAACATGGCTTGGTTATTAAAAGTAAGTTGTTGTAACCAGCCTGTGCGTTTATCAAAGCTAAGCTGAGTGCCAGCAGCGTTAGCGATTAGAGTATTTTTTTGATGTGTATAGCTTGGTTTAACTGATTCGATATCAGTTTGTGACGCTGATTTTTTCTTAGATACAGGCAGTTTGAATTGTTCAAAAGCAATTTCATGACCAAGTGGCAGTAGCGGCTCTTGTGCTCTGGCATGCATACTTAGGGTGACATAGTATTCTTTGTCGCTGTAAGCAGGAAGACCTTGAATATCAAAATTCAGTATGGCGGTTTTGCTCGGCTGCACGCTTGGCATGGCACTATGCCCTTGTTTTATGACTGCTCCGTCCGCTTCAATTTTCCAGCGTAGGTCATACTTTTTTAAGTCCGTGAATAAGAATTTATTTTGAACAGTCACTTGTCCTTTAAGCAGATTATGCGCAGTAAATTTAACCGGTTGATAAACCTTTTTTACCTCAAATGCGTGCGGGTGAGGGTTACGGTTTGGATCCATCAGGCCGTTATTTAAAAAGTTGCCGTCGGTTGGCAGAGTCGGGTGGAAGTCTTTGCCATAAGCAAAGTATGTTTCCCCAAATTCATTGCGGTACTCTAGTGATTGATCAACCCAGTCCCATATAAAGCCTCCTTGCAGCACCTCGTACTTTTCAATGGCATCCCAATAGTCTTGTAAGTTACCCACAGAATTGCCCATGGCATGGGCGTATTCAATCATGATAGCGGGTCTATCTGGATTATTGCTGGCGTAGTTAACCAGTTTTTCGATTGACGGATACATAGGCGCAAAGATATCTGTGTAATGCTCAAGTTCGGCTGGCTCGTATTGCACCACGCGCAGATCATCATTGTCTTTTAACCATTGATAGGTGTTGGCAAATACCTCGCCGTGGCCAGCTTCGTTGCCTAACGACCAAATGATGATAGAAGGGTGGTTTTTATCACGCTCAAACATACGTTGAGTACGGTCAAGGTGTGCAGGTAACCAACTCATTTCATTACCTAGTTGGGTTTTCTCGTCAATAGCAAGCGGGTGCGATTCTATGTTTGCTTCATCGATCACATATAAGCCATACTTGTCGGTTAAATCATACCAGTATGGGTGATTGGGGTAGTGGCTAGAGCGCACAGCATTGATATTAAACTGCTTCATCAGTTTGATATCTTGCTCCATTGATGCTTTGTCGACGACATGGCCGCGGGTTGGCGAGGTTTCATGGCGGTCAACGCCGCGAATAATAATCGGCTTACCATTGATAGTCAGTTGTTTATTTACAATCTCAATGTGCCTAAAGCCAATTTCATCACGCACCACTTCGAGTAATTCACCTTGCTGATTGTATAGGCTCATCACTAGGGTGTAGAGGTTTGGGGTTTCTGCCGACCAAAGTTGTGGATGTGCTATTTGCTCTGAAAAGCTGATTTGTTGTGTGCCTTTGGCTTTTGCCGTGAATTTTTTTGTGCCTTTGGCGACAACTGCATGGTTTGCTTTAGGGTCGAGTAGCTCAAATTTTGCAGTAAGCTGAGCGTTATTTTTTTGATAGTTTTTAACGTCTAATTCAAGCTCTAATGTACCTTTATCAAAGCGTTTGTTTAAACGTGGTTTGGCATGGAAATCAAAAATATGCTGTTTTGGCGTGGCGTATAAATAGACGTCGCGCTCAATACCCGAAATTCTCAGCATATCTTGGCTCTCTAGATAACTGGCGTCACTCCAACGGCGTAACCTGAGCGCGAGTAAGTTGTCGCCTTGTTGCACAAACTCGGTAATATCAAACTCAGCAGGGGTTTTAGCGCCTTGGCTAAAGCCGACCTTTTCACCATTTAGCCAAACATCGAGCGATGATTTTGCAGCGCCTATATGTAAAAACACTTGTTTATTTTGCCACGACTCTGGCAAGGTAAATGGCTTTCGATACGAGCCAGTTGGGTTGTACTCAAGCGGGACATCAGGCCATTTCGTGGTGAACGGAAAGCGCTCATCTAAGTAAATAGGGTAGCCATAGCCCTCGACCTCCCAGTTGCCCGGCACGGGGATCTGACCCCAGCTAGAATCATCAAAATTAGGCTGTTCAAACCCTTTAGGTGGATTAATCGCAGAGCGTTGCCAGTGAAATTGCCACATGCCATTAAGTGGCAAATAGTTATCGCTTTGAGCTGGATCATCTTGCATGACGCCCGCTAAGCTTTGATAGCTAAACCCAGAGGCACGCGGTGCTTGTTTATTGATGGCAAACACTTGATGGTCTTGCCATGGTGCTTTGGCGAAAACGCTCTGACATAGCAGTGTAGTGAGCATGCTCAGGCTAAATATTACAAAAGGTTTATTTTTCATTGTTGTCATCTTAGCTGTGTTGTTTATTTTTAAAATTGCGCTTTAAATACAATATACAATTGTTTTTTATAGTTCTTCCCAAAGGCTTTATGTTGCTCTGTTTTTGCTAGCTAGCCTTTAGCTTAAACCTTAATTTTGCCGCTCAACTTGATTTTTATTTAGGCTCTGTTTTGCAGCCGCTGTTGGCGTGAATGCAGTTGATTGTCGCTCGACTAATGTTGGCTGATAGCTATGCGAATGTGCTGTTTTATCTATCTGAGTATGCTTATTAATGGCCAATAGTGCAGCATGTTTGGCGATGGCTTCGACAGGATAATGCAAGGTGGTGAGTTTTGGTCTGCTGTAATGAGCAAGGTAAATGTCATCAAAGCCAATCACCGAAATATCGTCTGGCACTTTAAAGCCCGCTTCTTCTAACGCTGAAATTGCACCAATTGCCATGGCATCGTTGTAGGCGAAAAGTGCCGTAAAAATTTGCTGATTTTTGAGTAAGGTATTTACTGCCAGCTCGCCACCGAGCTGATCTGGTGTGCCATAAGTAACTTGCTCTTCAATTAATGCAAGTGCTTGCTTACCTAAAGCCGTTTTGAACCCCGACAGCCTGTGTTTGGGATCTTCAATCGGCAGCTCACTCATAATGCTCGCAAAACGGCTGTGGCCTAAGGCGAGTAGGTGCTCAGCGGCCAATTGGCCACCAAGTTCATCATCTAGGTAAATACAGTTTTCGGCTATTTCCGGAATATTTCGTGCCACCACGACCACGTTTGAATAGCGTTGTACGATATCGATTAATACGCTGTTGGCTAAATGCGTACAGTACAAAATAATGCCATCACAACGGCGTTGTAATAATGAGTCAATGGCTTGTTGTTCTGAATCGCTACTGTTTTGGGCGGTGCATAAAAGTACTTGGCTTTGATGCTGACGGGCTATGCTATCAACGCCTTTTGCTAAGCAAGCAAAAAATGGGTCGCTGATGTCGGGCACCACTAAGCCGAGTGTGGCAGTCTTTTGTGTGGAGAGAGCACGCGCATTGACGTTTACCTGATAACCTAAGGTTTTCATCACCGCGAGTACATGCTCGCGGGTTTTATCTCTTACTTTGTCATCTTGGTTTATCACGCGAGACACGGTGGCAATAGATACCTTGGCTTCTCGGGCAACGTCTTTAATGGTGGCCATGTTTTCGCTTAAAAAAGGCTTAATTCTGAGCGATGGTAGCAGAGTGATTTTTTTATGTAAATTTACTTGCTAAAAAAAATGTAACCGTTTACATTTTTTTGTATACATTATCCTTTTGTGGTTTAAGCATGACATTTGATGCAACAGAGCACCCCCATAGGCGGTTAAATCCGCTCACCAATGAGTGGGTGTTGGTATCGCCCCATAGAGCCAAACGGCCATGGCAGGGGCAAACAGAAAAACAGTCAGTATTAGCAACTGCGTTGTATGATGAAAGTTGTTATTTGTGTGCTGGTAATACACGTATTAATGGGGAGCAAAACCCTAATTACAGCCATACCTTTGTATTTAACAATGATTTTGCGGCACTACAAAGTGAACTGCCAGTTCATCACTGCGACGACCCATTATTTACCATTCGGTCTGAGCAAGGTGAAAGCCGTGTTATTTGTTTTTCACCAGATCACAGCAAGACATTGGCGCAGCTTTCGGTTGAGCAAATTCATAAAGTGGTGCAAACCTGGCAGTCGCAATATAGCGAACTCGGTGGCACCTACCAGTGGGTGCAGGTGTTTGAAAACAAAGGTGCGATGATGGGATGCTCAAACCCGCACCCTCACGGACAAGTTTGGGCGCAGCAGTCTTTACCGACCTTGGTTGAAAAAAAGCAGCAAGCGCAAACTCAGTATTTTACAGAGCGAGGCGGGAATTTACTCGCAGATTATGTGGCCAGAGAAATTCAGCAACAAACACGAATTGTCGCTATTAATGATGATTGGCTGGTGGTGGTGCCATTTTGGGCGGCATGGCCGTTTGAAACCCTATTGTTACCGCGCTTTTCGGTTCGGCGTATGACGCAACTTACTAAGTCGCAAGGACTGAGTCTAGCGGCTATTTTGTCTGAATTGACCATTAAATATGACAACTTGTTTGAATGCGCGTTCGCTTACTCAATGGGCTGGCATGGTGCGCCATTTGATGGACAAGAGCATCCTGAGTGGACATTACACGCGAGCTTTTTTCCGCCTTTGCTTCGCTCAGCCAGTGTTCGCAAGTTTATGGTGGGCTATGAAATGTTAGCAGAGCCACAGCGAGATTTAACCCCAGAGCAAGCCGCTGAACGATTACGTTCTCAGCCTTTAACGCATTACAGCGAGAAATAATAATGTGCCGTACTGAAATGATTAAACAGGTTTTTGCCAAGCAGTTTGGCTATCAAGCCGAGCAAGTAATCCACGCGCCTGGGCGAGTGAATTTAATAGGTGACCACACCGATTACAATTTGGGATTTGTGCTGCCCGCAGCAATTAACTTTGGCACTGATGTAGCCATCGCAAAGCGCGATGACAGCACAATGCAAGTATTAGCGCATGATCTAGATAATCAAATATGCGAGTTCGAGCTAACAGAACTTTTATTCAATCCTGATTTGATGTGGGTGAATTATGTCACTGGGGTGGTGTATGTCCTGCAAAAAGCCGGTTTTGTACTGCAAGGCACTGACATCGTTATCTCAGGTAACGTGCCTCAAGGTGCGGGGTTGAGTTCATCTGCTAGTTTGCAAGTCGCTTTGATCAAAGCGTTTTCGGATTTATTTAAGTTGCAGATTGATGGCTTTACAGCGGCCAAGCTCGCGCAACAAGCCGAGAATGAATTTGTAGGCTGCAATTGCGGGGTTATGGATCAGAGTATTTCGGCAATGGGGGCGAGCAATCATGCCATGTTACTCGATTGCCAAGATTTAACTTTTCAAGACGCCCCCATTCCAGAAAACTTAGCCATTGTGATTGTCAATTCAAACGTTAAACGCGGCCTCGTCGAGAGTGAATATAACCAAAGACGCGAGCAATGCGAGCAAGTGGCCAAACACTTTAATGTTTTAGTACTTCGAGCGGTGACTTTGGCTGAATTAGAGTCAGAGCAGGCAAACTTGAGTGAGCTGGACTATAAAAGAGCAAGGCATGTGATCACCGAAAATCAGCGAACTTTAGATGCATTTGCAGCACTAAAAGAAAATAATGTCAGTCAATTAGGTCGTTTGATGAATGCATCACATGACTCATTAAAGGATGACTTTTCTACCAGTACAGCTGAAATGGATTGTTTAGTCTCGCTAATACAATCGCAAATTGCTGAGCAAGGTGGCGCGCGAATGACTGGCGGGGGTTTTGGTGGTTGCGTGGTAGCCGTGATGCCAAAAGCTTTGGTCGAAGCAGTAACTCAGAATGTTAAAGCCGAGTACCAAAAACAGACCGGATTAAGGGCTGACGTGTATGTGTGCGAAGCCGTGCAGGGGGCTTTTAGAGCTTAGTCAATATAACCCAAGTAATTAGAAAAAGAATAACGAGGAACATCATGAATATCAGTTTACACAGCACAGATATTTCTGTTTTTAGTGCTTATGTACTCGGCTTGCTGGCGATTGCATTATGGATCTCCCGCAGTGAGAAAAAAGAAGGTGCCAATACCGAAGATTATTTTTTAGCTTCTAAAGCATTACCTTGGTGGGCGATAGGTGCATCACTGATTGCGTCGAATATTTCGGCAGAGCAGATCATTGGTATGTCCGGCTCAGGGTATGCCATGGGGTTGGCGATTGCGTCGTACGAATGGATGGCGGCTATTACCCTAATTTTAGTCGGTAAATACATGCTGCCGATATTTTTAAAACAGCAAATTTATACCATGCCACAGTACTTAGCGCAGCGTTACGATGACCGAGTAAAAACTACCATGGCGGTGTTTTGGTTGGCCGTCTACGTATTTGTGAATTTAACTGCAGTGCTTTGGCTCGGTGGCCTTGCTATTGAAACTGTCGCTGGGGTTGATGCCTTGTATGGCATGATGTTTTTAGTGGTGTTTTCGGTGGCGTACTCACTTTATGGCGGCTTAAAAGCCGTGGCATTTACCGATATTCTGCAAGTCACCCTACTGGTATTTGGTGGCTTGTTCTTAAGTTATTTAGCGCTGGATGCAGTATCTGACGGACAAGGCGTGTTAGCTGGCTTGGGTGTGCTAACCGAGCAAGTACCGACGCATTTTGATATGATCTTATCACCAGAAAACGAACACTATATGAGCTTACCTGGGCTGTCGGTATTAATTGGTGGAATGTGGGTCATGAACTTTAGTTACTGGGGTTTTAATCAATACATTATTCAAAGAGCTCTGGCTGCGAAAGATTTAAATGAAGCACAAAAAGGCATTGCCTTTGCGGCGTACTTAAAATTATTGATGCCATTGATTGTGGTGCTGCCAGGCATTGCTGCTGTGGTGTTATACCCAGACTTAACAGCGCCAGATAAAGCGTATCCTTCAATGATGTCGCTTATGCCTGTGGGTATTAAAGGGTTAGTCTTTGCTGCGTTAGTGGCGGCGATTGTGTCGTCTTTAGCCTCAATGACCAACAGTATCTCAACTATTTTTACCATGGATATTTATAAAAAGCTTTATGCTGACAAAAGCCAATCTCACTACGTAAATATTGGGCGTATCACGGCTTTGTTGGCTTTGGTAGTTGCACTTTTAGTCGCGAAGCCTTTACTTGGCCAATTTGAGCAGGCTTTTCAGTACATTCAGGAATTCACCGGGTTCTTTACTCCGGGTATTGTGGTGATTTTCGTGATGGGGATGTTTTACAAGGGTACAACTGCCAATGGTGCGTTAGCTGCGGCGTTCGGCTCTGCGCTGTTTTCATTAAGTTTGAAGTTTGCCTTGCCAAGCTTGCCCTTTATGGACCGAGTGGGGTTAGTGTTTGTGCTCTGTTTATTGCTATGTTTTTTGGTCTCAAAACTGTTTAAGGCGCATGAGCGTGACTCTCAAGATAGATCAGAGTGTGTGCAACTAGGTGATGTTAATTTCGCAACTACAACTGGCTTCAATGTGGCCGCGTTAGGGGTGGTGGTGATCTTAATCGCACTTTATACCACTTGGTGGTAACCGTTATTTCTTTTATAAACAGCAGGTACTTCACAGTTCATTGAATTACCTGCTGTTTTTTATATACGTTAACTCATGAAGCAAACTCTAATTACCCTCAAAAATAACAATGGCATGCAGGTTGTGGTGTCTGACTTTGGCGCACGCTTGTGTTCTATTATTTTTTCGACCTGTCATGGGCCCAAAGAAATGCTCATGCGCTATCAAGATGAAGCTCAGATTTTTGAAGATCCTTTTTATGTGGGCGCTATTTGCGGACGAGTTGCAAACCGGATTGGTCGAGGTCGTTTTAGCTATGATGGGCAAACCTATCAATATTCTCAAAATGAGGGTGAGCATTGTCTACATGGCGGAGAGCAAAGTATTGATAAACGGTTTTGGCAGATCACTGAGCAGTTGCCATCATCAGTGACGCTGACACTTAGCTCACCGGATGGCGATAATGGCTTTGCCGGCAATGTGAATATTCAAGTCACCTATCGCCTTTTTGAAGACAACAAACTCGAAATTGAAATTTGTGCAAATACTGATAAAGCCACACCGCTCAATTTAACGAATCATGCTTATTTTAACCTGGCGGAGCACTCAGCTTTAGATCTAGAGCTGTGTATTGATGCTGAATCAGTGTTAGAAAAAGATGCTGGTAATATTCCAACCGGAAAATTGATTAAAGTCGATGAAAGCAAATTAGCGACCTCAAAATTTGATTTTCGCGAGCCCAAATCGTTGCAGCAGGCTGGCGACCTAGATCATTATTTTGTGTTTCACAAAGCGCCTCAAGGTATGAGATTAGTGGCACAACTGGTATCAAAAAATAATGGCGTGCGAATGAGTGTTTTTAGCGACCAAAATGGTTTGCAATGCTATATAGGTGGATTTCTATCAGCCCCATTTTCGCCGTACTCGGGCATGTGTTTAGAGCTACATAATTACCCTGATGCATTAAATCATGAGCAGTTTGATAGCATTCTAGTTCAGCCTGAACAGCAATATAAAAATACTATGATATTGAGTTTTACTGAGCTTGATTGACCTTTATACCGAGTATCAATTTTCGATTTAAAATTATTAAATCTTCAAATTGATGCCTTTGTTAAAAGCCAATCAATAGTAATATTCTGAAGCTAATATATGCAGTTTAAGACTTATAGCAGTTAGCCAAAAGTTGCTGCCAGAATGCTTCGCCTTTGCGTCGAGCGAAACGGATATTGTTTTCAGGAATGCTTTCTGGGTCGTCGTAATTTGCCAGTGCTTCGGCCATGCTTTCCTCACGAATAAGGTGCAGTGTTGGGTAAGGCGCACGATTGGTGTAATTGGCAGCATCGCCCGGTTCGCTGTCGGCAAACTCATAGTCTGGGTGGAAGTGAGCGATTTGATATTTACCTTCATAGCCTTGTGCAGCTAAAAGTGCGTTAGCAAGGTCGACTAAGTCTAAGTAACTATCAAAATCTTTAAACCCTTCAGCAAAAATAAGCAGGGTAGTTTCTACTTCTGGATGCGCGTCTAAATGTGCCAGTTGTTCAAGCATGGTCATCACCGCGTCTTCGTGTTTTTCGTCTTCTGAGACAATATAGGCGATGGTATTTGCTTCGACTTCTTTGCGAGCAAACGGACAAAAGTTGAATTTTACAATGACGCTTTTAACCCAATTTTGCATGGCTTGGGTAATTAAGGTGTGTTCAATTGTCATAAAATATTGCTCGATAAATTAAGAAAGATGTGTGCTGATTAAGTTAACGGTTTTGGCTATCGCCCCCTGATTTTTTTGCAAGCAGGCAAGGGCGTTCGTTCCGAGTTCTGCACAATCACTTGGGTTGTTGAAAAGTCTATTTATTTGCTCCGCCAATTCGTTACTAGAATGTACGGTAATACAGCCTTGGTGCGCCCCTAAATCAGGGTAAATATGGGCAAAATTATAGACATGGGGACCAGTCAAAGTGCCTACTGAAAATGCTGCAGCCTCTAATGGGTTGTGACCGCCGCGTTTAATTAAACTGCCGCCAATGTAGGCAATGTTAGCACTGCCAAACAAGTATTTAAGTTCGCCTAAAGTATCAGCCAATAGAGCTTGGCTGTTCGGGTTAAACTCTCCTGAGCGCTTAGAAAACGACAAGTTCGAGTCTTTGAGAAGCTCTGCAACTTTGGCAAATTGCTCAGGGTGTCGAGGTGCAATAATCAGTAGCGCATCAGGATGGGTTTCAAGCACTTGCTGGTGGGCCGCCAGAACTTGTTCATGTTCACCAGGGTGGGTCGAACCGGCAACCCAAATTTTGCTGCGATTGAAGCATTCTTTGAATTCAGAGACAGTCGCTTTGGCCTCTTCATCGACGTTAATGTCGAATTTAATTGAGCCAGTTACTGTGACTTTTTCTTTATTAAGCCCTAGCTGTAAGAAGCGTTTAGCATCTTCTTCGTTGTGACTCGCTAAAGTAGTTATGTGGCTCATGATGTCATTGGCAAGCGGCAGCACTTTTTGGTAGCCCTGTAGAGACTTTTCTGACAGGCGAGCATTAACAACATTGACAGAGATATTTTTCGCATGGGCCGCGGCAAATAAATTTGGCCAAAGCTCAGTTTCGAGTACTACAAGCTGCACGGGCGTTAATGTCTTAATAAAGCGTTTACTGGCACTCCAAAAATCGATAGGCAAATAGCAAAGCGGTGTATTGGGCAGGCTATTTTTAATTTGTGAACGGCCTGTAGGAGTATTGCAGGTAACGATAATCGCTTGCTTTGGGTTTTCAGCTTTGAACGCTTTAATGAGTGGTGTAGCAGCCAGTACTTCGCCGACAGAAGCACAATGAAACACTATCGCTTTCTGAGGCAATTTTTTTAAACCAAGCGCAAATCGCTCGATAAAAAATTCACGGTAGCCCGCATTTTTTTTGCCACGAATTACATAAAGGTAAAACACAATGAGGGGGCTGAGTGCGTATAAAAACAACGAATATAAAAAGCGCGCCATAACCAACCGTTATTATTGAAGTAAGTAAACAACTGGCATTTTAACCCGCTCAATCGCTTATGAAAACGAATTAACAAATTTAAACAGTTTAGGGTCGTGCTCCTGTTTATTGAATTTGTTACTATGGCAAGTTCATTAGAGAAGAATTGAATTATGAAGTTAAAGCTATTTTCAACCTTATTTGCTGCGGCTTTGGGTATCGCAGGTCAAGCGATGGCTGCACCGACTGCGTATTTACCTTTAGGTAAGCACCCAGTATTAGAACATCAAATTGATAGAATGTTTGCCATCTCAACAGGCACGCCAATGGCGAAGCCGTATCGCATTTATGATGTGCAAATTGCCCTTAGGCAAATAAAACAATCAAATCCAGGCCTGCACGCACAGATTTTATCTGGTATTCAGCCTTATATGAGCCGAGATGCAGTCACGCGCATGGGCGTTAAACTTAGAGCCGATTCTGGCGCTGAAGTAAAACTGGCCAACGACCGTAGCAACAGCTCAAGTGAGTATGCGGAAGTGTCTTTCGATGGTATTTGGCGCGGTGGTGAACACAGTTTAATGCAACTAGGCGCCGAGTATCGTGTTGAGCAAGGCAAGCTAGTCGCCTATAACAGCTTCTATGCGTTAGGTGGTGATAATTTACAGCTGAATTTAGGTTACAAAGAGCATTGGTTCTCGCCGTTTAAAACGTTTGCGCAAGTTTACTCTAACAACGCTCAAGCGCCTTTATCTGTTTCTCTGGGTTTAAACGCGCCGTTAAAAAATTGGTGGAACTTCGATTTTGAGCTTTTCTATTCAAAATTAGAGCATGTTGAAAAGGGCATTTTGTATCAAGATACTTTGCACAGCGGTACGCCAAAACTTGCCGGTACGCATTTATCGATTGAGCCAATTAATGGCTGGAAAATTGGCGTAAACCGCATGATGCAGTTCGGTGGCGGCCCTAGAAAAGTATCAATGAAAGATGTGTTTAAAGCGTATTTTGATCCTGCGGGAAATGATAACTCGGGTTTAGTTGGCGGGCCGGATAATGAATTGGGTGATCAGTGGGCGACAATTACAAGTTCGATTAGAACAAATTGGATCCTTCCCGTTGAGTGGTACCTTGAAACTGGTGGCGAGGATACAAGAGATCATAAAAACTACCAATTCGGAAATGTTGCAAACAGTTTTGGTGTCTTTCTACCACATTTAACAGATCGTATGACCTTTCGATACGAACATACCAATATGCATGGCGAGTGGTATATAAATTGGATTTATCCAAAACAAGGCAATACAATCGATGGCTTTGTAATAGGGAATTTTGCTGCAGATAGAAGAACATTCTCTGACATTGTACCTAGTAAAATAGATACATTACTGATTTCTTACCTGGATACGAAGAATGCACTATGGACTGCTCAATTTATGAAAGTTCAGAACCGTAGTGGGTACGTAAATGATAATGGACTTAAAAGTGGTCAATATCATACAGCAAAAGAGCTTAAACTTGGTTATGACCGAGCCTATGGCGATAAGCGCCTAGAAACCACACTCACTTTAGGTAAAGACGTATTTGGTGAAAACTATACTTGGTTAGCAGTCAATGTATACTGGTAGACCAGTAGTAGGACAATAGATTTTTGACAACAGCGGGAAAAGTAGGAACGCACATGTCGCAAGATATTAAAAAAGACAACATGCTTGAAAACAGTTTTTTAGCAAGCCTTGAGCGCCACAGAGCGCTGTTTGCAACAGTAGATAAATACCAAAGTGAAGCGATGCAACTTTTAACTGCTTGTCAAAAAGCGCTTAAGTCAGGTGGTAAAGTAATTTGGTGTGGTAATGGCGGTAGCGCGGCGGATGCACAGCATTTAGCGGCTGAATTTGTTGTGCGTTATAAATTAGAGCGTGGCCCTTTAGCGTCAATTGCCTTAACCACAGATACCTCTATTTTGACGGCACACTCAAACGACTATCACTTCGATACGGTTTTTGAACGCCAGATCCAAGCATTGTGTAAGCCTGAAGACGTGGTGATTGGTTTAACGACTTCGGGTACAAGTCCAAACATTAATTTAGCACTTCAAGCGGCAAATGAGATTGGCGCATACACGGTAGCGCTAACAGGTCGTGAAGGTGGCTTAGTAAAAGATATTGCTAACCTACCAATTATAATTGCCAATGGTGAAACAGCGCGTATTCAAGAAGCACATATGTTTATCGGTCACTGGCTATGTGAAGCCATTGATCTAGCGATTGAGAAAGGCGAATAATGGATTTAAGTTATTTTCAAAAGTTATCACAAGCTAAAATTCTGGTCGTTGGTGATGTGATGCTCGATAGATACTGGCATGGCGACACTGGCCGTATTTCACCAGAAGCACCTGTACCCGTTGTTAAAGTCAGCAAGCTTGAAGATAAGGCCGGTGGTGCAGCCAACGTTGCCAAAAACATCGCGTACTTAGATGGTCAAGTTAGCCTATTAGGTATTATTGGTAATGATGATAACGGGAGCTCACTACAAGAACTGTTAAAAAGCGAGAAAATTAACTCTCAGCTTATTACCCAAGATGATGCACCGACCATTGCTAAAATGCGTGTGATCAGTCGTCATCAGCAAGTTGTGCGTCTTGATCTAGAAGAAACCTTCCTTGAGGCACATTCAGAGCTATTGTTGCACAAGCTCACTAAGATTGTTGATGATTATGATGTGGTACTTTTCTCAGACTACAATAAGGGGTCATTGGCTAGAATCAGCGAGATGATCCAAGTGGCAAAAGCGGCTGGTAAAACTGTTTTGGTCGACCCTAAATCTAAACAACTTGCCGATTATCGTGGTGCAGATTTTATTACTCCGAATCTTAATGAGTACTCTGCAGCGGGTGGAATTAAAGGCGATGAGCAAGTACTTGCTGATTGTGCACGTAAAATTATTGATAATTGCGGCATTGGTGCCATGCTACTGACTCGTTCTGAGCAGGGCATGTCTTTGATCACACCAAGTGAGAAACATGATTTTGCAGCGCAAGTGTTGGAAGTCTCTGATGTAACTGGTGCAGGCGATACGGTAATTGCTACACTAGCTGTAATGCTTGGTACTGGTATGCCAGCCAAACAAGCGGTGGAAATTGCAAATGTTGCTGCGGGATTAGTAGTTGCAAAGTTGGGTGCTGCAACAGTATCACCTGAAGAGCTATCAGCAAAATTGACGCAATATCTCCGTGAAACCGGTGAGCAATATCAAGCACCGACGCAAGAAATCTTGCACCATATAGAGCTTGCTCGACAGCGTGGCGAGAAAATTGTCTTCACTAATGGCTGTTTTGATATTTTACATGCTGGCCATGTACGTTATTTGGCGCAGGCTAAAGCGCGAGGTGACAAGCTGGTTGTCGGTTTAAATAACGATGCTTCAATCAGTCGTTTGAAAGGCCCTGAACGCCCAATTAATCCATTAGATGAACGTGCGACAGTGATTGGTGCTCTTGCGTCAGTTGATTGGGTGATCCCATTCGGTGCGGTAGAAGAAAACGACACGCCAGCTAAGCTTATCGAGCAAGTAAAACCTGACGTATTAGTCAAAGGCGGTGATTACAAAGTTGAGGAAATCGCCGGTGCTGATTTTGTCCTAGCAAATAGCGGCACTGTTGAAGTGCTAGAGTTTGTAAATGGCTGCTCAACTTCGAATGTTATTAAGAAAATTCAAAGTAATTAATTTAACTACAGTTTTTATTAAAAACCCAAACTTGTGTTTGGGTTTTTCGTTTTTTATTTAGGAGTTTTAGCTAGATTGTAAGAAATGAACGATATAGCTCATAAAAATTATCCCACTTGCTTTCTTGCCAATAAAACTCCGTATTTCGATTTAATTCTTTTATAAAAGAGCGTTTTAAACGCGCCATATTATTTTCAACCGTTTGTTGAGAAGGCTTGCGGAGTTCGCCTCTATCAAAGTCGATTAGAAAAACCTTGCTATGCTCGTCAAACAAGATGTTATTGATATTTAAGTCAGCGTGAAACACGCCCGCATTGTGAAAGCGTGCTAGGGTTTCTGCGGTTGCTTGCCACTCACTCTCAGTGAGAGTGGCTTGTTTTAGTTTGTCGAGTATACTTTGAGCACTAGTAACGGCTTCGGTGATCAGATCGCCACGGTAGATAAGCCCGCTGCGCTGAACTTTTGCAGCAATCGGTTTGGATACCGGCAAGCCTAACTCTTCTAGTTGTGTCAGAAGTTGAAACTCTTGAAAGGTACGGGTGTTTTCTAATCGGCTAAATAGATATTGATCTGATAAAATCTTACCCACTAAGCCCCCACGCCAATAGTGGCGCAACACACCGATTTGCTCACCTAAGTTTAAAAAGTAAGTTTTAGCGCGGCCTTTTTTTTCACCCACGACTTTGTTTTGCTGTTGCCAATAGCTAGGTTCGAACCAGTTTTCTTCAACGGGTAAGGCTGAGTTATCGGGCAATAGAATATGTGTTTTGGCAGAGGGATGAATGACGCGCATAGAATTCTAAATCAGTTTTTTGCTAAGTATATACTTAAAAGGGATCGGGATTCGAGATGTGTAGGCGTTTGCTTTAACAAGTTGGGCTAGATAATAAATTAAGTTAAACTGCTGGCAACTATTTTTACAAGCATAAGAGACTGTTGTGGTTTTATCTTCAACTCCTAAAGATATTTGTATTTTACGTTTGTCGGCGATTGGTGATGTATGTCATGCCGTGTCGGCCGTACAGGCTATTCAGCGTCATTACCCTGAGGCGAAAATCACTTGGGTGGTGGGCAAAATTGAAGCCATGTTATTACAAGGTATGCCAGGAGTTGATTTTGTTATTTTCGATAAAAAACAAGGTAAAGCGGCATTTAAACAGTTAAAAGAGACCTTTAAAGGGCGTCAATTCGATGTGCTACTGCACATGCAAGTAGCGCTTCGAGCCAACCTTGCGGCTCGTTGTATTCCTGCCAAAGTAAAAGTAGGTTTTGATTGGCACCGTGCCAAAGAAGGGCACTTCTTATTTACCAATAAACGCATTGCAGCTGAAAAATCAGCGCACGTACTCGAGGGTTTTCGAGGGTTTACTAAAGCCATTGGTGTGCCACATTACGAGCCAACTTGGCAAATGCCAGTAAGTGATGACGATAAGCAAGTAGCCGCTGAGTTACTATCTGGGCTTGAAAATGTTTTAGTTATCTCTCCTGCAGCGAGTAAAAATGAGCGTAATTGGTTGCCAGAGCGCTATGCCGAAACTGCCAAATATGCAAAGCAGAAAGGTTTTAATGTGGTGATCACCGGTGGTCCGACAGATATGGAGCGCCAACTGGCAACAGACATTATCTCTTACTTAGATTTTGAAGTATTGAACTTGGTTGGCAAAACCACGTTGAAACAACTTGTATGTGTATTAGAGCAAGCTAAATTGGTCATTGCTCCTGATACTGGTCCTGCGCACATGGCGGTTACCATGGGCACGCCTGTGATTGGTTTATATGCTCATTCAAATCCTGCACGCACAGGCCCTTATCTTTATCAAGACTATGTGGTTGAGGTATATCATAAAAACCTTCAAGCACAGTTTAAGAAAAGTGCCGAACAATTACCTTGGGGTACGCGAGTTAAAGGCAAAACCTTGATGTCGCAAATTAGCGTGGCAGACGTACAAGCTATGTTCGACCGAGTTTGCAAAGAGCAAAACCTTATTTAACAGTCTTTTATTCTTAAAACTAAACGAATTAGTAATTATCATGACAACGAAACAGAAAGCCGTTTTCCTCGATAGAGATGGGGTGATCAATCACGATCACGCTTATGTGCATAAAATTGAAGACTTTGAATTTATCGATGGGGTATTCGACGCTTGTCGTGATTTTATCGCTAAGGGTTATATTTTAATTGTGGTGACCAATCAATCGGGCATTGGCCGCGGTTATTATGATGAAGCACAATTTAATCAGCTGACCGAGTGGATGAAAGTACAATTTGCACAGCAGCAATGCCCAATAACTGAGGTGTATTTTTGTCCGCACCATCCTAAAAAAGCGCTACCTGAATATTTGCAAGACTGCGACTGTCGTAAGCCAAACCCGGGTATGTTGCAGCAAGGCATTGATGCATTTGATATTGATGTGTCACAAAGCGTCATGATCGGCGATAAAGTATCAGATATTCAGGCTGCGCGCGCAGCCGGCGTGAAAACGGCTATTTTAGTCAATTCAGGACAAGCTTTTTCAGAACAAGATGCAGCAGAAGCAGATCAAGTTTGTGTTTCTATTAAAGAAACGGTTGCATTTGTCTCATAAACGTTTACATTCGCCTCAATTTTTGAACAATGGCTCCGTGCATTTATAGTGCGTAGCCCTTACAATACGCCTGTTTAAAATTATTGCGATAGTTAGGCGCAATGAACAGACAACAAAAACTGTGTGAAAACAGGCACACTGTGCAATTTATTGGAGACTCTACATGAGAGCATCGGCATTTTATAGTCAACTACAAGAGCAGCTTGAGCAGGTAAAAGCAGAAGGCTTATACAAAAGCGAGCGTATTATCACGTCTTCTCAGCAGGCTGAAATTGCAGTAGCAAGTGGTGACTCAGTAATTAACTTCTGTGCAAACAACTACCTAGGTTTAGCGAATCACCCAAGCTTAATTGAAGCCGCTAAGTCAGGCTTAGATGCCCATGGCTTTGGTGTAGCGTCAGTACGATTTATTTGTGGTACACAAGACATCCATAAAACACTAGAAGCAAAAGTCAGTGAGTTCTTACAAACTGAAGATACTATTCTTTACTCTTCTTGTTTTGACGCAAATGCGGGTTTATTCGAAACTATTTTAGGTCCAGAAGATGCGATCATCTCTGACGCCTTAAACCACGCGTCAATCATTGATGGTGTGCGTTTATGTAAAGCGAAGCGTTTCCGTTACGCAAACAACGACATGGCAGCACTTGAAGAACAACTCATTGCCGCAACTGAAGCGGGCGCGAAAACAAAACTAATCGCAACTGATGGCGTGTTCTCAATGGACGGCGTTATCTGTAACTTAGAAGCTGTATGTGATTTAGCGGATAAGTACGACGCACTTGTGATGGTTGATGACTCTCACGCTGTTGGCTTTGTGGGTGAAAACGGTCGTGGTACACACGAATACTGCAACGTGATTGACCGCGTTGATATCATCACAGGTACTTTAGGTAAAGCACTTGGTGGTGCGTCAGGTGGTTACACGTCTGGTAAGAAAGAAGTGATTGATTGGCTACGTCAGCGTTCTCGTCCTTATTTATTCTCAAACTCTTTAGCGCCTTCAATCGTAACAGCATCAATTGCTGTACTTGATATGCTTAAAGACGGTAAAGCACTACGTGATCAACTTTGGGAAAATGCAGCTTACTTCCGTGAAAACATGGAAGCGGCAGGTTTTACCTGTGCAGGTAAAGATCACGCAATTATCCCTGTAATGCTTGGTGATGCGAAAGTGGCTGCAGCAATGGCTGACAAGTTATTAGCTGAAGGTATCTATGTAACAGGTTTCTCATTCCCTGTTGTACCAAAAGGCCAAGCACGTATTCGTACGCAAATTTCAGCGGCGCATACGAAAGCGCAGCTAGACAAAGCAATTGATGCCTTTACACGTATTGGTAAAGAGCTAGGTATCATCTAAATTTATTAAATAGCAATACGCTTATTAATACTGAAATTCGCCAAATCATAAGTATGATCTGGCGAATTGTTTTTTGCTTGGGACGTAACAATGAAAGCATTATCGAAATTAAAAGCTGAACCTGGGATTTGGATGACAGATGCACCAAAACCAGAGGTTGGGCACAATGACTTATTAATCAAGATACGTAAAACTGCGATTTGTGGCACAGACGTACACATTTATAAGTGGGATGAGTGGGCGCAAAACACCATTCCTACCCCTATGGTTGTGGGTCATGAATATGTCGGTGAAGTGGTTGGCATGGGTCAAGAAGTGCGTGGTTTTGAGCTTGGAGACCGCGTATCTGGTGAAGGCCATATTACTTGTGGTCATTGCCGTAACTGTCGTGCTGGTCGCGTACATTTATGTCGAAATACTATTGGTGTGGGTGTAAACCGTGAAGGCTCATTTGCTGAATATCTAGTTATTCCAGCTTATAACGCATTTAAGATCCCAGATAATATTTCTGACGAATTAGCTTCAATCTTTGACCCATTTGGTAATGCAGTACACACAGCACTGTCATTCGACCTAGTTGGTGAAGATGTATTGATCACAGGTGCTGGTCCAATTGGTATTATGGCTGCGGCTGTGGCGAAGCACGTAGGTGCTCGCCATGTAGTCATCACTGATGTGAACGAATACCGTCTAGAGCTTGCGCGTAAGATGGGTGCAACACGTGCTGTTAATGTGGCAGAAGAAAAGCTTGAAGATGTGATGGCTGAGCTTGGTATGACTGAAGGCTTTGACATTGGTCTTGAAATGTCAGGTGTACCAGTGGCGTTTAACTCTATGTTAAACAACATGAATCACGGTGGTAAGATTGCCATGTTAGGTATTCCACCATCGGATATGGCGGTTGATTGGAACCAAGTTATTTTCAAAGGTTTAGTGATCAAAGGTATCTATGGTCGTGAGATGTTTGAAACTTGGTACAAAATGGCAAGCCTTATCCAATCTGGTTTAAATCTTGACCCTATCATTACACACCAGTTCCATATTGATGATTTCCAAACGGGGTTCGATACCATGATCTCTGGTCAATCAGGTAAAGTGATCTTAAACTGGGACTAATAAAGTTCCATTTGTGTTAAAGGCGGCAAATGTCGCCTTTTTGTATTTTTGAGAAGTAATTTATGCCGTTTAAACATATTTCAGTTGCACAAACTAAAGCGCTTATGCAACGCGATGATGTCGTTATTGCCGATATTCGTGATCCAAATGCATTTTCTGCTGGCCACATGCCTGGCGCCATTCATTTATCAAATGCAAACATCGGCCAGTTTATGGTTGAGAAAGACTATGAGCAGCCAATCGTGGTGGTTTGCTACCATGGTGTGAGTTCACAAGGTGCTGCAAATTATCTTATAGAACAAGGCTTCGAAGACGTGTATAGCATGGACGGTGGTTTTACGCAGTGGGCGCTTGAGCAACCAGAGTCTGTGAGCCAATGATTTTATTAGGTCAACACTCAGAGCCTAGAGCCTTGCAAGGCGCAGCTGACTATTTTAAGAGTCAGGGGATCAAGGTTAAGTTGACCTATTTAGACAACCGCACTGCACAAGTGTGGGTATCAGAACAAGATGCTGAGCGTGCAACGCTGCTGTGGCAAGAGTTTCTAACTGACCCCTATCATGAACGCTATTTAGCGGCGTCATGGCAAACAGGTGATACCCAAGTAAAGTTTAACTACATGGGTAAAGATTTAAATCTTGCGAAGCGATTTGTCCGGTTGCATTGGTTTTTAAAGCTTACGTTTATTGTTTGCATCTCGGTTTTTGCAAGCTTTTTCTTTGCACAAAATCCGCAATCATGGCTTGATAAGTTACTATTTAATCCAAGAGAACCATTTTCATGGTTGACACCTTCTATCATTCACTATGGCGCATTACATCTTATTTTTAATCTGAGCTGGTGGCTGTATTTAGGCAATAAAATTGTGAAGCAAGTGGGTAGTTTGAACTTATTCTTACTATTTTTTATCTCTGCATTAGTGAGTAATTGGGCTCAGTATTTATTGGTTGATAACCGTTTTGGTGGATTAAGTGGGGTGGTGTATGCCTTGCTGGGTTTTGCATGGATCTACAGTACAAAACTGCCCGAAGAAAAGCAGTTAATCACTAAGCCAATCGTCGGTTTTATGTTGGTATGGATGGTATTAGGCTTTGCTAACGTGTTATTTATTAGTATGGCGAACTGGGCGCACCTATTTGGTTTATTAAGTGGAATGGCAATTGCTGTATTACAACTGCCAAACAAAAATCATAGCTAGTGGTAAAGGTATTTAGTAAACAATACTTCGCGGATAATTTCATCTCCGGTTTCATCTTTAAGAAGCTTTTTTAATTTTTCCGCACAACGCTGACGAATTTCTTCACGGCCAGTTAGTGATTTAATAGTCTCTTCTGGTTCCTTGCTTAAAATCTGCACAATAGCGTCACGAAGCAGCGGTGTGTGGTGCTCTACAATGGCAATATTCTTCATATCATTTAACATTAAATCAACGGTAACACGAATGTATCCCAACTTCTTACTAGATTGCCTAATATAGTTGGTGGTGATGTCAGGTTCAAAACCAAAGTAGCCAACATTTGCTTCTGCACGAACAGAGCTGCTGCTAAAGGTAAGTAGGAATATAGCAAAAAGGCTTAAGAGCATCTTCATAGTGAGCGAAGTTCCTGTTATTAAAACTTTCTTTAAAGTCAATTGTATATGTATTTTATGTAAATTTATACTGTGTGGTCCGCTTTTAACAAGTATAGAAATTACTCAGAGAGTTTTCGATAATTCCATCATTAAAAATGTAATAGCATGGCTAAAAAGCATAAAAAAGGAAAACCTAAACTTTGTGGCTGTTGTGAGCAATGTTATGATGTGCTGGTTGTAATTTAAGTAAGATTTTATTTTGTTGAAACCCCCTATTTCTATTGATTACTCATGGCGAAGCTCGCTTTGTGAGTTAGCAGTTCCTGCGGCTTTAAAACCGATATTAGGTGATACAGGGTCACTGACAGCGCGTTTAAAAAGTAAAAGTGAAGACTTTAAAGTGTTACTTTTGAATGAGCAGCCCATCAAAGCCAAGCTACTAGGCAATGAATATGGTGATTACATTTGTAGAGAAGTATTATTGCTGTGTGATGATGTGATACAGGTGTATGCGCAAAGCTGGATCTCTCTTCCAGCTTGTGAAAAAGGGGTTGAGCAACTAGGTGAAACTCCTTTGGGGGAGGTTTTATTTCAAAATGCGTTATGGCAGCGCTCAGAGTTAGAAGTAGCTGAAGTGGAGTCACGAGAAGAGTTGGCTCAATTACTTAATCGTTCTGACATTAAGAGGATGCCTATATTTGCGAGAAGACGTATTTTCTCTCAATCAGATGCACATGTGATGGTGTGCGAAGTCTTTTTACCTGAGGTTTTAGATGCAACTTGACGCCTTAAAGTGGCAACATCGTGAAGCTTATAAGCAGTTGATGAGAACCGATAAGCCGATTGGAACTTTGCTATTACTCTGGCCGACTTATTGGGCGCTTTGGCTGGCGAATGGTGGCTTGCCTAGTTGGCATCTATTTGTGGTCTTTTCGTTAGGTGTCTTTGTGATGCGCAGCGCAGGTTGCGTTATTAATGACTTTGCTGACCGCAAGATTGATGGGGCAGTAAAGCGAACTGCTACTCGCCCTCTGGCATTAGGTAAGGTGTCTGCTGGTGAAGCACTAAGTTTATTTCTAGGCCTTATATTAATTGCTTTTGTGCTTGTGCTCTCGCTGAATTGGCAAACAATTGTTTTATCTTTTGGGGCATTAGCACTTGCATCATGCTACCCGTTTATGAAGCGTTACACACATTTGCCACAAGTGGTACTAGGCGCGGCTTTTAGCTGGTCTATTCCTATGGCTTTCATGGCTTCTCAACAGCAAGTACCTATGATTGCTTGGTGGTTGTTTGCGGCTAATTTAATTTGGACTGTAGCCTACGATACTATGTATGCCATGGTAGACAGAGATGATGACCTAAAATTAGGGGTTAAATCTACGGCCGTGTTATTTGCCGATAATGACAGGGTCATAATTGCAGCGCTAAATATTACTTTTGTTGGGATTATGGCGGGTATTTTTGCAAGCCAATCATTATCTGCTTTTGCATATTTTGGGTTAATTGCAGCAAGTGGTTTTTTAATTTTTCAACAAACGCTTATTCATGAAAGAGTTCGAGAAAACTGTTTTAAAGCATTCTTAAATAATCATTATGTAGGAATGGTGGTATTTTTCGGGTTAGCCGTTGCTTTATGGAGTAATTAAGCAACCAGAATCATCTAAAAAAGTAATAAAAAACCTGCTAAAAGCAGGTTTTTTATCTATTTACAAATTACACTGATAGTGCGCGCCTTTGTTCAAATTGCTCAATTAAGCTTACTAATTCTTTGATATTAGCATCTTCGCTTAGTGTGTGGTTTGTTCGAACTAAAACCTGCTCAGTTGGGATGTCTTTATTGGTTTTAATCAATACAATATCAGACTCTTGAGCAACTAATTTGGAGTGCTCAATACCAGCGATAGCAAAGAGTTCACTATTTTTGATATTGCTCAGCACCTCATTAATGTTGCCGACTTTCATTGATGTTGCTTTGTTAAAGCTATCAGCCGTTTCATTTAACATATGCTGGATATGTCTAGATTGGGATAGACAACCAAACATAGGGTATTTTACTAACGCTTGTTTTGTCACAGTATCGTTATTAAGCAGTGGGTGATTTTTTGCAACAAACATGATGAGTTGATCAGGAATATATACATCAGAGCTGGCCAATTCTGCAGAGTGCATGCAAACACTGATATCAATCTCACCTAGTTGCAACTTATTAGTTAAATCGGACTCATCTAGCATTTGCATTTCAATTTTTACACTCGGGTGATGTGCTAAAAATTGACCGCAAACTACGGGGACAACACTGCTCATTTGCTGTGTGTAACCAATGACAACTTTGGTATGGTCACTGCCAAAAAGACTTTGTTTAATATTCTTCTTAGCACTTTCAAGTTCGTTTAAGGTTGTTTTGCAGTAAGCTAAAAATAACTCGCCTTGTTCAGTTAAACGAACAGAGCGTGTGGAGCGCTTTACTAACTCACAACCAATTTCATCTTCAAGGGTTTGAATGCTTCGGGTGAGGGCTGAAGTACTAATATTAGTTTGTTCAGCGGCTTGGCGAAAATGTCGTAAATTGCCTAGAGCAACAAATTGCTCAAGTTGTTCAAATCTCATTTGAAATTCCTTTTAATTTCAACGGCTCGTATAGAACTACGTATTTACCCAATAGTAATACAAATAGCAATAAGGGTGAAATACTTTTTTACATTAAACTTACAAATAACTAATCGGGATAACTATCTCGGATAATTATAAACTCATCTAAGTTATTTATAAATAAATCAACAAGTTTGGGATCGAAATGCTTACCTTTTTCCGATTGTATCAGTGAAATAACTTTTTCTAAAGGCCAAGCTGGTTTATAACAGCGATCACTGCCTAAAGCGTCAAAAACATCAGCTAACGCAGTAATTCGACCAACAATATCAATATCTTGGCCACTTAAGCCTTGTGGGTAGCCACGGCCATCCCATTTTTCATGATGATGATAAGCGATTATTGCACCGCATTTGAGAATTTCATTACTTGAATTATGGAGGATCTCGTACCCGACTTGTGCATGAGTCTGCATAATTTCCCACTCTTCAGGGGTCAACTTTCCAGGTTTATTTAAAATTATGTCCGGAATACTAATTTTGCCAATGTCATGTAAAGGAGAAGCAAGTTTTATAATTTCTGATTGGTAGTCATTCAACCCATACAGCTTGGCTAATAGTTGACTGTAATTAGCAACGCGTTTGACATGAGAGCCCGTTTCTTTGGAGCGTTTTTCAACGGCTTCTCCTAAAATATACGAAAGCTCTTTTTGTGACTCTTTGACTGTTTCTCGTAATTTAATGTTGTCATAAGCTAGTGCAATATTATTGGCAAAGAATGCTAACAGTTGGCAATCAGTTTGCTGTAACGCGGAATCTTTACTCACATATAGCATGGTTTCTCCTCCACTTTGCGAAGGAAAATAGCCAATGTATTCGAATTCAGTTTGCAAAGAATGCTTGTTATTGTGCGTTTCCATGAAAAGCTGTTTTACATTAGCAGGGATTGCCTCCGTGGTCGGTTCTACGCCTTCTCCAGATGTGGCTAACAACCTAAACTGTTCGGCTTGTGCTCCTTGATTATTCACAGCAGCAGCACAATATATGTCACTTGAAGATAGCCCCATTACGTCAGAAACATGAGCAAGTATTGTGGAAGCGAACTCACGAACGCTGTTACATCTTAAGAATGAACCTGATGCATCAATTATTCGTTCAAGGCCAGCTTTATGTTTGGCAATAGTTTGGATATCTCGGTGGGAGCGAAGCGCTGAATAGAGTAAGGTTTTGAGCTTGACCGCGGTTAACTCAGTTTTATTCTTATAATCATTGATATCGTAATCTCGTATCACGGCTTCTTCAGGGGCTTCGCCAGGTTGTCCTGTCCGGAGTATTAGGCGTATGTCATGATTTCCTATATCTTGGCGAATATGTTTTATCAGGTCTAGACCAGCATGATTACTTTCCATCACGACATCAATTAAACCGACAGAAATATTTTTTTCCTGATTTAACACCTCTATGGCCTCTTTGGCCGAGTAGGCATGATGAAATCGCAAAGTTTTACCTTCAAACTCGAAACCAGATAGTACGAGTTTCGTAACTTGATGGATATCTTCTTCATCATCAACCACGAGTACATCCCAGCAGTCGTCAATATTACTCTGCGCTTGGTGCTCTTGATTTAAATTTTCATCAGAAAATAGGAAATTATCCACACTTCACCCTGTCTATACTTATTCAAAATGAGTATAGACAGGAAAGGGCAAGCTTGCTCAATTAAGCAACGGGCTTTTTTTCGATATTTTGCAATTCTATTTCAATGGCATCACATGAGATGTGAATTTCATAAAGTGAAATAATTAATGAAGCAGTTAAGCAGCATAAGCTTACCCCAAATAAAATGATGCCAGGTAATTGTTGGGCGATGAATAGGCTAAACATAGATACAGTGCAGAGTAAAAATGAAAACACGCCCCAAACCTGCATGGCGCGAATTAATTTGATGCGCTTTTTCAGATTGTCAATTTGTGCTAACACAACTGGGCGATTAGTGCTTCCTTCTCTGGCGTTTAATTCTCTTATCAATTGTGCAAGCACTAAAAAGCGATTGGTATATGCTAATAGTAACAATGATATGGCAGGAAATAGCAGTGCGGGTGTTGTTAGTGTCATAGCCGTTTTAACTTAAGGTCTTTTTAATATTTATTATGACAGATAATCTTTGGCAATGGTGTGAAGTTTTTAACTCAGATAATGTGATTGAAGCGCATTTGATAAAAGGGTTACTGGAGCAAGCAAATATAGATGTTTTGCTCAAAGGGGAGGCGTTACAAGGTGCACTTGGAGAAATTCCGCTAGATCAAGCAAAGGTTTCTGTGTGGGTTTATAAGATAAAATTGCGCCAAGCGCAGGAATTATTGGTAAACTACCAACAACAAGAAAAAAGCACTGAATGGCAATGTCCTGAGTGTGACGAATTTAACGGGCCAGCTTTTCAAGCATGCTGGCAATGTGGAAAAGATTATGAGTAAAGCGAATAACTTTCAGCGAATTAGAGAGTTAAATTATTTACAAAAGGCGGTGCTGGCTGCTGCGGTTTTAGAGCGTATGTTGCCTAACTACGAATTGTTCAGTGAAGCCACAGAATTTGGTGATGCCAGTACGTTACGCAGTGCGTTAAATGTGTGTTGGGAAAAAATCTTATTGCCAAAAAGTAAGATCAGCTTAGAAAAGCAAATTGAGAAAATTGAACCGAATGTACCAGAGTTAAACGATTATCCGATGTTCGGGACTTACCCCGCCATTGATGCAGCAACTGCTTTACTTGGCTTAATTCATGGTTTAATGGCCAAAGATGAGCATGAATTTGTGAGTGTTGCGAAAATTTCACAAGCAACCGTTGCGCGTTATGTTGAGCTATTGATCGAAAGCGAAGGACTAGAACCTGAAAACAAACTGGTTCGTGAACATCCTTACATGCAATATGAAATTGACGTGTTAAGCAAGATGATTGAATTCGTTGAGAGTATGGGTCGTATCAGCAGCGACAGTGTGAAAGCGCTTAAGCAACAAGCTATCGCTGATGGTCAAACTAATATCGGCATTGCAATTTAACGTAAAGATTAAGAGATTGGAGAATTATTGATGCGCATTTTAGGCATTGAATCATCTTGTGACGAAACGGGAATTGCAATTTACGATGATGAGCAAGGGTTACTAGCCCATAAACTTTACAGTCAAGTAAAGGTACATGCTGATTATGGCGGTGTTGTACCAGAACTGGCTTCACGAGACCATGTTCGCAAAACCATTCCACTGATTGATGAAGCTTTTAAAGAAGCCGGCTGCGGTCCCGAAGACATAGACGGTGTTGCTTATACTGCTGGGCCTGGTTTAGTAGGGGCGCTATTAGTAGGCACTTCAATTGGTCGCTCATTGGCATTTGCTTGGAGTAAGCCTGCAGTTGCAGTGCACCATATGGAAGGGCATTTATTAGCACCTATGCTTGAAGACGAACAACCAGAGTTCCCTTTTGTCGCACTACTTGTCTCAGGTGGCCACACCATGATGGTGAAAGTCGCAGGTATCGGTGAATATGAAGTGCTAGGCGAATCAGTTGACGATGCCGCAGGTGAAGCATTTGATAAAACTGCTAAATTATTAGGTTTAGATTATCCTGGCGGCCCGCTACTGGCAAAAATGGCAGAGAAGGGGACGTCTGGACGTTTTACTTTCCCGCGACCTATGACAGATAAGCCAGGCTTAGATTTTAGTTTTAGTGGTTTAAAAACCGCAGCAGCCAAAACCATTCGTAGCGAAGGTGATGATGAACAGACTAAAGCTGATATTGCTCATGCATTCCAAACAGCAGTTATTGATACGCTAGCAATTAAGTGCAAACGTGCCCTGAAAGAAACGGGTATTATACGTTTAGTCATTGCCGGTGGTGTGAGTGCAAACACAGAGCTACGTCAAAAGCTTGAACGCATGATGCAAGGCATGAAAGGGCAGGTGTTTTATCCTCGTACTGAGTTTTGCACTGATAATGGCGCTATGATTGCGTTTGCAGGTATGCAGAGATTAAAAGCTAAGCAATACGCAACGTTAGACATGAAAACGCAGCCGCGTTGGCCGATTGAAAGCTTACCACCGCTGTAAGACTTTAAAGCTAAGCTTTCTTCTTACCTATTTTTGGCTCTTTCCCTTGAAGGAGCCTTTTTATATTGGCGCGATGACGAAAGATAATCAGCACAGTTAGAAAACTTACTGGCACAGTATAAATCGGTTTGATCAGCCAAGTATAAAACGGAGCCAAAGCCACAGTCACAATAGCGCCAAGCGATGAATATCGAGTAAACCAAACCACAGTGGCCCATGTTGCAATCAACAGTCCACCTAAGCTTAATCCGATTGGTAAAAGTGCTCCAAACGCCGTCGCAACAGCTTTTCCTCCATTAAAATGAAAGAACACCGGGTAGATGTGACCAAGGCAAGCAGCGACAGCTATCGCGCCCAACCAGTTTGGCTCTACACCTAAAAAGTAAGCGCCCCAAACAGGAATGGTACCTTTCAAGATGTCGAAGGTGAGTACTAAAGCAGCAGGAAGTTTTCCGCCTAAACGAAGCACATTGGTTGCGCCTGGATTATTTGAGCCAGAAAAGCGAGGGTCGGGTAACTTGAATAACTGACACACGAGCACTGCAGACGATACAGAGCCAATTAAATAGGCACATATGCAGATTAACGTAATTAACACAGGTTTCCTTATTTTGTCTTCAGCGTATTTCGGCTATCATTTCCCGATTCGAATGTAACTATATAAGTTACTAATCTATTTGTCACAGACAAAATACCAAAGTGGGGCGTGAATGGATAAGGTCTATATTTCTCAGCTACATGTTGAAACTATTATTGGCGTGTACGATTTTGAGAAAGAAAGTAAACAAAGTTTGTACTTTGATGTGGAAATGCTGACTGATATTCTAGCTGCAGCGCAGAGTGATGATATTAACTTAGCAGTCGATTATGCAAAAGTTAGCGAAGATATAATTACGCATACCACAGCCAAACCAGTTGAATTACTTGAAACCTTAGTTGAGCAACTCGCAGCATTGATTTTAGAGAAATACAACGTCACACAAGTGACGATTAAGGTGAGCAAGCCCGCAGCAGTGACTGCAGCGCAAACCGTTGGTGTTGAGATAACTCGAGTTAAAGACATCTAATATGGCGCAGATTTTTATTAGCTTAGGCTCTAACGTAGACAGAGAAAAACATCTACTTGCGGGCTTAAATGCCTTGATTTCACAATTTCCTGACTATCAGCATTCTAGTGTCTTTGAAAGTGAAGCCGTTGGTTTTAATGGTAATAACTTTTTTAATTCTGTCTTTGCTGCACAAACAGATATGCCGCTTGAGCAGGTGTGTGCTTTACTCAAGCAGATCGAAAGAGACAATGGCCGAACACCATCAGATAAAAAATTTAGCCCACGCACGCTCGATCTCGACCTACTGTTTTATGATGATGTAATTTGCGACACACCTGCACAATTGCCTCGTGATGAAATAACTAAGAATGCGTTTGTATTAAAGCCATTGGCTGAATTAGCACCGCATTTTTATCACCCAGTAGCCAAGCAAACCATAGGTGAACTTTGGCAAAATTATGACAACTTAAATCAAAAGCTATGGAAAGTGGAGTTTTAACCCATGAGCATTATAGAAATTATTGTGTTGGCCCTAGTACAAGGTCTGACAGAGTTTTTACCTATTTCGAGTTCAGCACATTTAATTCTGCCGTCACAGGTATTGGGCTGGCAAGATCAAGGTACGGCCTTTGATGTCGCTGTTCACGTTGGCACCTTGTTAGCAGTAATTATCTACTTTAGAAAAGAAGTCGTAGATATTTTAAGCGCGTGGTTTAACTCATTTGGTGCACAAGGTAAAAGAACTGAAGACAGCCAGCTTGGCTGGTGGATCATTTTGGCCACCTTACCGTCATTGGTTATCGGTTACTTATTAAAAGATTTCGTAGAAGTATATTCTCGAAATGCATGGATCATTGCCACAACGACCATCGTATTTGGTTTACTGCTCTGGTATGCCGATGCTAAAGCGAAGCAAATCAAAACCATTTATCAAATTAACTGGGTAATGGCACTTTTGATTGGTTTGTCGCAAGTGGTTGCTATGTTATTTCCAGGCACATCACGTTCAGGTATTACCATGACAACGGGTCTATTGCTTGGCTTGAATAAGCAAAGTGCAGCGCGCTTCTCTTTCTTGATGTCTATTCCAGTTATCGCTGCAGCGGGTTCATACTACATTTATAAGTTGTCTACAGGCGATGAACTGATTGATTGGAACGCGATTATTTTTGGCGCGGTGTTATCTTTCATTGCGGCTTATGCGTGTATTTACTTTTTCTTAAAAGTGATTGAGAAAATGGGTATGTTCCCGTTTGTAGTTTACCGTTTACTATTAGGTCTTGGCCTATTTGCTTTTTTAATGTGGTAAATGTTATTTAAGCTTATAAACATGAACTTCAAGACAGCGCTTCGGCGCTGTTTTTTATGTCTAAAACAAAATAGTAAGTAATATCTTGAGAGGCGAGGCCTCAATTAAACTTTTTCCTTATAAGCTCTGGCAACAATGATCAGACTCTAGAAATAGCATGGTGCGAGAGCCGTTTTCTATCGGCAATAAAAAACGCCTCTGAAGAGGCGTTTTGAAATACTAACTTCTAATTAGATTAGAAAGTGTATTTAGCACCGATTGATAGGCGGCGACCTTTCACGTCGAAGAATTCACCTTCATCGTAAGCAAATGGGTTACGTGGTGGTTCGCGGTCTAATAGGTTGTTAACACCTACACGTAACTGTAACTCATCCATTAGGTACGTTTTGTACATAAAATCAAACGTTGTGTAAGAAGGAATGTCGTTATAGTTGTTATCTTCAGCAGTCCAGTCATTGTCTTCGACTGTAGCGTGTCGATAGTTTACAGTCAGCACATATGATGAATCATCTTGAGCATAAACTGTGCTTAATCGGCCTTTCCAACGAGGAGATGCTGTCTCACCAACATAATTACGGAAATCTTCTTCACGTCCAGTTGAGTTTTGGTTGTCATCGATTAGATAAGTAGCCGTTAACTTAACTGATAGGCTGCCATTGAACACATCGGTGCGGTAAGCTGACTCGAAGTCCATACCTTTCTTCGTGATTTGTGCTGCGTTGATTGGACGCATGTAGAAGTGAGTAATATTGCCTGTTTTCTCATCGCGCTCAAAATTACCACAGAATGGATTATCTAATGAAGATGATTCATAACATAATTCAACACTGTCACGACCAAAATACTCAATCGCACCATCAACCTCAAATGACCAGTAGTCCATAGTGAAGTCCAAGCCATCTACAAATGAAGGCGTGTAAATCACACCAATTGTGTAGTCGTTTGATACTTCATTTTCAAGATTTTGGTTACCTTGAATATAACCTGGTAGACTACCACCTGATAGCCAATCTGTAGAAGGCATCCAACCCTCAGCTAAGCCATCGGCTTGACAGTTTTTGATGACGTTCGCTTTGTACTTGCTACCAGAGCTTTCAATTGAATCGGCACGACATACATCCGCACGACCTGAGCTAAATGTTTTTGAATTTGGTGTGAATAAGTCACCAAGGTTTGGTGCACGAACTGATTTTGAACGGTTTAAACGAACACGAAGTTCTTCAGTTACACCCCAGTTTAATGCAAGTTTCCAAGCAGTGTCAGAACCAGTTACAGAGTAGTCCATGTAACGGAACGCAGTCTCAAATGTTAAGTCTGTTGCTAAAAACGCATCTTCTAGAAGAGGGATTGAGATTTCAGCTGATAACTCATCTACTTCAATTTCACCATTCATAGGTAGGCTTGAATTACCGAAAATTAAGCCTTTTTCCATATTTTGAGATGGATTTGTCGTTGCAGATTCACGACGGTGCTCCGCTGTGAATGCAGCAGCCACATAGCCTGCAGGCAATTCATATAATGCCCCATCAACCGTTAATGCAAATACAACTTGGTCATGCTTTGCAAAACGTGTTGCGGTTGTTGCAATGTAATCTTGCTGAGCTGCTGTTGCAGATGTTGCGCCCATAGTATTGAACGGTGTACAACCTTCAATAGCACCAACCACATTGCCTTCCGCATCACGATCTGCACATACGATCTGACCGTTATACTCTACGGCATCAATTGCGTTCGCAAGGTTTTGTGTTAATACTTCACCTGTCCAAAGCGTATCTTGCTCGATACGACCATATTGAACGTATGTGCTGTAACCCCAGTCATCAGTTAAGTAACCTTCAGCGCCAAAAGAAGTACGGAATACTTCACGCTCTTGGTTGTACATACGGTCACCCCAAAGGTGTTCGTTTGCTTGACGAAGCGTTACAGAAGTAAGCTCATTGTCGTCCATTAGTTTCGCCATATCATCTTTGATGAATGCGTTGTCGCGACGAATGGTGTGGCGGAAGAAAGCTGGTGAGCTTTCAGTTGTTGCGTCTGTGTTTGAGTAAGTGAAGTCAAACGTTAATGCATGCTCATCATCTAGCTGATAAGTACCGTAGGCTGATGCAATTACTCGCTCAAGTGGCGTTTGGAAATAAGACTTGTATCCGTCACTGAACACGCCATCACCCATGTTATTAGCATCAGTGAAATAACGATTTGCATCACGACCAACACCAGGGTTAGGTACCATGCCTAGGCCATTATCGAATGCTTTGATATTACCATTCTCATCGAACGTGTAGTGATGGTTTACAAAATGGTCCGTAGTAAAGCCTTTAGGTGCAGGCTTTGTGAAGAAATCCCCACCTTCTGAGTAGTATGCTAATGCTGTTGGTTTACCTAGAATGACACGATCTGGAATACCGTCTTCACCACCTGTGTTTTCAGGGTTACCGTAGGAGTTTACAGGGTTTGCAAAGAAATCACGGCTTAACTTAGTGTAGCTTTCATTTTCTGTGTAGTTTAAAGAAGCAATGAAAGATAGTTTGTCTTCTTCCATACCACCAGTGATTGAGAAGTAGTTAGACTCACCACCACTTTGCTCAGGACGAACCGTTGAAAAATCAACTTCGATGCCGTCCATAGATTTTTTAGTAATAATGTTCACAACACCAGCAACAGCATCAGCACCGTATACTGCAGCAGCACCACCAGTGGCAATTTCGATACGCTCGATCATTGATGTAGGGATGTTGTTTAAATCAACAGCTGTGTCACCAACAGAGCCTGGTACAAAACGTCGACCATTAACAAGCACTAAAGTACGCTCTGAACCTAAACCACGAAGGTCAGTTGTATTAAGGCCTGAAGCATAAATGTAGTTAGTCGTTGTTTCAGGAGAAAGACCAACTGTCGCTTGCGGCATTTCTTCAAGCAGGTCGTTTACGTTTGTAATACCTTGGTTTTCTAACTCAACACCACCGATCACGGTCACTGGTGTTGGTGAGGTTAGATTGAAGCGCTTGATTTTAGAACCAGTAACTTGGATACGTTCAACTTTTTGTTCTTCAGTATTTGTGTTTGCAACAGCAACAGAGCTTGCAGCTGTGCCTGCAAGCAAGGCGGCATGAATACCAGCTGTTAATAGATTTAACTTTTTCAACATATAACCTTTTTTATTTGCTTTGAATCTCACATGCATTGCATGTGCCTTAGGTCAGAGCTGTTTTTAGCATAACTAATTGTTACATTTGGTACTTTCTTTGGTTGTGTTACTTGTTTGCTTTTTGTAAAAAGTGTTTACTAGAAGGGGGGTGGATGTTTTTTGATAATAAATTCAGTGTGTTGCGCTTGGGTTTTTTGTATTGTTAAGTTGACAGGTTTCTGTTTGGGTAGCAGCTTGAAGAGTTTGATTTAACTTTTGGTTAGTGTGTGCAAACTTCCATTAAACTTCTAGCTTTTATAATGTTCTCAAATGTAACATCTCTGTAGTGGTAATTGTTAAAAGTGCTGTCTCTTTAATGAGCATTTAAGCTTTTTTATTAATTTTATAGGGAACTTTTGAGGCGTAAGTTAAAAAACACCTCAAAATGAGATTAACCTGAGTGTTATGTTACTCGAGTATTTTACTTATGGCTGTAACTCGAGCAGTTTGCAAGCCGAGTTTGATCTCAGCGCCTTTATAACCTAATGCGATGATTTGTTGGGCAGTAATTGCTTGTGCCGCATTGGCACAGTTCTCTAGCATTTTTGCAATATCAGTTTTATTTCCCGAGTACTTTAAAATCTCTAGCAGTAAAGAGAATCGTTCTGGTCGGCGCCATAAATCAATTTGATTAAAAAATTGTAATACACCCTCTGCATTTAATGATGCATTGAGTAGTAATTGTAAGGTTTTATAATCTCGCAAACTATTGGCGAAGATACTTGGGATCCTCAGACTTTGCTCAATATCTTTTAAGTTATCTAATTTACACGTTTGAAGGCAGATACAAAATTGGCAAATTTGCCAAGTACTTGTTATATGCAGCGAGTTACTCATTTCTTTTTGATTATTAATTTGTGAAGTCAAAGGGCTATTAAGCGCGTTCCAACTAGGCAGTATAGGTAGGGTATCTTCCAGCGCATTGAGTTCATTGAGCACATCTAAGAATAAGTGGAATGTACCTGTTTTTAGGCACTTCTCAATTTCTAACCAAATACGCTCTTTGGTGAGAGTTTTGAGCTCCCCGGCGCTGACCATTTCCTTCATCAATTTAAATGTTTCAGGTGCAAGGATAAAACCTAAGTGATGATATCGAGCTGCAAATCTTGCGACACGTAATATGCGCAATGGGTCTTCACTAAAAGCGGGGCCAACATGTCTAAGTATGCGGCTTTTAATATCTGCTTGGCCATGATAAGGATCTACAAGTTGCCCGTTTTCATCCTGTGCGATGGCGTTGATGGTTAAATCGCGACGATACAAGTCATCTTCTAAAGTGACTGTTGGGTCAAAATCACAAATAAAACCGGTATAACCTTGTCCGCTTTTACGCTCTTTGCGCGCTAGGGCATATTCGTCTTTACTCTCAGGGTGTAAAAAAACGGGAAAGTCTTTACCGACTTGTGTATAGCCTAAAGCAAGCATTTGTTTAGGCGTACTGCCAACCACAACATAGTCATGTTCAACGATGGGGTAATTTAATAAGGCGTCGCGGACAGCGCCGCCAACTAAGTAAACTTTCATTTGTCATCCGGTCTTTAATGATGTGCATGGCTTGATGGTTTAATCTTGCGCACTTTTTTGCCATTATAGGGCCTATCATAACAATAAAGAGTTTTATCGTGTATTTAAGCTATTTTGGGTTGAAAGAAAAACCGTTTTCAATTGCACCTAATCCCGAGTATTTATATATGAGTGAACGTCACAAAGAGGCGTTGTTACACTTGAATTATGGACTGGGTGATACGGGAGGATTTGTACTTTTAACAGGTGAAGTAGGCACAGGTAAAACGACTATTACACGTTCAATGCTCAAATCATTGCCAGAGAATACCGAAGTTGCTTTTGTTTTAAACCCTGCTTTGTCTGAGCTTGAATTATTGGCCAGTATTTGTGATGAATTAAATATCACATACGATTTGCAATCAGCAACGTTAAAAAGCTTAACCGATGCTTTAAAAGCTTGCTTTATTGAAAATTATAAATCGGGTGGTCATACATTATTAGTGATCGACGAAGCTCAGCATTTATCCCCTAGTGTCCTTGAGCAACTACGCTTATTAACTAACTTAGAAACTGATAATAAAAAGCTAGTACAAATAGCCTTGATTGGTCAGCCTGAGTTACAAGTGCTTTTGCAACGAAATGAGCTTAGGCAGCTTGCTCAACGCATTACCTCTCGATATCACTTGTTATCCTTAACCGAGTCGCAAGTGTTTGCTTATATTCAGCACCGTTTACAAACTGCAGGATGCGACACCGAATTATTTAGCCATGAAGCCGTTGCACATATTTATAAACGCACTCAAGGGATCCCAAGGTTGATTAATTTGCTAGCTGACAGATGTTTGTTAGGGGCATTCTCAGCACAAAAAAAACAAATAGACAAAGCGGTAGTTGAGCAGGCAGCAAGAGAGGCGCTGCCTATGGCAAATATAAGTGCCGAGCCTGAATCAAAAAGTAAATTAAAGCAATTTGCTCCATTGTTATCGTTTATTTTGGCAAGTTATCTGTTTGGTTTTGCCGCCGCCTTTATTTTTTAAGAAGTATGATTATGTCTTTTATTGATGCCGCATTTAAACAATCGCAAACCGCTAATAATACCGAGCAAGCACATTTAGCGTATCAACAAACTAAGCAACTGGCTTTTTATAAAAAGCTATCTATGGGATTAGCGGCAATTACAATAAGTACTGTATTTGCTACTGCTGGGTTTTATAGTGGGAAATATTTACAAAGCCAGTCTCAGCAATCTTCGGTAATAGAACCCAAAGAGTCATCTAAGAAAGAAAATATTGAGGAAAATACAAAATCTCTAAAAGTGGTTGATCAGCCTTCAAATCAAGTAACGATTAACTCAGAACAAGCCCAGACTGCTTCAATACCTCAAGTTGCTGCCTCGACAGAGCAATATCAGTGGATGTCTGTACAAGTTGGATTAGATGCGCAAGGTAAACCGGTATACACGCAACAGTTAGTGCCAGTTTCTGCTATTGTGAACCCAGGGCAAACCACTGCACGTGCAAATATCCCAAAAGATCAGAATATGAGTGCAGTGACAGAAGATTTGAGTCAATATCGTGTATTAGGCAAATCACTTGAATCAAATACGTCAATGCCGGCTCAACAGGAAGATTTAAGTCAATATCGAGTTTTAGGTAAGCCTTTATCTGAGAGCTCTAATATTCAAACAAGTGTTTTAGAAGAAAATGTAGAAAAAAACTTGAATGTCACGAGTGAAAATCAAGTACTTGAAAATGAAGTGTTACTGGCAGATGAAGCCGCAGCTCGACTTAAAGCCGCTTTTGATTTAGCCGTGGCTGAAACAGAGAATAAAGATTTTTCGAGTCAAGAAATAGAAGAACCCCAATCTAGTGAAGAGCAAACGCGTTTAGCAATAGAGTTATTACCAGCAAGGACACAAATAGCGATTGGTAAATTGACGTATCAAGCCCACATATATGCATCTTTAGAGCATAAACGTTGGATAAAGATCAACGGCGTAGAGTTATATGAAGGAGATAAAATAAATGGCATGAGGTTATTAGAAATTGCTCCGGAGTCAAGTGTGTTTAGGTTTCAAGGCTATGACTTTACTGTAAAAGCCATGCAAGATTGGCAGCCATAATGACACTGAACGTGTGGAATTCGAGTTACACAGAGCCTAAGTGAGTTTTTTGTGACTGCATTAGGGTAAGACTGAGTGCTTGAAAAACTTAATTAAATCTAGGCCGAACTCTTCAGGCTTTATTGCAGCTTCTAGCTCATCAGTACAGTGTTTCTCTGCTAAATCTATGTTTTCGACAGCGAGGTGATACATTGATTTGGCACTGTAAAATACTTTAACAATTGGCTTTAAAGGTTGTGCTGGGTTTGAGCTTGTGACCATGCCTATTCTTTGAGATTTCAACTTAACCAAAGACCCAACAGGGTAGAGACCAATGCAATTGATAAACTCATTCAATAACTTTTCGTCAAAGTGTTGAGGGCTACTTTCACGTAAAATTTTGAAAGCTTGGATGGGGGGGAGTGCTTTTTTATAGACTCTTTCAGCAGTTAATGCATCAAATACATCGACAATAGAGGCCATTCTAACAAATTGAGATATTTCGCTATGACTGAGACCGTTAGGGTAGCCAGAGCCATCTAAACGCTCATGATGCGAGCCAGCTATTTCACAGCTAATTTTAGATAAACCTGCTTCACTGACAATATCAAAGCTAAACTGAGCGTGTTGCTTCATTTGCTCAAATTCCTTATCACTTAATTTACCTTGCTTATTGAGAACTGTATCATCCACTTTTATTTTACCAATATCATGGAGCAAGGCGCCGGTAGCGAGCTCTTCAATAATATGTTTATTCAAACGCAAATGCTTAGCAAATATAGTAATAAGTGTGGCAACGTTCACTGAGTGCTCGAGTAGATAAGCGTCTTTTTGTTTGATCATTGCAATACAAGATAATGCATCTTGATTACGGAATATTGAATCTATAAAGCCATTTGCTACTTCTTTAAAAGCCTCGACATCAATAGGGTTGCCCGCCTTTAAATCAGCAAAAGCCTTTTCTTGAAGTGCCTTGGCTTCCTCTACAAGCTTCACGGCTTGATTTATTTCAGCACTCATTGCGGTCGATTTATGCCAAGGATTTAGGTCTTCTTGGACTTCATTTTGCATTGGCGTATCTGTTGCTGCAATACTATGCTTGCTGATATTCAAGTCGAGAGTTTTATCTGGATCGACCTCAACTTTTAAAATACCAGCAGAAGCGAGTTTGTTGATACTTGCTTGTGACTTAACCCAACCTTGAGTCTTGATTTGCACACTGCCTGTTTGCTCTAACACGCTGACAACAAACATACCAGGTTGAAGCTCTTTTATGTTTATGCTCTTCACTGTACTTTCTTTTTTATTGCTGTTTATTTTAGCCTAGCAAAAGATGCTTAAAAGAACAGTTGAGTAATAGCAATCTTATAAATTAATAGACCATTCTAGCTAGCTAAATAGCCCACTAGCTCCTTTAAGGTTTTTCTTTTATAGAACATGTGCATACCATAATTTTTTATCGTTACTTGATAATTTCTGGTAACTGGTTACCATGCCAAAAATGAGTCGTCAATTTAATGCAATTGGTATAAGACCATGAAAATTAAAAAAGCCTGCACTCCTTTATTAAAAGTACAGGCTTTTTAAAAGTGAACGAAGATTATTATTCGTCGTCTTCGACCAATGTCATCAGTGATGTGTTACCACCAGACGCCGTTGTATCGATACTGATGGTCTTTTCTGTTACTAGACGGTTAAGTAGCGTATCGTAGTATTCAGCGCTGATAACAGGCAGGATAGCGCCTTTACGTGCAGCCATTTGCGTGCTGAAGTAACCTTTACGTGCACAGCCACTGCCTACTACAGTTGCTGCAAGGTGATCATGAGCCAATACAGCAGGAAGTTGATTAAGCTTAGCAACCTGCATAACACCTTCAGCTACGCCGCAGCTGATTAACTTGTCTCTAAAAGCAAGTGCTTCTTCGTGGAATAAGTCAGACACTACAGTGATCACGGTGTTACCAGCAGCAAGCGAAGTAATGATAGACATTACCCAGAAGTTAAATGAGGTGTCTTTATCTGCAAAACAAACAACACAACCGCGAGGCTCGTAACGAATTGTATTTGATTCACCTGTAGGGCCAGGAAGTTGTACAACTTTGCTTAAACGTTTTTCAACACGGATAATTTGCTCACGTGCATCAGCTAAAGTGTGCGATAAGTCATCAGCAAGCTGATCCATAATCTCAACATTAGCAAGTTTCGCTAATAACTGACGTACCACAGATACGCGATTGTTTAACGGCATTGCACGCCACGCTTTTTCATCACGCATTGAGTTTTGCATTAGCTGGCTAACTTGCTCTTGTGCACCTTGGAAAGCTTTAAGTTCTTCAGCATCAACTTGTACGTTAGTAACTTGACGGTTATCTGGTGTCTTATTCTCTTTTACTAGGCGAGATAAGTAGTTAGGGCCACCAGCTTTAGGACCAGTACCAGAAAGACCACGACCACCGAACGGCTGAACACCAACAACTGCACCGATCATGTTACGGTTGATGTAAATGTTGCCTGCGCGAGATTGCTTAGCTAGGTAGTTTGCACGCTCTTCAATACGTGAGTGAATACCCATTGTTAAGCCAAAGCCAGTGCCGTTCACTTGGTCGATTACTTTATCGATTTCAGTGCCTTTGAAGCGGATCACGTGTACACATGGGCCGAATACTTCTTTCTTAAGTACAGATAGGTCTTTGATCTCATATAAACGAGGCGCAAAGAAGAAGTGACCTGTTTCACCCATATCAGGAAGCGGACACTCAAAATGCAGTGTTGCATTGCCTTTTAAGTACTCTACGTGTTCAGTAAGGGCGCTATGGGCTTTTTGGTCGATTACCGGGCCTACATCCGTTGAAAGGTAAGCAGGATCGCCAACGTGTAGCTCTTTCATTGCACCTTTGATCATGCTGATCACTTTGTCTGCAATTTCTTCTTGTACAAATAGTACACGAAGTGCTGAACAACGCTGACCTGCAGATTGGAAACCTGAAGAGATTACATCGTCAACAACTTGCTCAGGCAGCGCCGTTGAGTCAACGATCATACAGTTTTGACCACCGGTTTCAGCAATCAGGGGGACTTGGTCGCCACCACGCTCAGCAAGGGTTTGTGAAATACGCGTACCTGTCTCGGTTGAACCTGTGAACATTACGGCTTGAATACGCTCGTCAGGTACAATCACCTGACCAACTTTACTACCGCGTGCGATAACAGGCTGAACTACGTTTTCAGGTAAACCCACTTGCTTCATTAGGTCGATAGTGCGAAGTGCCACCAGTGATGTTTGCTCTGCAGGTTTAGCAATAACTGTGTTACCAGTCACGATTGCCGCTGCTACTTGGCCTAAGAAAATCGCTAGTGGGAAGTTCCAAGGGCTGATACATAAAATCACACCGCGTGGAGAGAAACGCTCGTCTAAAGAAAGCTCTTCAGCTTTTGCTGCGTAGTAACGACAGAAATCAACCGCTTCACGTACTTCATCGATACCATCTTGAGTAACTTTACCAGCTTCTTTAATACACAGTGCGATTAGCTCATCACGGTGATCTTCTAATATATCACCCGTACGACGAAGAATGTCTGCGCGCTCGTTGATTGGCACTTTTGACCAAGCTTCGAATGCTTGTTCAGCGTTCGTTACTAGTTGCTTCATTTCAGCTTCGTCTTGGTGACGAATTGAACCTAGTACTTCATCGTGATTTGCAGGGTTAATTACCGCTTCGTGACCTTCAGGTACATCGTTGTGCGTAATTAAGTTTTTCTCTACCCAAGCATTTAAGTTTTCACGCATTGGCGTGATGTGGTTAATGTTGGTTAAGTCTAAACCTTTAGAGTTGTTGCGCTCTGCACCGAACATATCGATAGGCATGATAATTTGCGTATTACGCTTGTTGCGTAAGCGCTGAATCTTTTCTACAGGATCTTCTAATAGGCTTTCAACCGGCTTACTCTCATCAACAATCGCGTTAACGAATGACGAGTTTGCACCGTTTTCTAATAGACGACGAACTAGGTAAGCAAGTAGGTCTTCGTGCTGACCTACTGGCGCGTATACACGACACTGTACTTTGTCTTCGGTGACAACTTGGTTGTATAGTGAGTCACCCATGCCATGTAGACACTGGAATTCGAAGTTGTTGTATTCGCCGTTTGCTAGCTCAAGGATTGTTGCTGCAGAGTAAGCGTTGTGCGTTGCGAATTGAGGGAAGATCACATCACGTGCGTTCATTAGTTTAATCGCACAGGCTTTGTAAGATACGTCAGTGCTCGCTTTACGTGTGAATACTGGGAAGCCTTCAAGGCCATCAGCTTGAGTTAGTTTTACTTCAGTATCCCAGTAAGCGCCTTTAACAAGACGAACCATCATTTTACGGCCAACGCGACGACATAGCGATTCTAACCAGTCAACAACCCAGATAGCACGCTTTTGATATGCTTGCATTGCAAGACCGAACCCATTCCAGTCACCTAATGCTTCATCAGAGAATACCGCTTCGATGATGTCTAAAGAAATATCTAAACGGTCTGCTTCTTCTGCATCCACAGTGAAGTTGATGTCATATTGTTTAGCTGCAAGTGCAAGCTCTTTTAGTTTAGGAACTAGCTCTTCCATTACGCGTTCACGATGTGTGAATTCATAACGAGGGTGAATCGCAGAAAGCTTTACAGAAATACCAGGGCTCTTGATTGGACCACGGCCATTAGCTGCTTTACCAATGACATGAATTGCTGTCATGTAGCTGTTGAAGTAACGCTCAGCGTCGGCCATGGTGCGGGCACCTTCACCTAGCATGTCATAAGAATAAGCATAGCCTTGTGCTTCTTTTTCTTTTGCACGTTCTAGGGCTGCTTCAATGGTTGTGCCCATTACGAACTGCTGACCCATGATCTTCATTGCGTATTGTACAGATTTACGGATAGCTGGCTCGCCAATGCGACCCATAGTACGCTTTAGCAAACCAAACTGTTCTTCTTTTGATTTATCTGCGTAGTCAACCATCTTGCCTGTTAGCAATAAGCCCCAACTTGATGCGTTAACAAATAGAGAGTCACTGTTACCTAAGTGAGCGCTCCAGTCACCTTGACTTAGCTTGTCACGAATTAGTTCGTCTTGTGTTTCTTTGTCTGGCACACGAAGCAAAGCTTCTGCTAAACACATTAACACCACGCCCTCTTCAGAAGATAAAGAATATTCTTCTAATAGCGCATCAACACCGCCTTTACCTTTTTGGTCTTGACGAATGTTTAATACCATTTGACGCGCGCGCTCCCAAGCACGGCTTCGAGCAGAAACACCAACTTCTGCTAAAGGCAAAATCTGATCGATGACTTGTTCTTCATCGATGCGATAAAAGTCTCGGATCTTTTGACGGATCGGACATTGGGTTATTAAGTCGCCTTTAAATAGCATAATGTGAACCCTCTATAATTTTGTAAGGTGATAAAAATTTTGTGCATTGTATATAAATTGCAGCAGGATATGCTGGTTTAATTTAGCTGTTTACGGTAATTTACGGGGTAAATTCAAAATAATTCAGCATAAAATCCTGTATGACAACTTCAATTAAAACACGTGTGCTTGATCGCATTGATTTAGCTATTTTAGACGCTCTACACAAAAACGGCAGAATTTCGAATGTAAACCTCGCTAAGGCAGTAAACTTAAGCCCCAGCCCGTGTTTAGACAGAGTCAAAAAGCTAGAAAGTGAAGGCTATATAGAAGGGTACAGTGCTAGATTAAACCCTGAAAAATTGGGCCAACATTTGGTTGCCCATGTTGAGATCACCTTAAAGAGCTCGACTGAATCTGTATTTGAAACCTTTAAACAGCATATTGTACTGATCCCCAATGTCGTAAGTTGCGATATGGTTGCAGGGGGCTTTGATTACTTAGTGAAAATCCGTGTACCAGACATGACTGTCTATCGTGAAGTATTGGGGCAAATCGTTGAAATTCCAGGGGTAGGTACAAACCACACTTATATGGTGATTGAACATGTAAAACCAGATTTAGGGGTTGGAGTGCTCTAAGCTAAGTTATGTGATTTATAGAGCCTAACCTATTAAAAGCTAGTAGTACATTCATATATCTATAAGCTTTTGCTCGCTTAATCGATAAATAAAAAAGCCGTGCATTGCACGGCTTTAAGTCCAGTTTACTTTATAAATTAAGAACCACCAGTACCAGTTACTTCACGTTCAATAACATCACAAGTGGTAGGTAAGTCTAGTACTTGTTCAGTTACAGAACCCTCAGCAACAGTGAACTCAGCACCAGTCACATATGTAAATGTAGCCGCGTCATAACCAGAAAGTTTGTAAGTACCTTCTTTAAGGTTGTCAATAGTGGCTGAACCGCTGTTATCTGTGTAAGCATATGTTACAAAGTTATTATTTGCGTCTAAAACATATAGCCATGTAGAAGTTGCAACAGGTTCAGGTGCTACATCAAACTCATCTGTGTTAGAACATACAATCTGAGTTTTAACAGGTAAATCTACACGAGCTGGCGGTGTATCAAGTGTAAGAACAACTGTTTTGCCATCTAAAGCACAAACGTCGTCTAACTTAAGTCTACTTGCAGTGCCATCAACAACATTGTCAGTTGTTTCACCTTCAATACCATCAACCACATTCGCACCGTCGTTGATTAACTGCATAAATACAGAAAATGAAGGTGGGTTTGCAATTGTCGCTTTGTTATAGAACGGGAACTCGTATCCACGCTTATATTTACGATAACCACCAGACTGAGACTCAACAAGTAAATCAAAAGCAGTTACGTTATCAACAGTACCACCAGCGTATTTGATGTCGAAGTTGACTTGACCATTTGTGCCACATTGACCACGGTTAGGCTCACGCCAGTTGAAGAAGTCAAGGTTCCAGTATGATAAGTGAGTTACCTGAACAGCAACATCAAACACAGAAGCGTCATCAGGATTTACTTGAGCTACACCGTAGCTTTCGAAAGACCACTCCGCTACATCAGCGTCATAACTCCATACAGGAACAATGTCACCAGCTTTAATTGTACGACCTGGAATCGCAGTGCCATCTGACGATATACAAGCACCCTTACGGAAGTATGCACCATCAGTTGCTTTTGCTGAGTCTTTCGCGAAAGCAGCTACAGTTTCTTGTGCAAGTTCTCCAGTGTAATTCATTGGGCATGAGTTAGCTGTATTTACGTCTACTTGCATTTTTACTTCGATACTATTCTTTTTAGCATCTTCACCTTCACCAGTAGAACCAAACTCTTTAACTTTGTTACCTTCTTCGTCAGTAAGTTCGATAGCAACGAAACCTGCGGTCGTGAACGCACCAGCTTGAGCAGTTTCTTCAGCGCCGTCTTCATTAGAAGCAGGAACAGGAACAGCTAAGTCTAAACCACCTGGGAAGAAGTCTAGTGCAGAAGTAGTTCTTGTTTGATCTGAAGCAGGTGCATCATCAGCATTAGCAGCAGCAGTAGAGCTAGCTTCATTGTTAAAGTAAGCGACAGCTAACTTAGGCTTACCAGCTAGAGGAACAAGTTCACCCTCAGCATTCTTTGTTAGCATTTTAGAACCGCTTGGGATACTTACAGACACACCGCCTTTGTCATCTTTTTCTGTTGCATCTTCTTTAGTAACAGTTTTTGCAAGCACAATTGGGTTGCCGTCTGCAGTTTCAATAGTACCGTCGTCGGCGAAAGTAACTGTTTCATCTAACTCGATTTCTTCAGCTGCGATAGCAACACCTTCAACTTCTCCACGAGGTGTTAAAATAACGGTCGTAGCGACTTCTGTGTTATCAGTTGAAAGAGAAACAACAGCACTGTTATTGAAGTATCCATCAGCTGTGAAATTTACAGTAATATCTGTGCCTTCAGCCGACACTTCACTTAAAGAAGCAGCGAAAATACCAAGGCCAGATGTAATTTGTAATTGCTCCGCAGTAAGCGCTTCACCTTTGGTCGATACTACGTTGTCACCATTTTTTGTGATTCGAACAGTAACAGGTACTTCAGCTGTACCTAGGTTTTCACCAGCGACATTTTTTACAGCAATTGTGAAGAAGCCAGCTTGCTTTTCAGCTGCTGTACCTTCAGGAATTTTACCTACTTTTTCAGTAACAGGTGGCTCTGGCACTGGTGGCTTGATATCAATGTTGTTGTCGTTATCGCTGAAACAGCCCGAAAGGCCTAGTGTAACACCCATTGCTAGGGCAAGTTTGGTTAAATTAAACTTTTTGTTTCCCATGATTTTTACCTTTTCCTTTATATTCAAGTAAACTGAGAGTGAACTAATTATAATGCAGATATAAGAACGCCTTGCCCCGCAATGCAAATTAGTAACTAGAGAATAATAGGTCAATATTTATTCGTCAAGCCAATAAATGATACTTTATTAAAAGTTCATATACAAATTAAGTTACGCAATTTTTTGATTAAAATCAGTCCTTTTTATAGGTATTTGGACATTGGTTAAGTAACTATTATTTAACATCTAGAGGGCTGTTTGTATGAGTTATTAACATGCAAAACTTTCGACAAAATCACCTAATGCGTCTATATCAACAGGTTTAAGACCTTCATTGGTTCTTACAATGAGACCTTTATCTACTAACTCTGTTACAACACGGCGATAAGCGCGCTCTGTGGTTGCAAAACGTTCTGCTTCGGCGTTTACTGTACTGTAAGCCCTCAAAAGGGTTGGGTTGCTGTTTTCTGCGCGCATTAAGCAGTCTTTAGCAATGTTGTAGCTAAGCGGAAGTAATAGCTTATCTAAGTTCACTTTTTGGTTTTCAATGAACTTGGCTGCGATGGTTTGTGCGGTATATAAGCTAAGCTCTGGTTGGTCGAGTAATAATTGTCGCCAATGTTTGAGCTCAATGAGGTTGTACTGTACTTCATTTAAACAGGTAACTGTATATGTGCAAGGGTGATTGTTGAGCGCTTCAATTTCCCCAATTAAGGTGTTATTACAGTCAAGCTGACCGAGTAATAATCGTCTACCATTACCTACATCGTAACTAAAAGAGACTGTACCGCTTCTGACCAGAATTAATTTGCTTAATGGTTCATCTTGGTGAATCAGTATATCTTTCTTTGTGTGTACAAAAGTATTCCCCGCAAATTGCAGTAATTGTTCAACGAGATTGGCAGAAAAGTGGTATTGGAACATCTAAAAGGCTCTTAGGACAATTGTCCTAGTTAATCACATGTTGCGAAGATAGCATGACTTATGCCTTATGCTAAGTGGTTATTGAATTTTTACCTTAATTTTTGCAGCCGAGGCATTTCAATAAAATTTGATGTGGCACTTTTTGATTAAGAAAGAAATTTGTTGGAGTGAACGATGAGTTGGGAATATTTAGGGTATTTGGCGTCGGTTTTTTTAGTTTTATCTTTAATGATGACCAACGTAACTAAATTACGTTGGTTAAATTTAACGGGGTGTATTTGCTTCACTATTTACGGTGTGATGATCCAAGCCTGGCCTGTGGCGTTTACCAATGCTTTATTAGCGATAGTGAATATTTACCATCTAATTAAGCTTTTTAGAGAGAATAAGCAATAACCCCTGTTGTAATACAGAGTAGCCTTAACATCAGCTAAGTATGCTAAGGCCATTAGTAAAATTATTAAAATACCAAGCTAATTACTTCTTCTCAAAACGTTTTTCACCTGCTATCCAAGTCTGCTCTACGCCAATCTTGAATATTTCATTTTCAGGCACTGTAAAATAATCTCTGTCGATTAAAATAAAGTCTGCCCATTTGCCTTTTTCTAAACTCCCAAGCTTATATTCTTGAAATGCAGCATAAGCAGCATCCAGCGTGAACGAGGTTAATGCTTGCTCTCGCGATAGTTTTTCATTATTGCGCCAGCCATTTTCAGGTGTTTGTTGCTTCGACATCCGCGTTACAGCTGAATAAAGTCCGTCGAACGGGTTTGCAAGTTCAACTGGGAAGTCTGAGCCAGACGCCACTTTGCTACCTTGCTTTAGAAAAGTTTGCCATGCATAAGCACCTTGTAATTGCTCGTCGCTAAGACGCTTTTCTGCCATATACATATCAGAGGTGGCATGCACCGGTTGCATCGATGGAATAATATCGAGCTGTTTAAAGCGAGGAATGTCATCAGGATGTACAATTTGCGCGTGTTCAATACGGTTACGTAGTAACTTGCCACCTACGGTTTTAAACCGGCTCTCATAACTGTCTAGTACAATGCGGTTTGCTCTGTCACCAATGGCATGGGTGTGCGCACTATAACCATGTTTAAAGGTTTTGCTCATTAAGGCTTCGAGTGCAGGTTTATTTTCAAGCATAAGGCCTTTGTGATTTTTTCTGTCTTTATAATCTTTGATGAGTGCAGCACCGCGACTACCTAAAGCGCCATCAGCGTAAATTTTTACGCTGCGAATACTTAAAAAATCATTTTGCTTTTTGATGACACCCGCATCTAGCATGTTATCAAGTTTTGGGCTGCTCGCCGAAAGCATTGCATAAATACGAAATGGCAGTTTGTTTTGCTCTGCTAAATCTTGATACAAGCGCCAAGTATCATAGTCAATGCCCGCATCGTGTGCAGAGGTAATACCTAAACTAAGTAGATGCTTTGATGCTGCAAATAGTGCGCGCTGCTTTTGTTCAATCGATTGTTTTGGAATATGTTTTAAAACTAAGTTTTCTGCTTTATCGATGAAAATACCTGAGGGCTTGCCTGTCACTTGAATTATTTCACCGCCATCTGGAGATTGCGTAGCTTGGGTAATGCCAGCTAGTTGCATGGCTTTACTGTTCACCCAAATAGCGTGGCCATCAACGCGAGTGAGCACAACCGGTCTGTCGCTTACGAATTTGTCTAAATCGGCTGCGGTTGGAAAGGCTTTGTTTTCCCATAAAGTTTGATCCCAGCCTCGGCCGACTAACCACTTATCTGGATTGTTCTTAGCATAAGCTTGCAGCTTTTTACCAGCCGCTTCTGCAGAAAGAACGCCCCGTAAATCTAGCCTTTGCAGGTTATTACCTAGACCAATAATATGACCATGAGCATCAATCAAGCCTGGTAGTAAGGTTTTGCCTTCTCCATCAATAGCCTCAGCTTGAGGAAACTGCTTGATTGTATCTTTGTCACCATATTTAACGACTTTGCCATCTTTAAAAACGAGGGTAGAAAAGCGTTCGATTTTGCCATCAAGTGTCGGCGTGTAGCCGTTGACGTTATGAATTAAGGTTGTATGTGCTGCGCTTATTGCACTGAAGCACATACCGATGATGAGCGTGAGAGGTTTTATCATTATCTTTCTTCTTATCTGTTGATTTCAGTTTTTGAGTAATATCAAAGAATATTTAATTCCATCGTGTTCTTTATATCAAGCGTATTAAAGTCTTGCGTCATTATTGCGGTGAGTGGTTTCTCTTGTCACTATATCTATATACATAGTTTTTAAGCTCCATTTTTTAAGGAACGTAATGCATCTATTTATGGTTTATTTGGGAGGCCGAATAGCGGGCTGTCATATTGAAATGCACGATATACGCTTTGTGATAGGTGAAAATATAGAAGCGTGTTTTGATAAATTAAAAGCACAGTGGGTTGGTGACAAAAGCAAAGTGCATATGGACAGTTATGTGGCTGTAAAATATGTCGATGGCTATGAAATTACACTCAATGAAACGCCGTCATTACAAAGAGAAAAGTTATTCTTTGTGAATATGGGCGCGTATCGAGCAGATAGTTTAGCCGAGCAACATGAGTTTATGTTGTGTGTGGCATTAAACCCTGAAGAGGCAAAGCAAAAAGCGAAATCTAAGTTATTGCAGGGTATGTCGCACCGACATAAAGATGACGTGTATGATGTGGATGATTGTTTTGCGGTCGATTTATTCGATACGGGTTACAATATTCATCTTACCCCAAGCGAGCAAACCCAACAGCTCGTGCCTGACTGGTTTGGCTATCACGTTTTATAAATATCGAAATACGAGCAAGCGATTCCAAGTTAGTCGTCTTGCTCTTTTTCTTCAGCTTTAAAGGCCATTTTGATGGCTATGATAACAACCGCAAACATCACAAAGGGCAGTGCCGCTAAACTGTATTCAATGATGTGGCTATCTTGATAGTTGGGTTGCAAAATAAAATGACCGCCAACACAAAGCAAAATGCTGATAAAAAGCAGTGGCAGCATTATTAGTTCTTTTTTCTTTGAATGTTTCTTCATATCTACTCTTTAATTTCTATTCTATTGCTTTGCGCTATTTGGCTATTGTGCAAGTAATTAAAAAAGCCGCTTTGATCTTAAACATAAAGATTAAATAACCTGAGCTCTGGATAATAAATCTATCTCCAGCGGTTACTTTCAACGTTAACTGCGTTGAATTTACTTGCAATAGACCAGCTATTGACGCGCAAATACGCCTTGCCTATATGGATGTAGGTATCTTGGCGATAGCAGGACGCGTGAGCGGTGTTATCGCTAAAAGTCTCCGGCTGCAGATTTAAAAAATCACTTATCATTGCAATATCAATGCGTTAGTAAATCTCTTAACCAAAGCTCAGGTTAAATAAAAAGCGATAATTACCTGCGGTATTTAAGCTGTGCACATATTAGCATTGACTCTGAAATGAATAAATTTAACTTGTGCAAAAAACTGGCTCTGATATAACCAAAGAGGTATTCATTGGGGGAGTTATGAACAAAAAGTTGGTTGTGGTAAAGCTGGGAACAAGTGTGTTAACAGCAGGCAAGTTGCACCTAAATAAACCAAGAATGGTTGATATTGTGCGGCAGTGTATTGAGCTAAGAGAAAACGGCTATAAAGTGGTTATGGTATCGAGCGGTGCCGTTGCCGCTGGGCGCGGTCAACTTCCCACACCCATAGGTAACTCAGTCAGTGAAAAGCAAATGCTCGCTGCAATTGGTCAAGGCCAACTTATTCATCAGTGGCAATCGCTGTTTGCTCTATATGATGTGTCCGTTGCGCAAATGCTATTAACGCGCGCCGATGTTGAACACAGAGAACGATACCTGACCGCGAAAGATACCTTAACGCAGATTTTAAAGCATGATGTTATTCCTATTTTTAATGAAAATGATGCAGTGGCAACGGCAGAAATAAAAGTCGGAGATAACGATAATTTATCAGCGTTGGTGGCGATATTAGCCAATGCCGACAAGCTTATTTTACTCACCGACCAAGTTGGGTTATTTACCGCAGATCCGCGCTCTAACCCAGATGCCGAGTTGATCACACAAATCAGTGAAATTGACGATAACGTAAAATCTTTAGCAGGTGACTCTGGTACCTCACTCGGTACTGGTGGTATGGCGACAAAGTTACAAGCCGCGCAAATTGCGCAGCGTGCAGGTATTGAGACCATTATTGCAAAAGGCTCGGAGACGAATATCTTAGTCGATGTGCTAAATGGCGAAGCGCCAAGCACACGAGTATTAAAGTTCGATGCTCCACTTGAGGGCCGCAAAAAATGGCTACTCAGTGGTCCAAAATCCACCGGTACGATTATTTGTGATTTAGGGGCGGTAGAGGCATTAACGTGCCAAGGGGCAAGTTTATTAGCTAGGGGAATTACCTCAATAAAAGGTGATTTTACGCGAGGCGATTTAGTCTCTATAAGCGATGACCATGGCAAGGTGTTCGCAAAAGGGTTAAGTGCGTTCGATAGCCAAGAGCTTGAGAAGATTAAAGGGCTGCACAGTCAAGATATTGCAGAGCAATTGGGTTTTGCACTGTCTAATGTTGTGATCCATAGGGATGATTTAGTGATTTTATAATTTTTTTGGTGTTTCGACTAAGGCAATCTACACTCATAAAAACACTTAATTAAATATTTACATGCAAATATCAAACTGTGGATATGGATTAGTTAAACAACTCGTTTCTCAGAAAAAAGAAGTGCACTTAAAGCAATGCTTCAAATCGATTCTGCAAGATCTACTTTGCGATAGATTTGATGCTTATTTTTTTAGTAAAAAATGTTGCCATGTAAAAGCCCAAATTGAGTTCGAGTTTACTGTCCATGCATCTGGAGTTCTGCAATTAGAAGAAAGTAACACATCATTAAATCTATTTAAAAGCGCTCTCCAAGAGCTGCCAGAGCATATCAAGCTATTGAAGCATCCTTCTAGAGTCTTTTTTTTCGCAAAAACTGACATTCAACCACTTGGTGGGTTAATCGTTGTCAATAAAGTAAATAATACAGATTCCATAGCCTTATCAGACAACGAGGAAGGGCTGATACTTCATTTGCTTGAAGTATACTTTTTGCAATTAAAACTTTTGCACAGCAGTGCTGTAGACCCTTTATCCCAATTACTTAATCGACAAAGTTTTGAACAACAGCTCACCGGTATTATTCAGAGTGAAAGCTATCTTCAAACTAAAAAAGTTAGGTCGGAAAGTCGCTGGTTTTTGGCTATGTTGGATATCGATCACTTTAAAAAAGTGAATGACAATTTTGGGCATGTAATTGGAGATGAAGTGATTGTGTTGGTTTCACAATTACTCAAATCTCATTTTCGCTTTGATGATTTACTTTTCCGTTATGGTGGCGAAGAGTTCGCTATTCTTTTTTCAACTGAGAGTGCAGAACTAGCTTGGAAGTTGTTAGATAGAGCTAGGGAGTTAGTAGCTAATACTCGATTCCCTCAAGTCAATCATGTCACTATGAGCGTTGGTTTTATTCAGGTCAGTGCAGATTTTCAGTTATCTGAATTAGTAGATAATGCTGACAAAGCACTGTATTTTTCAAAGGATAATGGTCGAAATCAAGTGACCAATTATCAGCAGCTTAACATAGAGCCACACGTCATAAGTGACTGCGATATCGAATTGTTTTAATTTATGATACACTCCGTTAGGTTTTTAAGCGTTGGAGTAATTATGAAATTCGTTCGTTGGTGTTTAGGCCGTATCATTCTTCTTTTAAACTTTATTTTCACGCCTAGAAGTAAAAAACGTGAAGCACAAGCACAGCAACAGCTTGATGCAAAAACTGAGAACTTTAAGCTTTATCAATTTGAAGCTTGTCCTTTCTGCGTAAAAGTACGCCGTGCCATTAAACGCGAAGGTTTAAAAGTTGAAACTCGTGATGCAAAGAATAATGCAACTTATCGTCAAGAGCTATCTGAGCAAGGCGGGAAAGTTAAAGTGCCATGTTTACGTATCGAAGAGCAAGGTAAAGTCACTTGGATGTATGAATCAAGTGACATAGTTTCGTTTTTACAAGGCTTAGATAAAGCAGCTTAAAAAACTCAAAATACTAGGTAACTTTTTGTCGAATAATGGCGGGTGTGCTAGCATACCCGCCATTATTTTATTGTCTAATCAATTAAGAGAAACCACATGACTATCCGTACTCGTGTAGCTCCATCACCAACCGGTGATCCGCACTTAGGCACAGCTTATATTGCCCTTTTCAATTACTGTTTTGCTAAACAACAAGGCGGTGAATTTGTTCTTCGTATTGAAGATACTGACCAAGTACGTAGCACGCCAGAATCCGAACAAGCTATCTCGGATAGCCTACGTTGGTTAGGTCTTAACTGGGATCATGGACCGGATGTGGGCGGTGAGTTTGGTCCATACCGTCAGTCGGAGCGTAGCGATTTATACAAGCAATTTGCGCAGCAGCTTGTTGATGATGGTAAAGCGTTTTATTGTTTCGCAACAGCCGAAGAGCTTGACGAAATGCGTGAACAGCAAATGGCTGAGGGCCTTCGTCCTAAGTACGACGGTCGCGGTCTGTTATTAAGCGATGACGAGATCAAAGCAAACCTTGAAGCAGGTAAACCTTACGTTATCCGTATGAAGATCCCGGCTGAAGGTAGCTTTAAGTTCAACGACTACTTGCGTGGCGAGATTGAGATCCCGTGGGAAAATGTAGACATGCAAGTGCTACTTAAAGCCGATGGTTTCCCAACCTATTTCTTAGCGAACGTTGTTGACGATCATCACATGCAGATCAGTCACATTTTCCGTGGTGAAGAGTGGATTAACTCAGCACCTAAGCTATTAAAGCTATATGAAGATTTTGGTTGGGAAGCGCCAGTGCTAGGTCACCTACCACTACTTCGTAACCCAGACAAATCTAAGCTGTCAAAGCGTAAGAATCCGACGTCGATTAACTACTATAAAGAAATGGGTTTCTTACCAGAAGCATTGCTTAACTATTTAGGTCGCATGGGCTGGTCAATGCCTGATGAACGTGAAAAGTTCACATTGGCTGAAATGATCGAACACTTTGACATGAAGCGTGTATCGCTTGGTGGTCCAATTTTCGATATCGACAAACTAAACTGGTTAAACGGCCTTTGGATCCGCGAAAGCTTATCAGATGAAGAACTGATTCAGCGCTTTGTTGATTGGAAGTTTAACGGCGATACATTATCTCGCATTTTACCTCAAGCTAAAACGCGTATTAACAAGCTGTCAGACTTAGTTGACCTAGCAGGTCACTTTGTGGGTGGCATTCCAGAATATGATCCTGCGTTATTAACTGCGGGTAAAGCTGATGAAGAAGTTGTACGTCAGGCACTTCAATTCTTTATTTGGGAATTAGAAACGCTACGTAGCTGGACAAAAGATGAGATCTTCGCAATTGCAAAAGCAGTAGCAACGCACCACGAATTGAAGATAAAAGATTTCTTAGAGCCAATCTTTGTTGCTATCACAGGTAAAACGTCTTCAACGTCGGTTGTAGATGCAATGGAGATCTTAGGTTCAGACCTATCTCGTGCACGTTTACGTGTGGCACTTGAGCACATTGGTGTATCTAAGAAGCAAGCTAAGAAGTTAGAAAAAGCTTATCGCGACTACCCAAAAGCGTAGGCTAATATATTGATTTTAAGCTATTTAAAAGCCACTTTGTATCAAAGTGGCTTTTTTATTGGTGCTTTTTTGTCAATTTCACAACAGATACGACCTCTCTAACATTTTATTCTGCTACTATAGCCCGTCCTTAAAGTTGTGGAACTAGATGTATGTTAACGCCTTACTACCAACAAGATGCTGAATTTGTCACGATCACACGTGAGCAGGGTAGCCAATTCGCTAAAAAAGTAGCAGATGACTTTAACCCATTACATGATGCTGATGCGAAGAAGTTTTGTGTGCCAGGTGATTTATTATTTTCATTGGTATTATCGCGCTATGGTGTAAGTGAGAACATGAACTTCAAATTTGAAGGCATGGTTGATGAAACGTCACAACTTAAATTCCCTGAAGCGGCAGATGAGTTTGCTGTAACATCAAATGAGAAAGTGATGTTATCAGTTAAACGTGATGGTGAAACAAGCCAATGCCCAACTTTAATTGAAAGCTTAACTAAAAATTACGTGGCTTTCTCGGGCACAACTTTCCCGCATATGATAGTGCCTGTGATGGGTGAAAAAGAGGTGATGATCAATCCTGCACGCCCTATGGTAATTTACGAGTCAATGGCGATCCATTTTGATGATATCAATGTAAAGTCGGTTGAGTTAGAAACAGATACACCTGAATTCCAATACGAAGGTAAGCGTGGCAAAATCATTCTTAAATTTAACTTCATCAGTGAAGGTAAAAAAGTCGGTCGTGGCGAAAAGCACATGCTAGTATCTGGCATTAAAGCCTATGACCAACAGGCAATCGATGACTTGATTGCTTATTACAATGAGCGTAAAGCAACGCTTTAAAGTAATAATATAATAAACAATATCACCACAAAGCGCGCCTCAGGCGCGTTTTTGTTATACTGCGCTCAATTTAATTTATCGCAGCGGTTTCTATGTCTTTCTCTTCTTTTTCTTTGGCACCAGCCATTTATTCTGCACTTGAAATACTCGGGTTCGAAAAACCAACTGATATTCAATCGCAGACTATTCCACTTGCACTCACAGGCAAAGACATCATCGCGACTGCACAGACTGGTACAGGTAAAACGGCGGCGTTTATGTTACCGATCCTGAATAACTTGTTGTGCGATGACACACAGCTTGGTCAAGTTAGGGCACTGGTTTTGGCGCCAACGCGAGAGCTTGCGCAACAAGTCGCTGAGAATACTCAGCAATATGCAGCCAATACTGATTTAAAAGTGGTGTGTCTGTATGGGGGTGCAAATATTGGCCCTCAAGAGAAACGATTGAAGGCAGGCATTGATATTGTTGTTGCAACCCCAGGGCGTTTACTCGATCACTTAATTAAAGGTACTTTGTCACTTAATCAACTTCAGCATTTGGTTTTTGATGAAGCAGATAGAATGTTAGATATGGGTTTTATTGGTGAGATAAAACGTATTATGCGCCATGCGCCAGACTCACGACAAACCATGCTGTTTTCTGCAACCTTAGATGAAAGTGTTGAGAAGCTGGCTAGCCGTTGGTTATCAGATCCTAAGCGTGTAGGCATAGAGAAGCAAAACACCACCGTTGAGGCGATTGAGCAAACTTTTTATGCCATTGATGAAGAGAAGAAAGCTGCTGTCATTGCCTATTTAATTGGTAAGAATAATTGGCAGCAAGTGTTGGTGTTTACTCGCACTAAAGCGCAAGCTGACAGCCTTGTTAAAGAACTAATCAAAGATGGTTTGCCGAGCAGTGCAATTCATGGCGATAAATCACAAGGCGCTCGAGATAAAGGGTTAACTCAGTTTAAAGAGGGTAAGGTACGTGTGCTTGTGGCCACTGATGTTGCAGCGCGTGGTATAGACATCAGCACATTAGATTACGTGATTAACGCTCAGCTACCTTATGTGGCAGAAGATTATATTCACCGAATTGGTCGTACAGGACGAGCAGGGCGCTCGGGTAAGGCTATTAGCTTAGTCAGCCAAGATGAGCAGTGGCTACTTGAAGAACTTGAAGTGTTATTAGATGAGCGATTAACCCCACAATGGCTAAGTGGTTTTGAACCTGACTTGACCCGAGAGGTCAAAGATAACCGTAAGAATACCAATAAAGCACGCAAAGACAGAGATAAAAAACGAGTGCTTGGTCAGCGCCAACGTAGAAGAAGGTAGCCTAACGAAGTAAAACAGGAGTTTTTATGAATGTACTGATTATAATTGGCAGTTTAATTGTCAGCTTATTGATTTTGATCCCACTACTAGAGCGTTATCAAGAGAGCTTAGGGCTACACAAGATGCAAAAGTATAGTAAATATATTTTGCCTTTAGTGATGGTGTCTTTGGTGATTAAACTGCTTTATATGCTTTGGCATGGTAGTTAACCTGAACTTTGCTTAGTTAAAGCTAATCACAATAAAACAGCTACAAAAAAGCCCGCAGTTTAGAACTAGCGGGCTTTTTATATTCTGCAGGCTTACTCTGAGCGTTGCTTGATGAAGTCTTGCATGAACATCATCGCATCGGTGTAGTAATCGTCTAATCTGTCTCTAAAACTAATTAGCTCATCAATATTTAATTCGCGGTCTTTACATGCCTGCTCGAATTGAATCGCGATTTCGGCCACTTGCATAGCACCCACGGTCTTTGAAATCGACTTGAGCTGGTGGCAGTCTGAGATGATCTTGTCTTGTTCGCGCGTCATGACATTGGCAAAAATATCACGGATCAACTCACTACTTTGTTCGAGGTACATTCTAAAGAAGCGCAGCTTTTTTGCTTCATCGTGATTGACGTATTTATCAAACATATCAATATCGACTACAGAGAGTGTTGATATATCGACTTGCGGCTCTTCACTACTTTCTTCAGCAGGTAAATCACTTTCGGTAGAAGCCTCAACTTCACTAAATTCTGGCTCTATAGGTTTTACTTCACTAGGGGTATCAACTTCTACTATATCTTCAACAAGCACTTTAATTTCAGGTGCAGTGTCTACTTGAGTGCTTGTTGGGTTAAGCGCATCTTGCGAAGTCCCCTCCGGCGCCAAACCAAAACTTGGTGTTGGAATAGTATCATCAGAAGCCTGTGTTGTAGGTGTTGCTTCCCAAGTTGATTCTAATGAAATGCTACTTAAAGAGCCGGTTAAAGCGTTTGCCTGAGAAGGAGTTGCAGATTCAACCTGTTCAGTTTCTTCAAGTTCTTCAGTTAAAGTATCTGTTATCGCAGTTTCTGTTTTATCTTCAGAAGAGGCTGAAGCAGTGTCATCAATATCATTGAGATTTTGCCAATCAATATTTTCTTGGCTGCCTACTTCAATACTATTGATATCGACTTCATGCTCAAACTCTTCAACAGGTGTGCTGTTGGCATCATCTTTCCACTCTAAATCACTGTCACTCTCAGCAAATTGGCTAAGGTCTAAAGTCTCTTCAGATGGAGAGTGTGAAGTAGGTGTAGATGATGTTTCTTCTTGCCATTCCAAATTATCGGCTTCCTGAGACTGTAATGATAAATCAAGATCATAATTACCTTCATGAGTAGTTGTAGATCTTGTCGCTTCTACTTCAGGCTCTTGCCACGACAAATGATCATTACCTGTTTCGGTTAAAGCATCGATATCTATAGTATGGACATCTTCTTCTATCACAGCTTGTTGTTTAGGTACTGCTTCTGTCCAATTCAGGTCAGAGTCAAAAGCTGAATTTACATCAGGTATCTCAGTTTTGGGGTCATCAAGAGGCGTATCAGATACATCTTCAAATTGCTCGCTCTCACTCTGTGTTTGTTGAGAGGTAGAAGTAGAAAGTTCGTCTGATACTTCTTTTTTATTATCAATAGGTAGAGTTGAATCATCATCGCTAGCTTCCTGCGAAGCTGACATTTGTATGTGCTTTTCAGGCTGCCATTTAGCTAATGTGGCTTCCAGTACATTTAATTCGATTGGTTTGGTAATATAGTCGTTCATACCGGTTGCAATACAACGCTCTTTTTCACCTTTTAAGGCATTTGCTGTTACTGCAATAATATAAGGCTGGGCCTTGATATCATCGCTCTTTTCAGCCTCTTCGCGTATTGCTTTCACCATGTCATAACCAGACATTTTTGGCATGTGTAGGTCAGTCAAAATGATTGGGTAGTGGTTTTTCTTCCACATCGCTAACCCTTCTTCACCGTTTTCGGCGACTTCTACACCATAACCAAGTAAGTGAAGTTGGTCTGTTAAAACCTGCTGATTTAGCACATTATCTTCAGCAAGAAGCACCAGTTTATTCTCGGCACGGGCTTTATCAACATTTAAGAAGTTATTAAATGTCTTGGCTTGTTTGAGCTGTTTTGGTTTATGTAAGCCTGCGGCCACCATTATAGAAGTCATAAAGCTGCTTTTGCATAATGGCGCTGCATTCAAATAGAAAATATTACTATGGTTAAGCGCAGATTCGTCCATTGTACTTAGAACAATGACTTGTTGTTTGTTTTGCTCTAGATAGTAGAGCAAAGCACGTAATTGATCATTGACAGGTGCCATGCCATCAAGACCGTCGAGCACCCAAATCAAATTGGCTGTGTGTTGAAACTCTTCAGCTTCATCAATGCTGTCTATGGCGTAGGTGTTTGCCCCCATAAATGAAAGGTAGCGGCATAAAATTGCTTTTCGTGCAGAATCATTCGTTAAAACCACGACCGGCTTTTGGGCCATAACGGCTTTGTTGGCATACTCAACCTTGCCGTCGGTACTAAATGGCAGCTCTACTACAAACTCACTGCCCATACCAAGGTCACTGGTGACATTAATTGAACCAAGCATTAGCTCAATTAAGCTCTTACAAATTGATAGACCTAATCCAGTACCACCATATTCTCGAGTAATCGAGTTTTCGGCTTGAATAAATGGGTTAAATATTTCTCTTAATTGCAATTGCGTCATACCTTTACCATTATCGGTAACGGAGAAACGCAATGTGTAATGTTCAGAGGTGTTTTGCGCCACTTCAACGGATACTTTCACAAAACCTTGGCGGTTTTCATCTGTGGTTGTGAATTTAATGGCGTTGCTACATAAATTGTACAAAACCTGACGCACACGAATGTTATCACCAACAAGGTTTTTAGGGATGTCAGGTGCAATAGAAAGCTGTAGGTTAAGCTTGCGCTTTTTAGCAACAGAAGAAAGTACACGTGCAACTTCTTCAATGGTATCTGTCACAGAAAAAGCGGTGTTATCTATTTGTAGTTTGCCGGCTTCAATTTTAGAGAAGTCTAGAATATCGTCCAAAATACCCAGCAAAGAGAAAGCTGAATCACGAATGATGGTACTGAGGCGATGTTGTGCGCCATCTAAATCTGTTTGGCGTAACAAATCAATTGTACCAATAACACCATTCATCGGTGTTCTGATCTCATGACTCATAGTCGCTAAGAAAGTCGTTTTGGCTTCATTGGCACGTTCGGCGTTCATAGTCGCCTTTTCAAGTGCCAGTGTTCTAGCTTGTACTTCTGTTTCTAAGCTAGTTTGAAGCTGCTTGAGCTCTTTTTCAGAAGTTTGATTATTGTCTATCGAAGTCTGCACTTGTTGTAGTACATCATTAATAGATTGAGCTACTTCGTCAAAACCAAATCCTAAGTTGCTATCAATTAACCTTTTATAATCTTGCTCTTCTGTCACCTTTTTAAGTTCTGATTTTAGCTTTTGCTTGTCAGTCGCAAGCTGTTGAGCGAGGCGGCGCTGTGCAAAAAGTGCGAAACCAAATGCCATCAATAAAGCCAGTGCAAATAAACCATATGCGATATTGCTTGTGTTACTGCTGGTTTTTACTTTGTGCTGTATAACCAATTCGCCAACATATTGTCCATCAAGCTTTAAAGGTTGATGAACAGTGAGCGTGTTGCCAACTTTAAATTGCTTCACTTGTGAAATTGGTGCAATTGCTGTTTCGTTACTTTGGAAGATGAGAGCGGGCTCTGCCATACCCGTCATACTATATAAATAATATTGGGTATTAGGATCGGCCTCTGAAATACCAGCCAGTAACTTCTTAACCTGACTGAACCCTTGTTTCATAATAGTATTTGCAAGTGGTTCAGAAAGCTGTTGTGCTTGATTGGCAAAATCAATTTGTGGTGCTTGTTGTGATTTAGGAAGAAAGTAAGCGGCTGCAGCACAAATAGAGCCAACAGTTAATATACTTGTTAGCACCAGAGGTAAAAAGCCTGATAGTTTTATATTCTCAGAGTTTGACATTGATAAGGTCCGATTTAACTGCTCTAGAATTTGATTATTATTGGTTTATTAAGTACCCAATCGTAACATTGTCTTGTTATTAAAGCTCGCCGTTTTTAAGCATTTTCCATTCAACCTTTAAGCATGCTTATCTCTTTTTAGTGACGTACTTTTGAGCAATTAAGACACTGTTTGTACAAACTTTACTATTGGTGGTTGAAAACTAAGCAAGCAAACGTTGCTTTTAAAAAAAGGGTTGACTTGAAGGGGCAAAACTCGTTTAATACGCCGCACGCCCAGATGGTTACCAAGATTAATCGTTTCGGTGATGTTTTTGCCCAGATAGCTCAGTCGGTAGAGCAGAGGATTGAAAATCCTCGTGTCGGTGGTTCGATTCCGCCTCTGGGCACCACTTATTTTTGGTGTTGCCGACTTAGCTCAGTTGGTAGAGCAACTGACTTGTAATCAGTAGGTCATCCGTTCGACTCGGATAGTCGGCACCATTTTCTCGCTAAGAAGTAAAACTAAGCTTAAATTCATTAAGAATTTACCCAGGTAGCTCGTTCGATAGAGCTTTCTGGAATAGCATTGAAAATCCATTAGGGTGTTTAGTGCAAAATAAATTTTGCCCAGATAGCTCAGTCGGTAGAGCAGAGGATTGAAAATCCTCGTGTCGGTGGTTCGATTCCGCCTCTGGGCACCACTATTTTTGGTGTTGCCGACTTAGCTCAGTTGGTAGAGCAACTGACTTGTAATCAGTAGGTCATCCGTTCGACTCGGATAGTCGGCACCATTTCTTATGCTAGGAATTAAAACTAAGCAAGTCGCCCAGATAGCTCAGTCGGTAGAGCAGAGGATTGAAAATCCTCGTGTCGGTGGTTCGATTCCGCCTCTGGGCACCACTTATTTTCGGTGTTGCCGACTTAGCTCAGTTGGTAGAGCAACTGACTTGTAATCAGTAGGTCATCCGTTCGACTCGGATAGTCGGCACCATTTTCTCGCTTAGAAGTAAAACTAAGCTTAAATTCATTAAGAATTTGCCCAGATAGCTCAGTCGGTAGAGCAGAGGATTGAAAATCCTCGTGTCGGTGGTTCGATTCCGCCTCTGGGCACCACTTTCCCTTAGCCTCCAGCTAGATTTTAAATTACCCTTTTCCTACAAAAACACTATTTCCCTATAAAATTTTATTTTCGTCGCGAATGACGGAGACGATTTTGCGAACGCCAGAAAGCAAAAACTGTGTTGAAACACATTATAAGTCTGGCGACTTATGTTTCAAACGCAGCTTCAATTAATACTTCTACTTATTGATATTAGTTATTTTAGCCTTAGGCATCTCTTGTTTTTAGCGTTTAACCTAAAAGTTACTTTGTTTAGATGAGGCAAAAGAAAGAACAATGGAAACTCCAGTTATAAATAAATCAGAGCTGAAGAAAGTAACTTAGTATTGATTTTGAGAACTCCTATACATCTGATGAGTTAAAATTCAGTATTTACTTAGAGATATAGATAAGCTCCCCAAATGGCACTAACGAAAAAAGAACGGTCGTTGAAAATGAAATTAAGTCATATGAATAGCAATACTGCAGCCCACCTTTACATGTTCTAAGTCTAAATTTATTGTAAGTCTTTGATTTTTGTTCTGAATGTGTATATTGACCTTGGTTGAACACTTATATAGGAGGGAATATGTTCAAACACTTAGGCTTCTTTGCCTCAATTTTTATCTTATCTTTCAATTTACACGCATTCACACTAATCGAAAATATTACTGTGACGGATCAAAAAATAACTGTGCCAATTAATGGTTATATAGAGCCAGTCGTTTTTCACTCTATTCCATCACTTAATGACAGCGATGCGGGTGTTATTTCAATTTCAAATGTGACTGACTCAAGCTTTGATGTTCAATTCAAGGAGTGGCCTTATTTAGACGGCTTTCATGATGAAGAGACTGTTTCTTTTTTAGTGGTAGAAAAAGGAAGGCATGTTTTAAATGATGGAAGTATCTGGGAAGTCGGAAAGTTTGATACTAAGAATGGTACTCAGCAACAGTTTTTTCAAGAAAGTTTCGACCACTCTCCAGCAGTAATTTTGACTGGGCAAACCCAAAACGACCCCGATGCTTACTCGCTTCGAGTTTCAAGTAGTACAAGTTTAACTTTTGGGGTTTCGTTAAACGAGCAAGAGGCGGGAAATAGTCATGCATCAGAAACTATTGGTTATCTTGCAGTTTATAGTAAAACTAGAAGTGGCAATATAGACACTGGGGAAGCATATAATTTTATTCAACAAGCTATAAACCAAGACGGGCTTCAGACTGTTAATGGTAAGATTTTTGTCCAAGAAGAGCAGTCAAAAGACAGTGAAACGAGTCACTTACTAGAAGTAATAAATATTCTCACTATAAAAAATAATTTATTTGGTCAGGATATTTCACACTATGGTAAAGATACGATGGCGCTGAGGCTGGACAAAGGTGCTCATTATAAAATTGAGGCAGGAGAAACGACGGGGCAACTTGGGAACATAGCTTTAATTGGTACAAATGGCCTGAATGAATCTTCATATACTGCAAGTAATACATATTATGCGGATAGCCCTTCAGGAGCATTTGATGGATACAATAACTCGGTCAAGATAAACAATGATAGCGCTTCAAGAATTAAACGTGGTATCTGGCTTACTACTTATGCGCAAGATCATTGGCTTCAAGTTGAGTTTTCAAAACAAGCATACATTGATTCGTTTAGAGTGCTTTTATATTCAGCTGCGTCAGATCCAGGTATGGGTGTGAGAAATGTAACATTGCAAGTATCTAATGATAACAGCTTATTCATTGATCATGAGTCATTCACTCTTGATAAGAGTCTTGATCAGACTATTTACTTAACTGAGCCAGCTATTGGTAAATATATAAGACTAAAAATTGAGACAACTCAAGGGCATAGTTACCGTGTAATAGGTGAGCTAGAATACTTTGGTGGTTTTGTAACAGAAGGAAATACAGATCCAGACTTACCAATAGAACCAGCCCCAATAAATGTTAAAACTTGCGAGTCTATAAGATTAAATAATTCGGCTGCAGTTTCAGGGTTTTATTTGATTGATCCAGACGGTGATGGTGGTAATCCAGAGTTTGAAGCATATTGTGAGATGACTTTAAATGGCGGTGGTTGGACTCTGGTTGCACATCACGAAGATGCACTAGAAGACATTAAAATTACTACTCCAGTTACACTAAATCAAACTGGTGTATTACCTATTGAAGAGTGGGGTGCAGTTCGTAAAAGTATGACTGTCGGTATGATGTTTATGGATGAATACTCAAACATATCACAAATTAGCAAAGCTAAGCTTATTAATGGTAACTGTGTTTCTTTAAATAATTCTGAAGACCTGAGCCAACCAGTTGTACCTTACGACATTGGTGTACTATGGCAAAATGAAGGAACTGGATGCAGCCTCTCCGGTTTGGATTATTCCTTCATCAGCATAAGTACAAAATCTTCAAGTCGAGGAGACGGTTATTTGACGATTGGCGCATCTTTATATCAACATAATGTAAAATTCGATCAATGGCCATATAATAATGGGGTTTATAGTGGCGCAGAACAAAACACCTTATTTTACTTTGTAAAATAAGTTGGGTGATAATTAGGCCGCGCTACATGTGGCCTAATTTTTGGAGAAGTAAGCCTACTATTTCATTATATAACCAGAAATGGAATTTGGTCACCCGATTTGAGAGCTAAGGTTGCATCTGACTGTATTAATACCTCACAGGCTAGTGAGTTATTGGGCCACATGAATACTTCAACAACGAAAAGAGTGTACAGAAGAGGATACTCAATTGTTGACCCTTTATCGCCAAGTGAACCAAGCACTAAAAAACAAAGCATTGAAAAGTAGTGTCAAAAAAGGCATTATCTTTCAGTGAAGACTTTTCGATTATCTAGAATATTCTAACTTATTAAAAATCATAGAGTTTCTAGGTTTTATTTACTAACTGATTTAACCCAGACGAAAATAATAGGAAAATTCGGATTGGTTTTGTTAGGAAAATCAGTAGTTTAAGATTCTGTAGGCTGTGGATTGAAAATCCTCGTGTCGGTGGTTCGATTCCGCCTCTGGGCACCATCATTGAAAAGCCTCGCAATAGCGAGGCTTTTTCATTTCTAGCAAATAAACCTCAGTCAACTCAAAATCATAGATGAAAGTATGCTTTTTGGGCACTTATAACGTGGCGCTGATCTGAATCAAGTGACATTCTCATTAAAATAAAATTTCTATTTTTTTGCTTGTGAAATCCAATTTTGCCCTCAATACTGTAGTTGAGGTAAACAAAAAAAGGATACCCTATGAAAATAAATCTTTCTGGTCATCACGTAGATGTAACCGACGCAGTAAAACAGCATGTCCAAGAAAAGTTTGCCAAAATCGCAACGCATTTTCCTTCATTGATAGCCTTAGACATCATCATTAGCAAAGAGCACAACCAGTTTTATACTGAAATTAGTACTAACTATGAAGGTGCACGCGTAGCGGTAAAAGGAGAAGGTGAAGTTATGTATCCGGCAATTGCAAACGCCGCGAAAAAACTAGATGCATCCTTAAAACATAGAAAAGGCCAATTAAAAGCAGATAGGCATGAAAAACCAGTGAGTACCACTCCACCTATCGCCCACGAAATTATTCAAGAGATGAACTTAAGCCAATAAGTTTATTGTAAATATAACGAAACAAGCCCGATTTATCGGGCTTGTTTCGTTTATGCCTAATGTCTTTTCTTAAAATTGAACGATTTAATCGAAAGAGCTGGTTTAGAGTTTAGATTTTTGTATTGAAATAATATTGTTAGTTACGAATATCGACTGGTGTTTTGGCGCTTTAACTTCGGATATATTGTGAAAAAAATTATGGTCTTTATTTAGTGCTTGATTATCAAATCTTATTAGAAAAAACATGCCAGCATGTTGAGCCTTTCTCTCATCAAGGTGAAGTTGCGACCTATATTCCTGCGCTGGCCGAGCAAGAAAAAGGTCAATTTGCTATTGCGCTACAAACCACTGATGGCAAAGTATTTTCGGCTGGAGATGTCAGCAATAAATTTACAGTGCAATCGGTGTCAAAGGCACTCACGTTAACTATGGCATTGCAACGTTATGGTGATGATTTGTGGCAACGTGTTGGTAAAGAGCCATCTGGAACCGCTTTTAATTCATTGACTCAGCTTGAGTTCGAGCAAGGTAAACCAAGAAACCCCTTTATTAATGCTGGTGCTATCGTTACAGCCGATGCACTTTTCTCTCGTTTGAGCGCCCCTATTCATGCTGTACTAGAGAAGTTTCGAGCTCAGTCAGGTAACAGTAATGTTGTGATCAATCGTACTGTGGCTAACTCTGAATATCAGCATAGGTATCGCAATGCTGCTATGGCTTATTTAATGAAGTCCTTTGGTAACTTTGATAATGACGTCGAAAAAGTGCTTTGGAGTTACTTTAATTACTGCGCCATAGAGGTGAATGTAATTGAGCTTGCTAAGACGTTTTCTTATTTAAGTAATAAGGGGTTTTGCTTGCAAAGTGGTGAGCAAGTGTTATCGGCAAAACAAACGAAACAACTCAATTCGTTATTATTTACCAGTGGCCTTTATGACGCAGCCGGCGACTTTGCTTATCGCGTTGGCATGCCTGGAAAATCAGGTGTCTCGGGTACTATTATTGCTGTATTGCCGGGGCAATTTACTGCAGCGGTCTGGTCTCCAGGTTTAGACAGTTATGGTAACTCGGTTGCTGGAATTGCCGCATTAGAATACCTTGCTGAGCATATTAACCATTAAAATTTACTAAATAATTAGTATGCAATCATAAATACAATGAAGCCGACTGATTAGTCGGCTTCATAAATTTTACTTGTTTTAGTGCTAATTAGATTATTGTTCCCAGTACGCCTGTTCTAATGAATCTTCGCGTTCTGGTAATCCTCTCGATAAACGAGGAGAGTGCTGTACTAAAACTTCATAACTTGCACGGTTTGCATACTTACTGATCTGAGCTAGTGATGAGTAAGTAATCGCGGTGTGCTCGTGCTTGGCTGAATTTGGCACATTCATTTTATGGTATTCGTTGGCTGATAAATCGTGTAATACCGCAGCTAATGCGCAGTCACCCGCACCGTTGGTATTTTTAATTGAATCAGGGCCACCCATATAAGGTGCTGTATGTGCATAAACTTTAATCGGGTTAACACATGCATCTTTGCGCATCGATCGCGAAAATTCATACTGGTTAAATTCAGCGATTGCACCAGGTAGCAGCGGGTATTCTGTTTCACGTTTGAATTCATCATCAACGTAACCTGCCATTACTAGGCCTTTAGGGCCTGCGGTACAGATAACAAGATCAACCCAATCAAGCGCTTTGTCTGCTGCCAATAGCGGATCGCTGAAGCCTGTGATTGCTTCACCTTCTTCTTCGTTCATCGCTAAGATATCGACATGTTTTTCAACAAACTCAGCCCACCATTTAGGATCTTGTTCAATTAAAAACTTGGTACCAAGTGATAAAACAACCGGAACGTTGGCTTCATTGGCGTACTTAACCGCTTGAATTGTTGCCTCCGTCATCGTTTCATCACCAGATGTACGCATTAGGTAGGCACTAATCACCAGTGCTGAAGCATTTGCAATAAGCTGCTCTGGAATTGACTCAGGCTTTAAGTGATTCATTAAGCCAGGGCTGATCGCAAAAGTACGTTCACCTGTATCGTCAATTAATGTGAAGCAGCGACCAATAGGGCCGTCAACTGGTTGCAAATAATCCAGATCGACTCGGCTAGAGGTATTGCATAAAAACTTGTATGCGTAGCTACCAATTTTTATGTTTTCACTCATTACACCAAGCAATACTGAGCGATCGTCGGCTAACACCGAGTAATTGTGCATGGTATTACCTATGGTACCACCTGCAAATTCATAATCGATCATATTTTCGCGTTTAAGACGGTCATATAACGCGTTCGTCACCTCACTTTCGATGACTTGTGACATACCTCGTTGCAGGCCAAATTCATCAAGAAATGCTTGATCAACTTTGGCTTCGATATCGACAACTATTTGGTCTATGCCGCAAATGTAACTGCGTTTTAACCTATCTTCACTACTGATTTGATCTAGTAGTGGGTCTTTATCTTCCACAGGAAAATAATGTTTATGCCTGCGGCGTCCCGGAAATTTCATGTGTTACCCGTGTGTGTGTATACCCAAACTAACTCAAGATACGTGGCTCAGCGAGAATTGATTGGCTTTCAGGCAAGGCATCGATTTGAAGATCTAGTGGACTAAACCGAAAATCGACAACGCAGTAGGAAAGCCAATCAAGCTCGCCTTCGGAGCGCGTCTTCAGTCCCATTTCTTCGTCAAAGAACTTGGAAAGGACCAGTCATTACGCTGCGTCCTTTTCCTCGAACTGAAACAGAACGCCACGCTCTGAGTCATTTATCTTGAGATTGTTCGGGTATAATAGCTCAAGAAATAAAAAAAGCGGCGAATTATAGCCTAAATGCGGGAGCTTGAGCCATGCCAAATCGACAAATATCGCAATTAAATGTGGTATATTTGCGCTTAAACTTCCTAAATAGTAGCAGTAACAGACACTAATGACAGAAATCGAGCAAGATCAATACTGGATGCAAAAGGCGCTAGAATATGCTGACAAAGCTGAGCAGCAGAATGAGATTCCAGTTGGGGCTGTGTTGGTTAAGAACGGAGAGCTAGTAAGTGCGGGTTGGAATCAATCAATTTGTAACCATGACCCATCAGCTCATGCCGAGATGATGGCCGTTCGAGAAGCTGGTAAGAAAATCGAGAATTATCGTCTTATAGATTGCACTTTATATGTCACCCTAGAGCCTTGTCCTATGTGCGCAGGTTTACTCGTTCATAGTCGAATTAAACGCTTAGTGTATGGCGCAGCTGATGCAAAAACAGGTTCTGCAGGGTCTATAATGAATATCGTCAGAGAGCCTAAATTAAATCATCAGTTAGAAGTGACTTCAGGCGTAATGGCCGAGCAGTGTGCCGAGAAGTTGTCGGCGTTTTTTCGTCGCCGTAGAAAAGAGATTAAAGAAGCGAAAAGGTTAGCAAAACAAGCAGCTCAAGATGACTGAGCTGCAGTTTCTTCTTTGTTAGCTATTTCATCCATTTGCATAATGGCGAATGCTTTTCTTCGACTAAGCACTTTTTTGTGCGAGTTTTTTGTCATAACACGTCTGCGATTTGGAGAAGTTTGCGCTGTGTTACGCTTAAATTGGTGAGTACGACGTCTTTTAAGCATCGGCACCTCCTAATTGTGAGAGATTAAACTATACCAGTAAAAATTTGGTATTTACGACTGGAAGAATTACAGGGAATGATTGCAAATATGTGACAAATAGACCGATTGGGTCATTTTATTTACTTTCGGAAGCGAGCGCGCCATTTTCGTCTAACCAAACCAGCGCATCATAATATCGGCGGATGTTATCAACGTATTGAACAGCTACATCCCCGCGTGCATATCCATATCGTGTTTTCCGATAGTAGCGCTTTTTAATCAACAGTGGTAGTCGTTTTTTTACATCGGCCCAGCGGCTGGGATCGCCACCTTGTTGCTCTGTAATTTTCCGCGCGTCATTCACATGCCCCCAACCCACATTATATGACGCCATCGCGAACCAAACATTGTCAGGGTACTTTACGGACTTGGGGACACGTTTGATCAGTTTGCGAAGATAAATAGCACCCCCTTTAATATTTTGCTCAGGTTTAAGGCGGTTTTTTACACCCACTTGTTTCGCCGTTGGTTGCGTAAGCATCATGATACCACGTACCCCAGTTGGTGATTTCGCACGCGGCTTCCACATTGACTCCTGATAGCTTAAAGCTGCAAGTAATCGCCAATCTAGTTTGTTTTTTTCAGAGTACTTTTCAAACCATGCTTTGTATTTGGGCAGTACCTTTTTGGTCGCTTCGACAAAGGCGAGGGTGTTTACATAGTTAAATGTTTCCACATGACCAAAGTACTTTTCTTCAAGCTCTGCTAATTTTCCATTCTGATTTACTTTGTCAAAGAAAGGCATCAGTAGTGCGTAAAGTGAGTCATCGGAGTCTTTGCGCATTATCCAACTGATTGAGTCTTGTTTTGTGACCGAAAAAGCAATACTAACTTCTGGGTGGTAGCGGCGAAAAAGGGCAAGAGAGTGCGAGTCAGCAATCGTGTAGCTGATTTTTTCGTCAATGATGTTTTGTAGTAACTCTTCTTCATCCACATCATCAACAACGTGTATTTCTATATTAGGATATATTTTTTTCGCTTCATGTAAGCTAATTAAGTGATTAGACCCTGCTAAAACTGTGATAGGGCCTTCAAGCTCAGCAAAGCTTCTAGGTCGCCTTGGACCCTGTTTATAAACTAGCTTTTGACTGATAGCCCGGTAGCTTGGGCCAAAGCGATAATGCTCGCCACGTTGTGGGTGGTAACTGAGTCCGGCGGCAATAAAATCTAAATCACCATTGTCTAAGCGTTGAAAAAGTTCAGGTAGGCTGTAAAACGGCACGATATTGAGTTTGACGCTAAGAGAGTCTGCAAACGCTTGCGTTAACTCATATTCAAACCCTTGCTCGCCTTGCTGTGCCTGATAAAAATTAGCAGGTCCTGCCAGAGTACCTACTTTTAATTCACGCTTTTGTTGCACGCGCTCAAGCTGTGTCATAGGCGGTTTATCACATCCGACTAAAACCCACATAAAAATGATGAGTGTAAGCAATGGTTTTAACTGCATGAAGACCAAGCGTGAGATTATTAATAAAACTAAACTATCAAAGTTCTGAGTAGATGCAAAATGAGAAATCTAACACTATGAAGTAAAAGTGTTTTTTAGCTCTATTAAAGAACCTAACACGATTTTTGGCAGTTTTATAATTTTACAGTTAAAACTAGCCATGAATTCGACTATAATAGCGGCCCTAAATATCGTTCAATCCTTAACCCCCGGATGAAATTACCTATGTTGATTTTACGTGGTGCGCCAGCACTTTCTGATTTCAAAGTACAAAAAATCCTTAAAACTTGCGCTGATTCGAACTTACCAGTAACAGGTATTTACGCTGAGTTTATGCATTTTGCAGACTTAACTGCAGAGCTAAGTGACTCTGAATTAGACAAGCTAAATAAATTGCTTAAGTACGGCCCAACTATTGCCGAACACGAGCCTCAAGGTGCACTTATTCTAGTGACACCGCGTATTGGTACCATTTCTCCGTGGGCATCAAAAGCAACAGACATCGCTAACAACTGTGGCCTAGACAAGGTTCACCGTGTTGAGCGTGGTATTGCTTACTATGTTGAGGGTGAGCTAAGCGCTGAGCAACTAAATGACGTTGCTAAGCTAGTACACGACCGTATGACAGAGTCTGTGCACAACAGTCTTGAAGATGCAGGTCAGTTATTCCGCGTTGATGAGCCGCGTCCAATGTCATCTGTAGACATTCTTGACGGTGGCCGCGAAGCACTTGCTACTGCAAACGTAGAGCAAGGTTTTGCACTCGCGGATGACGAAATTGACTACTTAGTTGAGAACTTCACTAAACTAGGTCGTAACCCGAACGACATCGAGCTATTTATGTTCGCACAGGCGAACTCAGAGCACTGTCGTCACAAAATTTTCAACGCTGATTGGACAATCGACGGTGAAGCGCAGCCTAAATCGCTGTTTAAAATGATTAAGAATACTTACGAAACGCACCCAGAAAACGTACTGTCTGCTTATAAAGATAACGCAGCGGTAATGAAGGGTTCTAAAGCGGGTCGTTTCTTCCCAAATAAAGAAGGCGAGTACAGCTACAATCAAGAAAACATTGAAATCTTGATGAAGGTTGAAACCCACAACCACCCAACGGCGATTGCTCCATTCTCTGGTGCATCGACTGGTTCTGGTGGTGAAATTCGTGACGAAGGCGCAACCGGTCGTGGTTCTAAGCCAAAAGCAGGTCTAGTTGGCTTCACTGTATCTAACCTTCGCATTCCTGGCTTTGAACAGCCATGGGAAACAAACTTCGGCAAGCCTGGTCGTATCGTTGATGCGCTAGACATCATGATCGATGGCCCACTAGGTGGCGCGGCGTTCAACAACGAATTTGGTCGTCCTAACCTACTTGGTTACTTCCGTACTTACGAAGAAAAAGTTAACAGCCATAATGGCGAAGAAGTACGTGGTTACCACAAGCCAATTATGCTTGCAGGTGGTCTTGGTAACATCCGTACTGAGCACGTGCAAAAGGGTGAAATCCCAGTAGGCGCTAAGCTAATCGCACTAGGTGGCCCCGCGATGAACATTGGTCTGGGTGGTGGTGCTGCATCATCAATGGCTTCTGGTCAGTCAAACGAAGACTTAGACTTTGCTTCTGTACAGCGTGAAAACCCAGAGATGGAACGTCGTTGTCAGGAAGTTATCGACAAATGTTGGCAGCTAGGCGATGAAAACCCAATCGCGTTTATCCACGATGTGGGCGCGGGTGGTCTTTCAAACGCATTCCCTGAGCTAGTAGACGACGGTGGCCGTGGTGGTAAATTCCAACTACGTAACATCCCGAACGATGAGCCGGGCATGGCACCACACGAAATTTGGTGTAATGAATCACAAGAGCGTTACGTACTTGCAGTAGCGGCAGAAGACTTCGCACGTTTTGAAGAAATCTGTAAGCGTGAGCGCGCACAATACGCTGTAATCGGTGAAGCAACAGAAGAGCGTCACCTAACCGTTGCCGATAGCCACTTTGATAACAACCCAGTTGATCTTCCACTTGAAGTACTACTTGGTAAAGCACCTAAGATGCATCGTGATGTTGAGTCAAAGCAAGTTGAAGGTGAAGCACTTAAAACAGATAGCATTGACGTACTCGATGCTGCTAAGCGTTTACTTCGTCTACCAACTATTGCTGAAAAAACATTCCTTATCACCATTGGTGACCGTACGGTAACAGGCCTAGTGGCACGTGACCAAATGGTTGGCCCTTGGCAAGTACCAGTAGCAAACTGTGCTGTAACAGCAGCTGCGTTTGACACTTACCACGGTGAAGCTATGTCAATGGGTGAACGTACACCTGCGGCACTTCTAAACTACGGTGCATCAGCACGTTTAGCAGTAGCAGAAGCGTTAACTAACATTGCTGGCGCAAACATTGGTGGTCTTGAGAACATCAAGCTATCTGCAAACTGGATGGCTGCAGCGGGTCACCCAGGTGAAGACGCAGGTCTTTACGAAGCAGTTAAAGCAGTAGGTGAAGAGTTATGTCCTGCACTTGGTCTGACTATCCCAGTTGGTAAAGACTCAATGTCAATGAAGACAACATGGCAAGACGACGGTGAAGACAAAGCGGTTACAGCACCACTTTCTCTAGTTATCACTGCATTTGGCCGTGTAGAAGACATTCGCAAAACAGTTACACCTCAGCTTCGCACTGATAAAGGTGACTCAAGCCTTATCTTAGTTGATTTAGGTGCAGGTCAAAACCGCATGGGTGCATCAAGCCTTGCACAGGTTTACAAGCAGCTTGGTGACAAGACGCCTGACGTTGATAGCCCAGAGCTATTAAAAGGTTTCTACAACGCAATGCAAGCGCTTGTAGCTGACGAGAAGCTACTTGCTTACCATGACCGTTCAGACGGTGGTTTATTCACAACTGTCGCTGAAATGGCATTTGCTGGTCGCACAGGTGTGACTGTAAACCTTGATAGCCTAACAGGTTCAGACATCGAAGCGCTTTATAACGAAGAGCTAGGTGCAGTAATTCAGGTTCGCAACGACGACCTTGCAGCTGTTGAAGCTGTGTTAGCTGATAACGGTCTTACAGCAATCAGCCACACTATCGGTGCATTAAACACTGAAGACAAAGTTATCTTCAACCGTGGTGGTGAAGCAGTGCTTGCCAATACTCGTACTGAATTACGTACTATTTGGGCTGAAACGACTTATAAGATGCAAGCACTTCGTGATAACCCTGAGTGTGCTAAGCAAGAGTTTGATGCGAAATTTGACGAAAAAGATCCAGGTCTTAACGTAAAACTAAGCTTCGACCTAAACGAAGACGTAGCGGCACCTTACATTGCAACAGGTGCTAAGCCTAAGATGGCTATCCTACGTGAGCAAGGTGTTAACTCACACGTTGAAATGGCAGCAGCATTTAACCGTGCAGGCTTTGCAGCAGTAGACGTACACATGAGTGACATCCTTGAAGGTCGCCTAACGCTAGAAGAGTTTAAAGGCCTTGTAGCATGTGGTGGTTTCTCTTACGGTGACGTACTAGGTGCAGGTGAAGGTTGGGCTAAGTCAATCCTATTCAATGACATGGCACGCGATCAGTTCCAAACCTTCTTTGAGCGTCAAGACACGTTCAGCTTAGGTGTGTGTAACGGTTGTCAGATGTTATCAACATTGAAAGAGCTTATCCCAGGTACTGAACACTGGCCACGTTTTGTAACTAACAAGTCAGAGCGTTTTGAAGCACGTTTCAGCCTTGTTGAAGTACAAGAAAGCCCGTCAGTATTCTTCCAAGGTATGGCTGGCTCTCGTATGCCAATCGCGGTATCTCACGGTGAAGGCCATGCAGAATTTGCAAACGATGCAGCAGTGAAAGCAGCACTAGAGTCTGGCACAGTTGCAGTTCAATATGTTGATAACTTTGGTAAGCCTACTACGCAATACCCGAACAACCCGAATGGTTCACCAGAAGGTATTACAGGTATTACATCAACGGATGGTCGTGCAACAGTAATGATGCCACACCCAGAGCGTGTATTCCGTGCAGTAGCTAACTCTTGGCACCCTGATGAGTGGAAAGAAGATAGCCCATGGATGCGTATGTTCCGTAATGCTAGAAAGAACATCGGCTAATACTTAGCTAAAAAGAAAAGGTCGCGAAAGTGGCCTTTTTTGTTAGTTGAGCAAGCTAACTATTGGCAGCGATACCCAAAAGAAGAGTGGATCGATGACAGCCCGTGGATGCGTATGTTCCGTAATGCCAGAAAGAACATAGGCTAATTGTTTAGTTTGATGAAAAAGGTCACCTCGGTGACCTTTTTCGTTTTTAATAGTGATTAAAATCTTTACACCGATTAATCGCTATTACGTAATGAATGAATTGCGGGTTGGTTTATAAACTGGCGCAGTGGCCAATAACAAGCGAACAGTGACAGCCCAGTAATGGCAACAACGGTGACCATAAACATAGTGACAATATTAGATGCCAAGTAGGTCATGAACAGTTCATCGTAAGCCAAATAAATCGCAGTTAAAATAACAATACTGGCTGCGACCCCCATAATAACCACAGAGACATTGTCTTTAATGATAAGCCCAACTAAGTGTTTGCGCTTAGCACCAATGGCCATTCGAGTACCAAGTTCAAAGCGGCGCATGTGGGTGCCGTAACTCAAAATACCATAGAGGCCGACGCCTGCTAAAAAGAAGGTTAATACAGCGAGCGCTGCAGTTGTGACAGCTATTGCATATTGAGTGAACAGTTGCTCTTGCTCTATTTCTTCAAAGTATTCTAATCTGAACAGCGTATATAAGTTGCTTACTTCTTTAATGATGCTGGCAGCTTGATCTCGTGATAAACGCTGCCCCGGTAACAAGTTAAGTGTAAAGTCATTATCATCACGCGATGTTGGGCCATAAACTCTTGCTGGGATGTCCGTTTGGCCGGGTAGTTTTATACCTTTCACTACGCCAACAATTGTAAAGCTTGGCTGTTCAGGGTTATTAGACAGCTCCATGCCAACGGCACTACCTGATGGATTAAGTTGTTTTGCAAACACATCATTAACGATGAGTTTTCTGGGGCGATCTTGAATATCTGCTTGGCTAAAGTTATCACCTTCAATCAGTTCCATGCCTAGCATATCAAAATAGATATCATCTATATCTTTGTTATATATAACATGTCGGCTGTCATCTGTGGTGGATGTGAGTGCCCACAAACTATAGTCTCGTAATACAGAGCTAGATAAAGAGACAGACTCCACTTGAGGCAACTGAGCCAACTTTTCTTTAAGCTCATTGTTAAACGATATAATCTCTTCTCGTGGAGGGCGTGTTGCGGCTGAAAGAGATACAGACAGCTCAAGTTTGTCTTCTACTTTATAGCTTTTGGTTTCAGTGATGGTGTTATAGGCTTCTTTAAACAAACTGATATTGGCAAATACCAGCACAGTGGCGATGGCGACTTGGCTGACAATTAAAAGTTGTCTGGTTTTTTTAGAAACTTGAATGCTAGTGCCTTTACCGCTTGACTGTAGCATAGAGTTAAGCGCTTTATAGTTGATTATGCGTCGACTCAATCCTGCAAACAGCAAGGCGAACAACAAGGCGAATAATACCGCAGCAGTCAAGGTGACCACATTGATTGCAAGCTCATCGACCCTAGGTAACACACTAGCCAAATAGGTTTGCATAATATAAAAGCCAGACATGGCAATAATAAGTGCAAAGAGTACCGACAACCCCATTAATACACCCGTTTCGGCAAGTAGCGTTTTAAAAAGTTGCGATTGTTTTGCCCCAAGCGCTGCAAAAATAGCTAACTGACGTTGCTGTTCGGCAGTGCGAGACATAAGTAAGTTAGCGATATTTGCAGTGGCAATAAGCACTAACCCCAGTACACCTGCTAACAGTAAATAAACGGTATTGCCACTGTCCCCTAAAATTTCATCGTGGAAACTGGTTAGTACCATATTCACTCGCCAGCCAGCAAAAAATGCGCTACCGGCTACTTCTTGTTGCCATTTGTCATTGACTAAAGCAGTGAGTGTTTGAGCAGCTTGAGAGTCGGTGAATTCGGTATTCTTTTTACCAACAAATGTAAGGGCGCCTAAAATATTACCCCACGCATCTTCAAATCGCTTCCCTTGGTTGTAGTCAAAGGGAAACCATACAGACGTGTTTTGTCCAACATTTGCAATTTGAGGTTCAATAAATGACTTATCTAAGACACCAACGATATTAAAGCTCACGCCTCTAAAGTCGACTTTTTTATCTAAGATATTAGGATCGCCATCAAAAGTTTGTTGCCATAGCTGATGACTGATTATAGCGACCGGATTGTTGGTGTTTAGGGTTTCAGATTGCTCAAATTGACGGCCAAGGACCATATTGGCATCAAGTAGTTCAAACCACTCAGGAGTAACATAGCCAGTCTCTAGACGGGGTGAGCTTGGTAAATTTGTTAGTACGTCTTGGCCGTAATAAATTAATGCGCTTTTCGAGAAGACGTCTTGGTTTTTATATAGGTGAATTAAACCAGGGTAAGTAAAAGCAGTGCCTTGTATTTTATCTTTGCTATCGTGAAAAATATGCTCAACCTTATATAACTTTTCATGCTCAGGGTAGGGCAAAGGTTTTACAAGTAGCAAATAACCTAAGGTTAAAACACACAATAGGGCACCTAAAGTAACCCCCATAGTGGTGATCACAGTTGCGATAAAGCCAGGCTTTTTACTCAGCGATGCCCAAGCTTGTTTGCTTTGGTAAATTATCTGCTTCATAATACAGCCTTAATTTTAGGAGTGGTTAAAATCGCTCCATCTAATAATTTAAGTTGTTTTTTGGCCATGTCAGCATAGCGTGGGTCGTGTGTTACCATGCAAATGGTGGTGCCTTGTTCGTTTAGTTTTTCAAGTACATGCATTACTTGATCGCCACTTTTAGAATCTAAGTTACCTGTGGGTTCATCGACTAATAAAATTGCAGGGTTGGCAACTAAAGCGCGGGCAATAGCAACACGTTGTTGTTGACCACCTGAAAGTTGATTGGGTTTGTGCGCCATTCTGTGAGTCATATCAACCAGTGCCAGGCACTCTTGGACGCGTTGTTTTAATTCACTATCGCTGGGGGGCTTATCTTGGTAACGCAGTGGTAGAGCAACATTATCAAATACACTTAACTCATCAATTAAGTTAAAAGACTGAAATATAAAGCCTATTTTTGTATTTCTGATCTCAGCAGCCTGATCTAGACTCAGATCCGTGACGTTCATCCCTTCAATGTAATACTCACCGCCAGAGGGCATATCTAATAAGCCCAGTAGGGCTAAAAGCGTTGATTTACCACACCCAGAAGGCCCTGAGATAGATACATATTCACCGGCTTTGATCTCTAGATCTATACTTTTTAATGCATGGGTTTCTATGTCTTCAGTTTCAAATACTTTAGAGATCCCAGTCATTTTTATTGTTATGTCGCTCATGTGATGTCCTTTATTTTTTTGATGGCAGTGCCGAGTTATTCATGTAAATCAGGTGGTCAAAGCTCTTTTGACCACTTGGCTAAATTCGCGGTTATTGAATCGATATCTTTTTGTGAGTATGTAAATTACTTAAATCTGAAATGATAAATTGTGCGCCGACGTCAGCGCCGGATCGCAATTGCATAAATTGTCCTGCTTGTACGCCAAATTGTACCGGCGTTAACTCAGCACTTTGAGTGCCGCTAAGGACGCGATATAAAGGCATAGTATCGTTGCTTTGAGTACCCGCAGGGCGTCTGATATATAAAACATTTTTTAGAGAATCAGCTATGATTTTACCATCGATAGACGCTTGAGGACGGGCACTTGATGGCAAGTTGCTAGGCAATGTTATCTCTACCTCAACCGTGTTATCTGAGACAATTGGATCGATGCGTTTAACTACGCCTGTGATCTTATCTCGACGTGTGTCGATAGTGGCTGCTTGGCCAATAGCCACTTGTTGAATTTGACTCTGAGGCACACGGATCAGCGCAATTAAATCAGTAATGCTACCAATCAGTGCGACTTCGCTACCAGCAGAGAGGCTTTGCCCTAATTCAACCGACAAGCGCTGTAATACCCCATCGAAGCCAGCGCGTACGGTCAGTTTCTCAAGTCTAGATTTTGCAATATTTAAGCGACCTTGTTGTTGCTTGATACGCTCTTGTTGAATATTCACGGCTTCCTCATGCACTAAGCTGAGCTGCGCATTACGCTCGGATAAAATTCTCATCCGTTCTTTGAGTTGCTTTTCATTTAATATGGTTTGTTGAAAATCAAGATCAGAAACAATGCCTTTCTCAGCCAATTGTTCTTCGGCGGCTCTGCGCAGTGATGCTGTTTCAAATTGTGCTTTGATTTCGGCCAGTGCCGCGGCCTCATTGAGTTTCTCTCTTTGATTATTGAGTTTTAATTGGCGAAGGTTGGCCTGTAATTGTGTTAGCTCTTGCTCTGCATCTTGAACTTGTTGTTCAAGCTCAGGGTTTTCGAGCTTAACAATGACGCTATTGGCTGTGACAGGTGCACCGGGTTTTAACACAATTTCTTTTACAGTCGCAGCCGAAAAAGTCGTGATTAATTGTTGCTTGTTAGAAGTTAGGACACCATAACCGTCGATCACCACGTCTAAATCACCCTGCTGAACGCTTGCCATAATAAGTTGGCTACGTTCAACAGCAATGCTGCTACCAGCTTGTTTGATTGCAATGGCACTGGCACATAAGACAATGATTGTGAAAATAGACAACCATTTATGCTTTGCTATTGTCCGTCGTAGAGTGTTGGTTTTTTTGTTTGTTTTTGCTACATCCATCATTGAATCCCTCTAGCTTGTTAAACTAGATAAGACAAAGAATATGCCAAGTAGTAAACTTGTTTTAAATCAATTGTTTATTTTTATATTCAAATATAGGATATTAAAAACCGTCCGGAATCGGACGGCTCAATTTCGATTCCGACCGGTGTTACTCTGCGGGGTTTGATAACGGTTTGTGGGGTAAAAAAATACTTACGGTCACGCCTTGCTGTGGGTTATTTTCGATATGAATCGTGCCTTTATGGTGTTCTATTATATTGCGGCAGAAAGTGAGCCCAATGCCCTGACCATTTGGCTTTGTGGTAAACAAAGGCACAAATAAATTATCAGTATTTAAAATACCGTGGCCGTCATCGGCGAGGGTAATCAAGACTTTACCAAGCTTTTCTCTGATACGGATACGTACTTGTTTTGCGTTTGCCTCATGGGCATTTTTCAGTAAGTTAATAAACACTTGTTCAATAAAGGTCTGATCTGCATGAATATGCTCGATACCTATTTGGGTGTTAAGTGCTAAATCAGGGGTCAGCGCTGATAGTTTTTGCCACATACTGTGCATATCAACTTGGGTCAATTGCAAGTTGAGGTTATGAGATAGCGAAGCATAGCGGCTAATAAAGTCTTGTAGCTGGTGGCAATGATCAGAAATAAGCTGTAATGCTTGTTGCTCGCGCGCGCCTTGCATTTTGCTTGAAAGGCTTTCTGCTAAGGAAGAAACAGGGGTTAGAGAGTTCCTTATTTCATGACCCATAACACGGATCATTTGCTGCCATGCATTGAGCTGACTAGCACGTATGGCACTGTCTATGTTTGTGAGTACAAATAAATAATGCGCTTCTCCATTATCAATGAAGGCGCTTTCGCTGATTTGCCACTGCTGCAAAGTTCTATTTAATCGCCAGCCAGTGCTTGTTTGTTCAAGGCCTAAGATTTTTGGAGAAGCATGGCGGTACATTTGCCAAGGTTCATCGTAGATGTTCATAAAAGCAGGGTTGGCATAACTTAGCTGATGCTTGCTGTTAAACACCATAATGGGGGTATCGAGTTGGTCAATCAATTGATACAGCAAAAAGGCATGCTGATCGTAGCGAGACTTATTTTTTTGTAAATGATGACTCAGATCTTTAAGGGCTAAGTGCAGACGTTGTGAACTGCCTTCCTTAAAATCTGAACGGGCAAACTGATTGTAATCCTCCATTTTTACTGCTTCTATGTGAAGTAATGCACGATCAAAAGCTACCACCACTTTTTGCTCAAAATGTGAAATAAACCAACACAGTACTAGAACTAAAAACAACTCAACAAGTATCAAGTTGAGTAAAGGCATACCCGCTAAATACATGATGATGGCCATCAGTAGACTGATCAGAATGCCAGCTCCAAGTGTGGTTATATATATATAATTTTCTATGGTCTTACTTTTCAATATCATCATATTTTTCCAAGCGACGATATAAAGAAGATTTGGTGATCCCCAATAAATTAGCTGCTTGCGTAATATTATGAGCAGTCGCATGGAGGGCTTTTTTGATCAGCATTCTTTCAGCTTGTTCTAATGTCATCATAGTTTGTAGTGAAGGTTCGCTGCCAGTATTACCAATGTGCAAACCTGAAGCGCTGATTTGGGTTGTTTGTGTCAGCAGCGTTGCGCGCTCGATAACATGACTCATTTCTCTTATGTTACCCGGCCAGTGATATGTTTTAAGCAGCTGCTGTGCTGATTTATCGAACCCCTCAACGGTTTTGCCATATTTTTTATTAAAACGCGCAAGTAAGTATTCAGCTAATGGCACAATATCATCAAAACGTGCCCTTAATGGTGGCAGCGAAAACTCAATGGTATTGAGGCGATAAAATAAATCCTCGCGAAACTTTTCTGAATGGATCAATTTCTTGCAGTCGGCATTGGTGGCACTAATGATCCTAACATTCGCAAATTGTGTTTTGCTATCACCAACGGCTTCAAATTGACCTGACTCTAGTACTCGCAGTAATTTGGCTTGATGTGCCAAGCTGATATTGGCTATTTCATCTAAAAATAATGTGCCTGACTGCGCCAGCTCAAAGCGACCAATGCGATCAGATTTAGCATCTGTAAAAGCCCCTTTTTTATGGCCAAACATTTCACTTTCAAATAAAGACTCTGAAATTGCACCCATGTTAACGCTGATAAGTGGGTGGTCATTACGAGCTGATCGTTGATGAATATATTCTGCTAACTGACTTTTACCAGTACCATTTTCACCGCTCAGTAAGATAGAGACATCTGCAAGCGCCACATTCTCAATTTGCTCCATCAGCTCAGTCATACAAGCAGATTGCCATTGAAATTTCGGTGTATCGTTAGCAGGCTCTAGTCTTTGTGACAGCTTTTTATTGATGGCTTTTAGCCCTTTGAGCTCAAGCTGTTGACTTATAACACTTAATAAACGCTGGTTTTTCCAAGGTTTTTCAATGAAATCCCCGGCCCCCAATTGCATGGCTTTGACCGCCAACTCAACGTTTGACCAAGCTGTCATAGCAACCACTCGTGTATCAATTTCTTGTTTTTTCAACCAAGCTAAGAATGCTAAGCCTTCTTCTCCTGAAGTTGTATCTAGTGAAAAGTTCATGTCGAGTAATACTAGATCTATATAGTGCTCAGATAGTTGCTCTTTGGCATCAAAGGGGTTTTTAGCAAATAGCATCTGATACCCATTATCTTCGAGTAAAAACTGAAGGCTGGTAATGATTTCAGAACGATCATCAATGACAAGTATGGTTGGCGGTGACATATTTTTATTCGTTGTTTATATTTGGCATTTTTATCATACCCTGAGAAATCTACGAAGGTATACAGTTTACTTTACCAACATATCGTTTATTGAGTAGTTACTAATACAAGGCTAGTGATTGATTGTCGGTTATGTTGCTTAACGATCTGATGAGATAATGATAAATCGTATACTGACATCAGCGTAAGTGAAGGTATCAATGCGTTCAAAAAATCATCTCTGTGAGATACATTAAAAATGTGATAGACAGTTTTGAGTAAAGGCGAAATTCTACATCAAATGCATAGTTAAGCATGCCAAACAAGAAAAGTTACATACTCTATTGGTTTTTACATAAGTTTTAATTTGGCACATTTAAATGTGTCCTTAATTTGCCTTGTGATGTTAACGGTCTATTTAGTGCTGTGTAACGCCTACATCTGATTACATTTTCGTTGATACAAACATCATAAAAATAGGTAAAATAACGAAGTTTAATTATTATCAGTCAGAGTGCTATGTTTAAAAAGGGATTGCTTCGGGTCAGTATATTTTTAATTGCTACCTTAATTTGCCTTTATGGATTTAGAAATACAATTATTTATAAAGTGGCTGTACCCTATCTAGCGGATGTCAATATTGAACTGAGTTGTATAGATTGGTCGCTTACCGGCCTTGGTTCTATTCGTGTTAATAAGGCATGTATTGAACATTCAGCAGCTTCAATTGAATTAGTAGATGCTGACATTAACCTTTCAAATATCGTTTTATCAGAGTTGAATATTGCGCTGAAGCCAACAAAAAAGACAAATGCTGAACCGCCACAGCTTAAACCGCTTAATCTTGTATTACCTGACGAGCGTCCACTGCTAAATGTAAAAAGAATTAGTCTGTCAGGCTCTCCATTAATAAAGCCACTATCAATGAGCATTAGTGAGTCAAACCTCAATCAGTTTGAGATCAATGGCGATTTAATCGGGCAAGTGCGCATATTTAAAAATAAGTTAAGGCTAAATCAAATTTCACTAGCGAGTAACGGGGTACAATCTTTTAAGCCTAAGCAAGTAAAGTTACTAGAAGGCTCGATGAACGTTGAATTTGACGGCCAACAGTTAAAATTTAATGGTGAGATTGAAGTGCAAGCTGAGCACCATTTACCAGAGTGTTCGGTGTCAGCAGATATACTTGGAGGTGTTTCCGGTGAAATAGATTTATTGGATCAAGCGGCGGTTGCTGATTTGAGTCGACTTACTAATACACTAAAGGCTTTGGCATGTATTGAATCACTTCAAGCACATTTACCACAGGGGGTTCTAGCTGCTGAATTAATAGCCGAGCAGGTTACTTTACAATTACCTAGCGTGTTGTCAGTACGTGATAATGTCTTTTTGACCGACCGCGTCACTCTCTCAAACGGCGAGTTAACCCAGATTCAATTAGATAATGTAGCGGCTGAATTGCTTACCCAGGATTTTAAGTCTCAATTTAGTTTAAAGCACCAGAGTGCGTTGATTGGCGCTCTTCAACTAGATGGCCCAATTGAGGTGAGTGGTGGACAATTAGATAGTCAAATTTCCATTAATTTAACTCAACCTAATGTGCCTGCATTTTTAATAGATAACTCTCCAATAAATCAAGCGAATATAAAGTTTGACTCAAAGCTTGATGTTAAAGGCAGGCTTGGCAGCGACATGTCATTTAAAGCAAGCAACCAGCTTGAGCTTCAAAAAGCAGAATTTAGCGACGGCCAAGGTCAAGCACTTAAACTTCCCAAGTTAACACTTAACCTTGATGTAGAGGGTGATCTGTCAGAACATATAAATGCGATAGTGGATGGGGAGTTATCTCTGTTATCGTTTAATCACCCTTTGGTGCAGGGGCGAGATCTTAAAGTGAATTGGCAGTCAAAACTAATCAATGATGCCATTCACCTTGATGCTGATTGGCAGTTAAAAGGTATTAAACAAGCAGACAATCAAATTCAAGGGATACAACAAAGCGTAAACTTAAAAGGCAATATGCAAGATTTTATGAATACCAGTGTGGTTGCAGTGACAACATACCTTAATGCCATTGCCACACCTAAACTGCTTGTAGAAGATATGAGTATCACCTCTCAAGTTAACTTTAGTGAAGGTATTCGCTTTGGGCATGATATTGATGTGCTCGACATGAATTTATCGTTACGCCATGAATTAACAGATAAAGCGCAGCCTTTTGAGCTTGTCATAATTGAGCAAGACCTTACAGGTTTACAACCAGTTTTGGAGCAAATGGCGCCAAAGTTAAAAATTGAAACGGGTAGCACCAGTGTTGTGGCTAACGGTGATTTAGTGTCTCAGCATATTGATTTTGACCTGCAATTTGGCGCATCCGCCTTGTTTGATACGCATTATATGAGTAATGCATCAGGTAAAATCACAGGGCAACTTAGTTCAGGTGTGATTAATATTCCAAAAACTACAGTGACAATTGACGAGTTTCGTTCAGGTGCTGTGCTAACCAACATTACCGCAGATCTTCAGGCTCAAGATAATCAGGCGTGGTTGAGTGCTATTACGGCGGAAGCGTTTGATGGTTTACTTACAGCGGATAAGGTCCAACTCACACAAGCGCCACAACGCATTGAAGCAAAGGCCGAAAATTTAGATTTGGCCATTCTAGCAAAAGCGGGGCGTGAAGCCGGAGTAGAACTGACAGGGCGGGTATCTGGTGAGTTACCTATCGATGTTCGCGATGGAAAAGTCAGTATCAGTGAGGGTCGGTTATATAATTTAGGCAGCGGTATGTTAAGTGTGTCAGAAAATGCTTCGGTGAATGCACTCAAAGCGCAACAGCCACAATTAAAAACCGTCATTGGCTTATTAGATAATCTAGATATAGATACGCTTAATAGCGAGGTATCTTTAACAGAAGATGGTTGGCTCACGTTAGGTGTAAATATTAAAGGCGAAAATAAAAGCCAAGCCCAACCGGTTAATTTTAATTACACGCATCATGAGAATATATATACGCTTTTTAAAGCGTTAAGATTGAATGATGAAATCAGTCAACAAGTTGAAAAAGCTTTAACTCAATAGGGGAAGACCATGAAGTTGATCGCTGCATTATTCAGTGCATTAGTGCTAATGGGATGTACGCACAAAGTACAGGTAGAAACGAAAGAGCCAATCACCATTAATTTAAATGTAAAAGTGGATCATGAGATCCGTGTGAAAGTAGATAAAGAGCTAGATGACCTATTTAGCGACGATAGCGAGTTATTCTAAGGAGATAATTATGAAAAAGAGCGTATTTTTATTACCAGTTATGGCATTGAGTTTTGCCTTTTCAGCATTCGCTTTAGATCTTGGTACAGCTAAATCACAAGGCATTGTAGGTGAAACCGCTTCTGGTTATTTGGCTGCGGTAAAAAACACTGCTGAAGCAAAAAAAGTGGTAGATGCTATTAATGCAAAGCGCAAAGCAAAGTATCAGCAGTTAGCAAAAAAACATGGTATTTCTTTGGCACAAGTCGAACAGCAGGCAGGAAAAAAAGCCATGCAAAAAACAGCAAAAGGTCATTTTGTAAAAGTAAATGGTAAGTGGGTAAAGAAGTAAGTTTCATAATTACTCAGTAGTTAGTTTATAAAAGCACAGCGATGACGCTGTGCTTTTTTGTATAAACACGAAAAATTTTCAAACTATATTTAAAGTTGCTGCGACTAACCTTTTAAACAGTGATACAGAATTAACTCAACAGGACAAAGGTTAGTGTTATGAAAATTAAAGCCATTATTTCAATTATCAGCAGTGCCGTATTAACCGCTTGTGTGGCTGCGAATGCCACACCCGATCAAGCCAGTAACTCAGATTATCGTATTCAAGTATTTAAAGACTGTGAAATAGTTAAAGACATGGCTATGTCACCTACTCAGGTGTCTGCATATAAAGCATTTCAAAATATAGAAAATAAAATGACTTTACTGGAGAAGCCAGTCAGAGATATGGATGAAGAATTAGCTGAATATCATGCCCAATTAGAAGCTTTATCGAGCGACTTTAAATACGAAGACGAAAATATCTTAAAGATTGATAAGCAAAAACTGCGTGAGCACAAAGAAATCGCGCGAAAAATAGAGAAAATTGTACGCAGTCATGAAGCAGATATTCGTGCAATTGAGCAAGAAGCTAGACGAATAGAGTCAGCATCAAAGCGTTTTGAGCAAGCTATAAAGCCAAGCTTAGTCGGTCTTGAACATGACCAAGTTCAGATCATTAATCGTAAAACGGCCAAACCATTTAAATGTTATCAGCATAGTTAATAAAAGTGGTTTTTCAGTAATTAAATCTTAAAAAAGGCTTTGCATTTAGAAGCAAAGCCTTTGTTCGTTTCCAACAGTTAGAGCAGGGAGCTTATCTGTCTGCTTTTATATCGACACTTCTTGGGTTAATAGTAAGCGGTGATAAAGTGATTTTGGCGTTGTTACTCGCACCCATGTGGTTACTATACTTTTGCCCTTCAAAAAGGGTGTAGAATACATCAACATAGTCATCATCATTGCTGAACCAGTGGCTTGGCATTGCCTTAATAAGCTGGTTGGTCAACTGTGGAATGATGGCATAGCCTTGCACATTAGGATCAGGAATTGCACGCATCACCTGTGTGACAATATCTAAAAACGTCGTCGCTAATTCTTGATAGTTCGTGTTGTCATCCTGTTCCATCAATAATACATCAGCCGCCTGCCAGCGGTAGCGTTCCCAATGAATTAGAATTTGATTAGGCGTGTAATCGGTGCCGTCATAATCTAGGTAAGGCATATCCACGATGTCTAATACCGGCTCATCGCGTGAAGGGCTAACACCTGTTACTACCGCATAGACTTCTGCTTTACCTGATATCCAAGGCTCTTCGTCATTATTTAGACGAATTCTATCTAGTTTTGAAGTAGAAATAGCCGTGTTTTGAATGCTGTGTTGCGTAAATGTATCTAAAGCCGGTTTGCTTCTAGCCTGTTCAAAAACTGCTTGCATGACAGCTAGGCCTTCTTTTTTAACCTGTTGGCTATCTAGCTCTAAAATTAATACTGGTTGTGAAGGAAGAGTATGTGCATCGAGTAGGTGCACATTGCCTTGAGCATCAAATGCTTCAACATACAGCCAATCTTTATCATCACCTTTTGGTGCAAATGCAACCAAAGGTTGCTCACCTGCTTGCCATTGTTCAAGCATATCATTTGATGCTAAGCGAAGTTGATATAGGTTTGTATCTGCTTTTTTTAAACCTTTTAACGAGCGAGTTTGAGTGTTCGCTTGTTGTATAAGTTGTTGGTTATTATGATTTAAGCCTAGCTCAGTTAATTTGGCAGTACTATGCTCAGAAAGCACTTGTAACCAATTTTTTTGCGCATATAGGTCTCTTGCAATGTTGCTGGCGAGTACACGTTTAATGTCAGTGACTTGCATTGCTTTGTGATTGAAGCGATCTATTGCTTCTAGTTCAGGGTGAGTTGTGAGTGATTTTGAGAACGACTGAATTTCAGTTGCAATACTGGTTGTGCTCATAACAAGCGAACTAATTAGCGCTGTTTTCATTAAATAATTCATAAAGTTTCCTTGAAATAATCCGTGTTTATGTTGTCAATGCACCAAACTAGGTGTTCGAATAAAATAGAGTAACAGCTTTAATTCGTCAAATTGTTTTTAACAATAAATTTACATTGTGGTGTTTGAAGGTTATCTATAACTTTTATAACTAAATGTTAGAGGGGTCATGGCTTTGCCAAGTGTGATTTTATATGTAAGTAATTTGTTGTTAAATAGCAAGGGGAAAATACAGGTATAAGCCTCCAGCTCTCAAATAGGTAAATGCAAACAAAAAGTAAATAGTTAGTTTTTTTACTCTTCAAATGTGTGAGATAACTGTGAGCCACCCAGTGTGAATATGTGCTTTGAGGGGCTATCTTTTTCTGTCATGGTAATGGTCAACTTTTCATTTTGAGTCAACCCATTTAGAAGTGATGCATGCATGGAGATGCCTTCATGAAGTGGGTGTAAAAACTTTCCAAGAATAACAATATGATCAATGTGATTGATATTAGTATCATGACTTCTCTGCGGAGCTAACATCACACCAGTCAACAAAGTTTCTTGGGTATCACTTTTTAAATACAAAGAATCAGTAATGTATTTAATTATTGTTTTTTGCTGAGATTTAATTTCCCCAAGAGTGAGTATTCTATCCTTGTCCTTATCAAACCCCATTAAAGTTGAAGCAGGTAAAGATAATACCAAGTAGCCCCCAGAGTGATCGAAATTTAAAGTGCCTTTATAAGGTGCCATTAAATGGGCTTGAGCATTCTGGCTAAAAACGTTCAGCAAAGTTCCAATGAATATCAGGCATAATTTAAGTCTTAAAGCCATGTTCGTTACCTCTTATAGCTCGCCTTTAACGCAGCGTTGAAAGTAGGGGTAAGAGTCTGTTGCGTAGTAATGATAAATACCCTCAGGAAATTCAGGCGTTACACCAAAGCGGCCATTACATTCGTCTAAGTCACCTGAACCTGCTACAAATTCCCAATCTTCCGCAAAGGTACCAAGTGGATAGACTTCAACGGATGGGCGGTTAGTGCTAATATTTTCAATCAACTGATAGCTACCTGTGATTATTTTTATTGGCGAACTTGCATTTTCTGCTTCGCTAAAGCCATATCTTGCGTAAATAGGAAAGCCGTCAGCCGCCCAGCCAATTAAAGTCATGGTTGTGTTATTGCCACCTCTTAGCGTTATAAATCCTTCCGGCATACCATGATAGTGATAGGCTCCACCAGGTTGCACATGGGCATTATTGTCGTCGGTGCCGAAGTTAAAACTGGTTTGTCCCAGTGCTTCAATATGCCAACTCCCTTCATTGCCAATTAGGCTACAGTTATTACCAGAATCATCACAGGTGCCAGCAGTATTGGCGTCAATCTTTACGCCATTTAACACATAGCCAGTCGCACCGCGAGGGCCACCTAAAGTACTTGCCGATGTACTTTCAGTGGGGGTCAGTGTGTAAGCGATTGAGACGTTTTGCTCACTGATCTCATTAGGGTTATTGGCATTAGGAAATTGTCCTGTAGCATGGTCAGGTAGACCATTGGCAGTTAATGAACGATTGCTGCCATCACATGACCACTGGGCGTTGCTGGTGGCTTGGACAGAATCAGAATCATTGTATTCATTATAATAATAATTACATAGCACACCGTCAGTCGAGTCATTTATAGATGCAATACCATTATCTGTATTTGTATTTGTATTTGTATCTGTATCGTTATCAGAAGAAGCACTGTTATCAGGATCTGTAGAGCTGTTAGAGTTGCTATCTGTGGCATCGCTACTAGTATTGTCACTTGCTGGTGGTGTTTCAGTTATGAGCTCGCTCTCAGCATTATTTTCTGGACTACCGCAACCAGAAAGTAAGAAAGTAGTCGCGAATAGGACGGGATAAATAGGCGTTTTTAGGTTTGACAGTTTCATCACAATCACTCCTATTGGTATAAAGTTTCGGTTGTGAATTAACTGTAGATCTCAATTGTGCAGTAAATGTGCACAAAATGTCAGTCTTTTGCAAAGCCATAGACTGACACTCGAATTACTATGTTTAACCAAGTTTATCTTTCAACTGTGCGTATTGATAATACCCCCACTGACCGAAACGCCTGAGACTTGGAAATGGTAAATAAGGGAGTGGTGTTTGATATAAAGGTAAGTTTGGTACTGTGACTCCCGCGATTTGTTGCGCCAGCCTGTATGCTGCTTGTGCACTAAAAGAGACGCCCGATCCGCAATATCCAAGTGTATAACCAATATTACCTTGCACAGTGACGTGAGGCATATCGTCTAGCGCTGCTGCAATATAACCATGCCAATAATAATGGTGGCTGATATTGTTTAGAGTAGGGAAGCAATCAGCTAAGCCTTTTTTTAGGTTATTTAAATAGGTTGGTTTATTTTGATCTTTGGCAAAAATAGCACCACGTCCTCCAAACAATAAGCGGTTATCGGGCAATAGACGGTAATAGTATTTTAGTGTACGCGTATCCATCGTTACTTGATGGGTTTTTAGCCCTGAGCTTTCGAGTTGTGTTTGGGTGAGTGGTTTTGTCACCATAATGCTACTGAGGATAGGTAAATAACGATTATTAATAACAGGCGAAGTCACCTTACTGTTATAGGCGTTCCCTGAGATCACCAATTTTTTGGCTTTGATATTAAAGCCATTGGCTTTAAGGGTTACATGGCTACCTGTGTCATTAATATCACTTGCCAGTGTGTGCTCATATATTTTAACACCAGCTTCCATGGCCATTTTTTTATAACCCAGCACAAGCTTAAGTGGATGAATACCAAAGCCATCGGGTAAACGCATCGCGCCATAGGCTTGTTGGTTATTCATGTAACCTGCTTTTAATTCTTCAGTAGACAAAAATTCAGCATCACTCGAAAGATGCTTTTGTAAGAACTCTGCTTGCGCTTTAAGACCTGCAAAGGCTTGCTGATTATGCGCGATTTTTAGGTAGCCTTTTGGTTGCGGGTCACACTCTAACTGTTGGCTTTGAATAAGAGCTTCTACTCGTTGCACCGCTTCTGTAAATTCGCCATAAATTCCTTGGCAAACATCCATGCCCCATTTACTTGCCATTTGCGGGTAACTCAAACGTCCCGAGCCTTTAAGCACAAAACCTGCATTTCGTGCACTGGCACCAAAACCAACTTGATTTGCTTCAAGTACAATACACTCTTGTTGATGCTCAATTGCTAAGTAATAGGCGGTAAGTAAACCGCTAAAACCGCCGCCAATAATGACGACATCACAATTTGTATCAGACGTAATAGCAGGGAGTAGATCAGGCAATGCTTGGGTACTGGCCCAATAGCTCGGTGCGAAGGCTTGGTTTTGGCAGTCTTGTGCGCTGATAGGGTCGTAATACTTGCTCATGATTTATTGTTGTTTGAAGAATAAAAGCACTGGGCAGTGTATTACTTGAAAGAAGAGAAGTAAAAGGCCACGAATGTGGCCTTTATAAATGCTTAGTCTAGTGCTGCACCTAAATCTATATATACGTAATTACTAAATTTATCTTTTGTAAGGTGCTTGCCTTGTGCAATTTCTTCAAGTAATCCATCTACACTTTTCTTATCAGTTGGGTTACCTGCATAACCGTATAAAAAGATATCCAACTGTTCAAGAGTGGCATTTCCGTTAGGTTCTGGAAACACATCGCCAAAAGATAAATCAGGCACTTGACCTTCAATATAACCTCGGATACTCATATCAAAGCGAGTTTCAGCCGCATCATCAACTAAAAAGCTGAAGTCAATATATACACTTGTCAGTCTGTTATCGACTGAGCTGAAGTCATAACTTAAGTCGCTGGCATTAGCAAACGATATAATATCAGCGCTTAGATCGGGTGATATGACAGGTAACTCAGTAAGTTCAAATGTGCCATCATTTTTTATTCTACTGCGAGCTTGGCTTCTCATGCGAACGTTTACATCGCCCACATAGCTATCCTCATCAAAGTATTGTCGGTAGAAGTTATGCTCTGTTAATGTCGGGAAAATAAATACAGGTGTAAGTTGTTCGACTTGTCTAGATTGATAGAATTTAAATGCATGTATTTCTTCGAAATATCCAGCAGTCGTAATGTACTCAGTTCCTGCGCTGACTTGATGGTCTACCCAGACACCTTGGTCGTTAAAGTCAGCATCAGTGAGCTTGATTGTTTTTGTATCTGTTGGCAAGGCCATGACAGTAGCCTTGGCTTCATTTGAATCGTTTGCGACAACTGAGAAGTAAATGTCTTCATCAGTACATACTCTTAAAGTGTCAGTAACAGAGCTAAAATAACCCGCATAAAGTGAGTAGCCTGTTTCCATATACGAAAGTTCACTGGTGTCTAGAGTGTAAGTTTCACAGCCGCAATCAGATTTGAACTGATTAAAATAAAACTTACCCAAATTGGTTCTGTTATCTATATCTAAAATGGTGCGAATTTTTTTATATTCGCCGTCATCATACTCAACTTCATCACCTAATACTGAAACGTGTTTAGTGTCTTTTGGTACTTCACCTGAAAACACACCTTCAGCATTGGTTTTGGCTGTGCCTACAGGTTTACCTGCTTCGTCATGAAAAACGATGTCGGTTGAATATGGAGTTTCTGTTTGGCAAGAATATGTGTAGGCCTCTAGTGATATTTTTTGTAGTGGTGCAGTAACGCCACCACCAGTACCAGGACCTTTTTCAGGAGTGTTTGTACCAGATGAACCGCCGCCACACGCCGTTAAAGTAAGTGTTAATGCTGCCGCAAGAGGAGTGAGTAGATATTTTTTCATTACTTATCTTTTATGCTGTTTTTATTAAATAAATTATCTCACTTTCGAATATTTGGTGAAAGAATGTAGAGAATTTAGAATGTGATGAAATGTAAACAATCAATAAAATGTTAGGTGTTGTGGAGGCTGATATGGATAAGAAAAATAAGGTGCAGAATAGAGACCTAGACAAACTGCACCTTATTGGATCGACACTTAAAAGTGCTACTTGGATCAAAAGATGTTAACCAAGCTTAAGCAGGTAACTGCGTTAGCTTATTTGGTTGCGATCGTATCTAACCAAGCATGAAAGTCAGCGTCCATGCTGGTACCCCAATTCTTTACGATTTTTTGATAGCGCGGGTAATCTCCGCGGCGCACATGAAATAGCATCTCTTCAACTTTATCGCGTTGTTTTTCCATCATGTAGCGAACCGCTAAGTAGCCCCAACGGTAGATACGATCGGTATTCCAGTTTGCGCTGTTGTTATAAAACAATTCGCTCAGTTGATAAGTTTTTTTGCCAGCCAACGCAAGCGCATGTGGGTTATTGTTCATATGGGCAACGTATTCACCTAGCCCTTCGCCCCACCAAATTAAATAAGGTGGCTCAGCGGCAGGATCCGGGCAGTACTCCGGGCCGTAATGATTGTCATGAGGCGGCGCGCAGTAATCACCATAAGTATTAAAACGACCATCTAAATAGTGCACAAATTCATGGTTTAAGTTCCATACTGTGCCTTTTTTCAAATACGCTACGTACTCGGCGCTGTTGTCTTTTAAATGCGGTAAACCTTCGAGGTACATACCGCCATTGTTAGATGGTACGTCAAAATGATCGGTGACATACTTTACGTAATCTTCACGACTGGCATAAATATTGGCGCGTAAAACATCATTGTTGTCATGTAGCAGCGGTTTGCCACGCGTATTAAATAGAGTATGAAAACGCTTTTCTGTTTCAAGCAGCAATTTACAAGAGCCTTCTATGTTTTGCTGCGACATAACTTGGAAACGCAAGACTAAGTTGTCAGCGCAGTAATGCTGATTTGCAAGCACCTGGTTGATTTTCGCTTCATTGCGTTTCCAAGCAGGAATATAGACTTCACCTTCTTTAACGACATTGCCATATGCCAGTTTTACTTTACTGTAATCTACAACAGCGGCTGGTTGTTCAGTGGTTTGACAGCCCGCAAGCACGGCAAGAGATAGGACCGCAGTTATTATTTTTGCTTTCATTGCTTCAAGTATCCAAATGCTCAATATAAATTTTGTATACATTATACTTGTTTTTGGTTTGAATACAGCAGTGAAAGCAGATTATTTATTGTGCTTTGTGCAATCTTGAGAGTTACTCTAGTTTTTTGAAGAACTTATATTCATCTTTAGATGTTTCATTTAGCTCAATAAATCCGGCGAATGTGCCAGCCATCATTAATTCTGCTGTTTTTGGCAATACTTGCTTAGAGATCTCGTTAAACTGTAAAACCATATTAAAAGAGTCAATAGTGGTCATTGCCATAGGACTAAATTCACTGATGTTGTTAATTTCAATCTGACGAATTAATTTGTTGGCTTTTTCTAATGTGAGTTGGCCTTGTAGTTTACCTTTAGCATCATTACCTAATTTATCTATGCTGACTTTAAACGTAACTTGAAGTTGATCTTCAGAGTTATGTAATACTTGAAGTGAATCAATATCAACCAATTGGTTAAGTTTGATATTAAAACTTTCTTTTTGTTTCTCACGCTCTTTTAGAAATGCACGATTTTGCTTTGCAGTCGCAGTTTCACCATTCCATGTAATGAGTTGCCATTGCCCTTCTTTAGCGGCTGCACCATTGAAACTAGCGCTATATTGCGTGATATCACCTTCTTCATTTTCATAACTATGAAGCTCGAACGCCCATTGTTGTTTATTTGTGTTGCTGATCCTTTGGATACCCTCACGCACTAAGGATTGTGCTTTAGTCAGAGTTATATCTGCTGCATTTGTGTTGTTGGATAAAAATAACAGCCAGAAAATGAATAAAAGTTTGTAGATAGTTCGCATTGTTTTGCTCCTTAATTTTATTTGATGCTCGCAAATCAGGTGTGAAAGCAATGTGAAAGTAAAATCAGACTAAACTTAATGGCAGCGTAAAACGTAGAAAGATTTGATAAATGCAATAAGGTCGACATATGAAGAATAATTTAGAGTCAAAACATATCTTGCGTGTTTATGAGCATATTCAACAACATGGAGAGCCATACGAACAAGGTAAGCATTTAGAAGGGATCACGGCATTCTCTGATATTGATGGTTACACCATCTATTTGCAGGGTAATGGGGTCCTGCTTCGTTTTGGGTTTCATAACAAATATGACCTTGAATACGAGCACAGTAAATTAAAAGAAGAATTTTTGAAAAAGCTGGATGTGATTGCCAAGCAATTTCAGTAAAACCAAAAAAGGAACATTAAATTGATGAAACAATTTTTACTTATTTTTGTATTAGTTTTATTAACGGGCTGTACAGCCCAATACCCAAACCAAGATGTCACTGGTGAAGCTTTCCCTAGAGTCTCAGGTGGAAGCCTAGAAAAGGAGCGTATTAACCTACCTGATTTCGTTAAAGGTGAAGTTGCGATATTTTTGGTTGGCTACAAGCAGGACAGTCAGTTTGACATTGACCGTTGGTTGATTGGCCTTGATATGAAAAGCGCTGATATTAAAGCGTATGAGTTACCAACCATTGCTGGCATGTTCCCGAGAATGTTTAGCACACAAATCGATGAGGGTATGCGTCGTGGAATTCCTAAAGAGCTATGGGGTGGGGTGATCACCATTTATGAAGACGGTGAAAAAATCCAAGCGTTTACAGGTAATGAAAATCCGAATAACGCCAGAGTGATGCTACTCGATAAAAACGGCAAAATTATCTACTTCTATGACAGAGGGTTTTCGGTGTCGGCATTAAATGAAGTGCTAGCACTGGCTGAAACCCATTAAAAAAAGTACAAAAAGAAGTACAAGAAATTGCAGCCTGAACTTTAAAAGTTTTCAGGCTGCTTGCTGTTATATTAATGTAGTTTCATTTTAGGTCGCACAATACGCAGTAATTTTTCAGATAACCAAAGTGCCGCAGTTTTAACTGGGCCGTGTATTGCGTTTTGATGCATACGATAAAGCGATAAATACATCACCCGCGCTAGATTACCTTCTATAAACATGGTGTTGTTCGTCAGATTACCCATTAAGCTTCCTACTGCACTGAAGCGAGAAAGGTTCACCAGTGATCCATGATCTTTATAAACAAAAGCTTTTGGCGCTTTGCCTGTGAACTTCACTAAAATATTGTGCGCGACATTACTCGCCATCTGGTGTGCAGCTTGCGCGCGAGGTGGCACGAAGGTGCCATCTTCTTGCTCACAGGCACAAGCATCACCCAATACATGGATGTGTGAAGTGCCTTTTGCTTGTAAATATTCGTCTACTATAATTTGATTGTTGCGAGTGAATTCAAAACAATCCAGGCTTTTAATAAAGTCAGCCACTTTCACACCCGCCGCCCAAAGCATTAGATCGGCTTGGATCAAGGTATTGTCATCGGTGATAAAGCCCTCAGAAGTTGCTTTGCTCACTTTAGTACCTTCTAAGATATTTACACCCAAATGACGCAACTCGTCTCGAGCAGAGTTGCTTATTCGAGTCGGTAGGGCGGGTAGTATAGTTGGCCCAGCTTCAATTAAATGAATGGTGAGCTTGGTGCTGGTAAACGCACTCATACCATAATGTTTTAGTAGTTGAGCGACATGTACCAGTTCAGCACTAAGTTCAACACCGGTTGCCCCACCACCAGCAATGGCGATTGAAAGACGATTTTGTTCTTCTGGTAATTGGCTTGCAGCTTGGTGTACACGCGTGAAGCAGTTAAGTAGCGCATGTTGAAAGCGCTCGGCTTGCTGGTGGGAGTCTAAGAAATAGCAATGCTTACTGACACCAGGCGTATTAAAGTCATTACTGATGCTACCAATAGCGATGATTAACTCATCATAGTGAACGGTTCGTTGCGGCAAAATTAATTCACCGTCTGAATCGTATTGCTCTTTAAGGTATATGGCTTGTTTTTCAGCATCCAAATTGATGAACTCACCAAGAATAAACTGAAATCCATGCCGAGCCGCATGGGCAGAATAAACGACACCGTCTAAGCTAGTGTCAAGCGAGCCTGTCGCTACTTCATGAAGGAGCGGTTTCCAGATATGTGTACGGTTCTTATCGATTAAAGTTATATTTGCGCGACGAGACTTTCCAAGTTTGTTCCCTAATTTACTTGCCAGTTCTAGGCCGCCTGCGCCGCCACCGATGATGACAATATTGGGATGCGTGTTAATCATAGTTGTGCCCTTTAAAAAGTTATAAAGAGCTGAGCACAATCCTTTGTAAATACCTGATTTACTTATACCACTCTCCAAAATACATCACTTCATTAAGAGGGGGGTATTTAATGGTGTTCAGGTCGTTATAACCTTGCACAACTTGAGGTTATTATACGCCTAACTGTTTGCTAGCAATATGAAAAAAGTATTTCTAAATGTTTCAGACAGAATACAAAAAAGGCTGCAAATGCAGCCTTTTAACTTAACTCAAATTGATGATAATTAAGCTTGTTTTATAGGTGTGACGTTCTCATCAGAGTCACTATTCTCAGCTTCAGTCTCTTTTTTAGACTTTTTCGCAGGCGCGCTTGGTTTTGAACCTTTTAGCACATTAATAAAGTCATCTTTTTGTTTTGCCATTTCTAATGCTAATGACTCTACTTGTTGCTCACTCAGCGGCACATCCACTTTACCAAGCATCTCTTCTAAAGACTCTGCAACATCAAGCATTTTGTCGTAAGCATCAGCCTCTTTTTTGCTGGTAAAGGTCATGCGCTCGACTCCATTTCTTTCTACCACATACTTAACAACAACAGCCATGATACACTCCCAATTGCACTGTTTTTTTATACAGTAATCTTTTAAGGCCTATTTTGCAAGCTATTAGGTCAATATTAATACTTTAGTTATGTGGATAGGTATTAAGTTTGACTTTTATGTCATTGTCATCTTTATTTAACATTGCTCGTATGAGTAATTTGGGTAAGGAGTTCTACCCACCATTTATTAAATTTCAAGGATTTTCCAGGAGGGAAATATGATCAAAGCATTAATTTTAGCTACTAGCCTGTTTGTTGCACCAACTGTATTAGCAGAATCTGCTCAGCAACAAGCGTCACCAGAAATTCAATCTGAAATGCATCAGACAATTAATATTAATGAAGCTTCTCTCGAAGAGCTCGTAAAATTGCCTGGGATCGGAAAAGGCAAGGCGAGAGCCATTGTTAGTTTCCGCGAGCAGAATGGACCTTTTGACGACCTCAACTCCTTAATGGCTGTAAAGGGGGTTGGTAAAAGCATCGTCGCGAAGTTAGAAGGGAAGGTAAAGTTTTAAGCTTTAAATTTTCAGATGCAAAATAAAAAGGGCGGAATCGCCCTTTTTATTATTGATTCTGCTTTTCAAACTCTGCAATTGCATCACTCAGTTTGCTTTTGGTAAATGCAATTTCCAAAGGCGTAGTGAGAAGGGGGTATAGGATACCTGCTAACAACAAAGGAGGCAGTAAGTACCAGCCTTCAAAATAAGCCAAAGAAATAAAAAACGGCATCAAGATGGCGAGCTTACAGCAGCCTAATAAGACTTTTTCAGGCGCTTCTAAGTGACTCAAAGCAATGGCGATGATTTGTTGCTTATCACGAAGCTTGTACGGTTTTAATTGCTCAATATTGCGAAGATTAAAATGCATTATAAGTTTACTTTTTTACTAAAGACCAAAGAATAAAAGGTAAAAAAACTAAGAAACTAATCGCATATAACGCGAAAATGACTTCCATCCAGCCTGGCATGCTTAGACCAACAAACTGCCAGTCTATGCTGCCACAGTCACCGGTTGCTGCAAAAAATGCCGGGATCCACTCATGTAATGGCATAAACTCTGGGAAGTTAGGAACAATATCGCAAGTGAACGCAAATGGATCAGTGGTGGTTTGCATATTTAAATGCTCTTTTGCCAACATATAACCCCAAATACTACTTACGCCCCATGTTGCAGCGCCAATACCACGGAAAATAGCGTTACTTGGGGAAATAAAACCAATAAGACCTGCTGCAAACACACCTAACACAGCCGTTCTTTGATAAATACACATGATACAAGGCTCTAAGCCCATTGCGTATTGAAAGTATAAAGCGGTGACTTCTAGTAAAAATGCAGTCAGTGCCAACAGGCCCCATGCTTTTCTGGAAGTAGGAAGGGTATTCAACCAGTTCATAAAATTCTCTTATTGTTATATTAAGTTAGCTATCAGATAACTTGCTTTACCAATAGGTTCAATTTTTCAGTTTAATTGAACCTAGATACTGCGAAACTGAATTATGTTGTAGGTATTATGCTGACAGAGGTTTCAAGCTGCAAGAATTTACGGTAGTTGGTTAATTTTACTTAACTCAATGGACAAAAAATGAATTGTAAAACAGGGCGATTTCTTTACTTGTTAGTTGCAAAGCATCTGGTACAATCAGTGGATTAAATTGCAGTTGCCAAGATTAAAGCGGTGTTAGATGAGAATTTTTAAAGCTAAAAGCCCAGCGGGATTTGCTGAGGAATATATTGTTGAATCAATTTGGAATGGTGAATTTCCACCAGGTTCAATTTTACCAGCTGAAAGAGAACTCTCAGAGTTGATTGGCGTAACACGCACAACGTTACGTGAAGTATTACAACGCTTAGCACGTGACGGATGGTTGACGATTCAACATGGTAAACCGACCCGCGTAAATAACTTTTGGGAAACATCAGGCTTAAACATTCTTGAGACGCTAGCGCGCCTTGACGAAGATAAAATGCCAGAACTTACTGATCAGCTTTTATCTGCACGAACTAACATCAGCGCAATTTACACGCGTGCGGCAATTAAAGTGAATCCCCAAGCCATTATTGAGTTTTTAGAAAAAAGTAAAGAGCTTGAAGACACTGCACAAGCTTTTGCTGACTATGATTATCAAGTTCACCACCAGTTAGCGTTAGCAGGAAATAATCGAATTTATGTACTGGTTCTTAACGGTTTCAGAGGCCTTTACTCTAAGATTGGTGGTCATTATTTCTCAGATCCTCGTACCCGAGCATTGGCAAAGCAGTTTTATTTAGACCTAATTGCGCTAGCCGAAAAAGGCGATTTTGATGGTTCAATTTCATTATTAAGAAAATATGGTCATCAAAGCGGTGAAATCTGGCAGCAGATCCGTGGCGATATGCCTTCAAATATCATGGACTAATTTTTATTTATTGAAAAAAGCCCGTAGGGGCTTTTTTTATCCCTATAGTTTATACAATCAAAAAAACTGATTGTAGCTATCGGTTTATTTGATTTTCAATTTTTGCAGTGTCCCCATAAACTTGTGAAAATTTTTAATTGGGGTTGTTTTTTTATAACTAGCCTCAATAATAAGTGTCAAAGCAAATTGATATTGTCATTTTGCATTGGATATAACCCTAACTAATTGGAGAAAACCATGGGTGTATTAGTAGGCCGCAAGGCACCTGACTTTACAGCAGCAGCAGTATTAGGTAACGGTGAGATCGTTGATGGTTACAACCTTCACGAGCGTATTAAAGGTAAAAAAGCGGTTGTATTCTTTTACCCACTAGACTTCACTTTCGTTTGTCCTTCAGAGCTAATCGCTTTCGACAAGCGTTACGACGAGTTCCAAAAGCGTGGTGTTGAAGTTATCGGTGTTTCAATCGATTCTCAATTCTCACACAACGCATGGCGTAACACACCAGTAAACGAAGGTGGTATTGGTCCAGTTAAATACGACTTAGTTGCTGACGTTAAGCACGAAATCTGTCAAGCATACGACGTTGAGCACCCAGAAGCTGGTGTTGCTTTCCGTGGTTCATTCCTAATCGACGCTGAAGGTAACGTACGTCACCAAGTAGTTAACGATCTTCCTCTAGGTCGTAACATCGACGAAATGCTTCGCATGGTTGACGCACTAGCGTTCCACGAAGAGCACGGTGAAGTATGTCCAGCAGGTTGGACTGAAGGTAAATCAGGTATGGACGCAAGCCCAGAAGGTGTTGCTAAATTCCTAGCTGAGAACGAAGGCGAGCTATAATTTAGCCCTTTAGTTTTTAAAAGCCCGCGATTGCGGGCTTTTTTGTGCCTGCGAAAAATAGTGAAATGATGCTCTTTGGGAGTAAAGCTTGCAAGTCATATACTTACCCCCATAAATTTAATTGGCCAACGCGTTTGAATAGTTCAACACTTAAATAAACAGCAAACAGGCTGATAACTGGGGTTGCCAAAAGACTCACTAGCGTTAATTCATTAGCCATTGTTTTCTTCCTTGTCGTTTTTAACTGCTTTCTTAGCATGCTTATCAGATTCAGACTTCAATACTTTAGATGCTGTCTCAAGTGTATTTTTCTTAACTTCTTTGATACTTGCGCTAATCGCATTTGAGATCAGATTGCTAATTTCAGCTGTTATCGGGTTTTCATTAGCATGTACTGAAGAAGCTGTGAATAATACCGTGCTGATTAATGTTGCTTTAACTAGTGAGTTCATGACGTTCTCCTTTGTATGATTAGTTAGTCGCAATAACTATTACAAAGGTTGTGCCAATAGATAAAAATATTTTAAGAGATTGTTTTTATTTGCTTTATTTTTATTGGAAGGTTGGTGAAAATAATTTTTGATTATTTTCACCAACCTAAAGTGGTAAAAAAAACTAAGTTTTAGTTAATCTTGCTCTAAAATTGAATGCAGTAACTGCTTAACCACTTCAGGTTCAAAAGGTTTGTCGCATAACGCGTTAACCCCAGATTGTGCAATGTTTGCAAGGTGAGTGTCATTGGCTTCAGATGTCACCATTAAGATTGGAATATGGGAGTGCTCGCCTGAGTTACGAATATGTTCAGCTAACTCTTGGCCATTTACATTTGGCATATTAAAGTCAGTGACAATGAGGTCAAACATCTGTTCGTTTAAGAAGTTGATCGCTTGTTCGCCATCTTCAGCTTCAGTAAAACGGTTTGCACCCAAATTAGTTAGCACACGACGAATATGATTCCTCGCCAGTCGTGAATCATCAACAATAAGAATACGCAAATCTTGCACATCGTATAGTTCAAGCTCAAGTTCTTGCGGAGACAATAAGTCTAAGGTTGCGTTGAGCGCGCGACCAAGGTGCACTTTAGTAAAAGGCTTAGGCAAGATCGCCACTACACCAGATTGCTTAAATGCTTCAAGCTGGGCTTTGCGTGTTTCACTTGAAACCAACATAAAAGGGATTGGCTGTTCAGGCTGAACTTCAGCAATATATTGTTGAATATCAAGGGCACTGCCATCACTTAAGTGAAGGCTAGAGATGACTAGGTCAGGTTTATGTTTTTCTAAAAAGCTTTTTGCAGAGTCCACTGTATCAGCAAAGTCGATGTTCGTTACGCCTTCTAACTCAAGCTCTTTTGCAATTATTTTTCTTTGTGTTGCTGAGGGCTCAACAAGCAAGATAGCAAGATCTGCACTAAGAAGCTCATTCATGATTAGTACTACTTTCAATTAACCGAAATAAGGACGTTAATGTAACCAATTAACATCCTATTAGCTAGTTTGAAATGACTTTTTAAAGGGCGAATTAGCGTCTGTAAATATCAGACTCGGGAATATCAATTAAAATCAACACTGCGCCTTTGCCACCATACTCAAGCGGAGCTTGGTGCATCGCCAAAATATCAGGGTGCTGAACCAAATATTGTGGCACTTTATGCCTGAGGATATGTTCACCAATACCATGTACAACACACGCGCAATAATGATGTTGCTTTTTACAGGCATGGATCAAAGCAGCCAACTCTTCTTTTGCGCTGTCTTTACTTAAGCCGTGCAAATCTAAAATTAACTCAGGCGCAATATCGCCACGTCGTAATTGTTTAGCTAAGAATTTATCAGCGCCTTCACGCACATAATTTACTGTGCCATGGGTGTCGATATCTGGGATATATTCGTCAGAAAAATAAAACTCCGCTTTGTGCTGCTTAGTTTGCTCAGCAACAATTTTGCCTTTAAACGGGGTGTTATCACGTTTAAATTGCACGGTATCTTGCTTTATCTTTGTGGCACCAGAAATTGACTGACGAAATAGGTCGATGTCGTCGTCTTGCATGCTTATGTGTGATTTATCTTTGTTCATTGGCGCATTCTAAATAAAAAAAGCATAAAAACCTAGCTGAAAAACGGCTACAATGGCAGCAGAATTATTGTCAAATTATTGAGTACCGTATGACAGAGTTACAAATTACAGATGAGTTGGCGCAAGAAGCGTGTTCTGAACTATTCACGATTCAAGACTGGTTACGTTGGACTACGACGCAGTTTGTGAATAATGGGCTGTTTTACGGTCATGGTACCGACAATGCCTGGGATGAAGCCGTAAGCCTTGTTTTACCCGTTTTAAACTTGCCACTAGATACACCAAAAGAGTTATTAAATGCGCGTTTAACCAGTAGCGAAAAACTGCATTTAATGGGCTACATCTTAGCGCGTGTAAATGACAGAACACCAGTTCCTTACCTGACGAATCAGGCTTGGTTTGCAGAACTTCCTTTTTATGTGGATGAGCGGGTGCTTGTTCCACGTTCGCCATTTGCTGAAATGATCAAAAAGCAATTTGCACCTTGGGTAGCAGAGCCTGCAAAAGTAACGCGTATTCTAGATATGTGTACAGGCTCTGCATGTATTGCAATTGCATTGGCAAAAGCGTTTGAACATGCGCAAGTAGACGCGGTTGATATCTCTTTTGATGCGCTAGAAGTGGCAGATATCAATATTACTGAGCATATGATGCAAGAGCAGGTGTTTGCGATCCAATCTGATGTTTTCAGTGGTGTACCTGGTCAAAAGTATGACCTAATCGTGGCAAACCCGCCGTATGTCGATGCCGAAGATATGTCAGATTTACCAGAAGAGTTCCACCATGAGCCAGAGCTTGGTTTAGCATCGGGTGAAGATGGCTTAGATGTAACTCGTGTTATTTTGCAAGAAGCGGCAGAACATCTAACTGATAACGGTTTGTTATTTGTTGAAGTAGGTAACTCTATGGTACATATGGATGCACTATACCCAAACGCGCCATTTACATGGTTAGAGTTTGAACATGGTGGATTAGGCGTGTTTATGATCTCAAAACAACAACTCGTCGAATATTTTGCTGATTAAATATAATTGTTAATTAGTTTTTTTTAATGTCATTTGGAATGAGGGTGAATAATGGCAGGTAATAGCATTGGCCAACTTTTTAAGGTCAGTACCTTTGGCGAGAGCCATGGGGTCGCATTGGGGGGCGTTGTTGATGGCGTACCCGCAGGACTAGAGTTAACAGAAGCGGATATGCAGTTCGACCTAGACAGACGTAAACCGGGTCAAAGCCGATATACCACGCAAAGACGTGAAGGTGATGAAATTAAAATTTTATCGGGCGTTTTTGAAGGTAAAACGACAGGAACTAGTATTGGTCTGTTAATTGAAAATACTGATCAACGTTCGAAAGACTACAGTAAAATTTCAGAAGTGTTTCGTCCAGGTCATGGTGACTACACATATTGGCACAAATACGGTCACCGTGATTATCGTGGTGGCGGTCGCTCTTCAGCGCGTGAAACTGCAATCCGTGTTGCTGCAGGAGCCATTGCTAAAAAATATCTAAAGCAATTTCATGGTATTGAGATTAATGCTTGTTTATCACAATTGGGTCCTATCAAAGCTGAAAAGTTCGATTGGTCAATCGTAGAAACGAACCCATTCTTTTTTCCAGATGACACAAAATTAGAGTCGCTAGATGAATATATGCGCGATTTGAAAAAGCAGGGCGACTCTATTGGTGCGAAAGTGACTGTAGTCGCTAAAAATGTGCCTGTTGGGTTAGGCGAGCCTGTATTTGATCGCTTAGATGCTGAAATTGCGCATTCATTAATGAGTATTAATGCGGTTAAAGGCGTAGAGATTGGTGATGGTTTTGATGTGATAGAGCAGAAGGGCTCTGAGCATCGTGATGAGTTAACACCAGAAGGTTTTACCAGTAACCACGCAGGTGGTGTATTAGCTGGTATTTCAACAGGGCAAGATATTGTCGCATCGATTGCATTAAAGCCTACCTCAAGTATTACTATTCCAGGCCAAAGCATTAACACACAAAATGAGTCAGTAGAGATGATCACTAAGGGTCGTCACGACCCGTGTGTGGGCATTCGTGCGATTCCAATTGCAGAAGCCATGTTAGCCATTACTTTAATGGATCACCTATTAAGACAGCGAGGGCAAAACCCGCATGTCAATCTTGAGCACGGACCAATTCCAGCTCAGAAACCTGTATAAGGCTAACAGAAAAAAAAACGCCACTAAAGAGTGGCGTTTTTTTGAGTAACAGTTTTTAGCTATTGTATTTTTCGCAGGCTTCAAGCGTATTTTCGATTAAGCTTGCGACAGTCATAGGGCCAACACCACCAGGTACTGGTGTAATAAAGCTGGCTTTTTCTTCAGCGATGCCGTACTGCACATCACCAACTAGTTTGCCTGACTCTAAACGGTTAATACCTACATCGATCACGATGGCACCTTCTTTAACCCAGTCGCCTGGAATAAACTCAGGCTTACCGACTGCAACAACAAGTAAGTCTGCGCGGCGAACGTGTGCTTCTAGATCTTGCGTGAATTTGTGGCAAACCGTCGTAGTACAACCTGCAAGTAATAGTTCTAGTGACATTGGGCGGCCAACGATATTTGAAGCGCCCACCACAACTGCATGCATACCTTTATATCTCACACCCGTTGAATCGAGCAAAGTGATGATACCTTTTGGTGTGCATGGACGAAGTGCCGGCATACGTTGCGCTAGGCGACCAACGTTATAAGGGTGGAAGCCATCTACATCTTTATGCGGTGTAATACGTTCAAGTACTTTTTCTGCGTCTAATCCTTCAGGCAGAGGTAATTGCACCAGAATGCCATCGACTTCTGGATCATTATTTAGCGTGTCTACTAATTCAAGTAGCTCTGTTTCTGTGGTGTCGCCTGGTAAATCGTAAGATTTAGAGACAAAACCCACTTCTTCACAGGCTTTACGTTTTGAACCTACGTAAACTTGGCTAGCAGGATCTTGGCCTACTAAAACTACTGCAAGACCAGGCGCTCTTAAACCTTGTTCTACTCGCTCAGCAACACGCTGTGCAACATTAGTACGAACTTGTTTGGCGATTGCCTTTCCATCAATTATGTTTGCCGTCATGATTGACCTTATTGGGGTTATAAACTTGAACGAATCATACAAAGTGTATTTATGGGGTTACTTTGTATCTAGTCACAATCAATCGATTGCAACACTAAGTGCGTATTTTCTCAGAAATGCCTTAATTCGCCAAGGTAAGAATCATCTTTATAGTAATATATACCCAAACCACCTCACGATACGAGGTTCAGCGAGAATTGATTGGCTGTCAGACAAGGCATCGATTTGAAGGTCTAGTGGTTCTAAATCGAAAATTGATAACGCAGTATGAAAGCCAATCAAACTCGCCCAAGGGAGCGTGCTTTCAGTCCTATTTCATCGTCAAAGAACTTGGAAAGGACTCGTCATTACGCTGCGTCCTTTTCCT
>NZ_PNEC01000040.1 GCF_005886345.1 Pseudoalteromonas phenolica
ATGCGCAGCTCAGGTTAAATACTTTGTGAGTCGCTAAAGGGGTTTGCTTAACTTTCATGTGTTCTTATAAAAAACACATTAAAATAAAGTGGAGCCTTTATGGCAAAGTTATTCTTCACTCCATAACTTCATTTTTAACTTTAACTTTAACTTTAACTTTAACTTTTTAGAATTAGTCTAATAAAAATACTGTATTTAATTGTGCAAAATGCAATTTTATATATGGTTGAGTAGTATTTTTAGTGTGTACTATAAGAGCCTGAAATTCAGAAAAAAGCATAAGGAAATATCAAACTTGAATGTGGTCGTACCAGTTTATCTGTGATATAAAAAACACATACACTTTATCTGATTTCCACTTTAGGTTTTTACTATGAACTTACAAACTGTCCTCTCGCAATTAGAACAAGGGCTGTCAGGGCTTGTCCTTCCTAGCTCTTGGTGCCAAGGCCGTACCGCATTTGGTGGCGTGTCTGGGGCGCTCCTTTTTCAAGCAGTAAAGCAAGTTGTAAAGCCAACCCGTCGAGTCTTATCTATTAGTACCAACTTTATTGGTCCGCTGATTGCTGAGCAGCCGTTCGATATTAAAGTCGAAGTGTTACGGGAAGGTAAAAGTGCCTCTCAAGTATTAGCCCGTATTGAACAAGACGGCAACACCTGTGTGCTTGCGCAATTTTGTTTTGGTGAATCTCGTAAGTCTGAATTACTGGTTAATAATAATGAAACCCACCAACTAGTCGCGCCTAATGCTGAGCAACGCATTCCTTATATTCCAAATATGACGCCGGAATTTTTTCAGCATGTTGAGATTTGCTTGCAACAAGGAGGTATGCCATTTACAGGCGCTATGACATCTCACTTAGGTGGTTGGATGCGTTTTGCTGAGCATGAAGGTTCTCAAAATGAGCTGCAATTACTGGCATTGAGCGATGCATGGCCGCCCACTATGTTGCAAATGTATCCTCGTCCAGCGCCTGCAAGTACTATGAGCTGGTACATCGAATTTTTAAAGCCGGTGCAATTAGAACAGAGCCAGTGGTTTGGTTTTGAAGCGGTGACACATAATAGTGCTGATGGATACGCCATTGAAGAAGCTAAAATTTGGCACCCTGATGGAGAGCTATTGGCACTGAGCCGACAAACCGTCGCTGTTTTTGCTTAAATAGAAAAGGTAAGACTTGATATCAAAAACTAAATGGCTTGCTTTATGGCAGTGAAAAAACCGGGAATGCAAGTTTATTATTTATAAACCTGCATTCATTGGTAATCGTGACTTAGCTAATAATTATAGGGTGAAAATATTAAAAGCCATTAACAGACTCAAAGTTTATAAATGAATTAATTGGCGTTTAATTGTAATAATATGCTTTTTTAAGGTAATAACTCAAACTCTTTAGCTTTACTATAATAAAGAGTTTCACCCTCTCTAACCCATTGATTAACAATCCATTTGTGGCCATTTTTAATCGGCACTGAACGGTGTAATGTTAAGGGATTTAGTTCACCAGACTTAGTTAAGTTGTCAAAAACAATTAGCTCTTTGGCAGAGCCTTTATATGAGAGGCTTACTTTTGGGAATTCGGTTTCTCCACCAGAGTATGTATCGTTTAAATATACTAACGCTGTTCTGGTTCTCTGGCCTCCATTTTGTAAATGCGAGTCACTTCCTTCATAGCGAGGATCAAAATAATCATAATGAGACTTATATTCTTGCCCAGGTGCATAAAGTAAAAAGCTATTGATTTCTAATTGAGGTAAACGAGCCCCTATTGCTTTTGCAATTCGGTATTGTAAATCTAATATTAACCAATCATTTTCTGACGGCTTTATCTGACAGCCTAAACTAGTGCGAACTTTATCTAAACGTTTTTGTCCTGTTGTTCTATCAATAATATATGAAGGCTCAAGCTCATTATTAGCCCTTAGTGCAAGCCAAACTGAATCAAACTCACAAATGAAATTTTTTATACTTTTTAAGCCTAATTCTTTATTTATTAGCTCCATTTCCGGGAGTATGGGATCAGAAAGGCTGAAGAGTTCTAAATCGTGGGATATGCTAGCTTGTGGTTTAAGCATTTTAAGTAGGTTATTAATAAAAATATTATTAGAGAACATTTTAAGGTAGTTATAGCCATGCTTTTCATAACCATTCCTGTACAAGTATGAAACTATTATTACCACTGCAGGAAGGTAACCTGTTTGCGCAGCTACTAACAGACACTCTTCAGCTTTAAGCTTTAATTGTTCATGAAATCTGGCTCTGAATGCCCATAAATAAAGTGACTCAGCATCTATGCTAGATAAGTCCTGGGGCATAATAGCTAATGCTTTTTCAGGTTGCGCACCTAAAAGAGACACACTTTTATTTATTTGTGTGTTAGTACAGTATGAAGTCATTGTAATCCCCGAGAGTTTTTTTGTTTGTTAGATTGAACCTGTTATATATCAACCCAGCTTTGTTATGATCTCTTGCAGTAACACTCATGTTTATTACTACTTTAGGTTGGCAGAGTAAAGGTAATACATGAACAGGTCAATAAATCATGTTTCTGACCTAATTTGCAAAGGTATTAAATTGGCATAAAGCTTCTATATAGGTTTTTCTAAGCAATAAATTGAATTTCTAAGCTGGGTAAACCGTTTAGTGGGTAAGTTGATATGTTGTCAAAACATTTATTAAACTTCAATGTAAGGCGATCTTAAGCACTTTCAAAAAACGTAGCTTATACTTATTGAGATTAGCCACTTTTTGGAGAGCACAATGGACTACCCTTGGATCAATAAAGCGAATGGGGTTTTTTCGGGTGTACTTGTCGCGCAGTTTGCCTTGTCTCTGTTTATAGCTGCTTTTACTCAAACATGGTTTGAAGCTATTGTAATAGGCCTTTTTACATTAGCTTTACCTTTCTTTTTAATAAAAACTGCGCCAAACGCTTCTATTACTCGTTACAGTGTTGGTGTTGCTGTGCAAGTGTTTGCTGCATTACACATACAACAAACCATGGGCTTAACTGAGCTTCACTTCGAGATATTTGTCGTACTGGCTTTTTTGAGTTTTTATCGAGACTGGAAAGTGATTTTAGCCAGTGTGGCGTTTGTTGCAGTTCATCACATATTGTTTTTTTTCATGCAAGTGCAAGGTGCTGGCGTCTTCATTTTCGAAGAAGGCCATTTATTCTTCTATATCTTAATGATCCACGCTGTGTTCGCTTTGGTTGAAGCGGGAGTATTAATGTTTGTTGCCAAGCACGCTCATGAAGAAGCTATTGCGGCTCATGAACTATCTAAAAATGTAAAATCAATTTTGGCTGATAACGGTAAATTTGATTTAGCCAGTTATGTAGCCTGTGACTCAGAACAGTTGGCCGATTTTAATCAATTAATAGTTTCATTTTCAGGGCTGATAAATCAAGCAAAGCAAGTATCTGATTCGGTATCAGGTATGGCTGACGAAGTATCAAGGCTCACAGCTGAAGTTCAAACAGCCAGTGATGACAATAGTAGTCAAATAAGTCATATTTCGACGGCCACTGAAGAGATGACAGTTGCTAGCGGAAACGTAGTTGAACAAGTGAGTAGTGCCAATGAAAACGCCAATGATGCCTTTACCAGTACAGATAAAACTCGCGCCATTATCGACAGTTCAGGCCAGAATATTGATGATCTGACACAAGAACTAGCCAGTACTTCAAATACTATTAGCGAACTGGCAAGTAAGTGTAATCAGATAGAAGAGGTGATGAATGCTATTAAATCTATATCGGATCAAACTAATCTATTGGCATTGAATGCAGCAATTGAATCAGCAAGAGCGGGTGAGCATGGTCGCGGCTTTGCCGTGGTGGCAGACGAAGTAAGAAAGTTAGCAATGAAAACTCGCGAAAATGCCGAGCAAATCAGCGAGATAACAGCTTCATTAACGGCCGAAGCATCGCGCTCAGTAGAACAAATGGCAAAATGTTTAGACCAAGCAAAAAGTACTGTGACGCAAGCCAATGAAGCATCAGGAATGATGAGTGGTGTAGTGCAAAGTATACAAAGCATTGTCGATAACATGGCGTCTGTTTCCAGCGCGGCTAATGAACAGACCAGTGTCTCAGACAGCATTTCTGAGTCGACGCATTCGCTAGCGATCAATTCTAAACACTTACAAACTGCCTCAGCTGAAGTCGGTGAAAAATTTGAACAAATGCAGTTGCAAATTAAAAGTTTAAACAAGGAAATGCAGCGGTTTGAAGTTTGACCGAGCGACAATTATATTTTTAATCTGGACTGTCAGTTTATTATTGGCAGTCCTTTATGCCTCGAGTAGTAAATTAAAACCGTTCGATCCAAACAATCACCTTCATCAAGCGGCATTAGAAACGAAGTTCGATGAGCTGTTTTTGAGACAATTACAAACCGTCGAGGCCAATCTCGTCAACACGGTATTTCATTTTCGAACAGATAACTGTTTTTGCCAAACAGTTGCGCAGGGCCATATCGACTCAGTAGAAAAATTAGCAGAGCGTCAGACTTTTCGGAATATCCAAATTAATCTATCGGCGAATCCTGAATTGAGACGCTCTATCCCGTCTGTGCCTGCGGTGGCAGTTGTGGATGAAGAGGGGAGGTTGAGGTATTTGGGGCCCTATTCATCCGGTATGTTTTGTACACAAGGCAATGGTTTAGTGGAGCCATTTATTAAAAAAATGCAAGCTCGAAACCTAGGTGCAACAGTGATTTCACAAAGCCAAGGGTGTTATTGTGCTCTAAGTACCTAAATAACAGATTTTATCCATGTAGGTGCATCATGTATGAATTTATGTATAAAAGTTTTTCAAGTTGCTATCAATTTTAAATCAGCAATATGAATAAAGTGTTTTTTTCTGAGTCATATAGTTTTGTATAGTTATGAGGTTAAAGTAAGCTACTAAAAAAGATAGATTTAGTGAGTAAGCCGGTAGCGGTTTGGGTTATTTTATGAATACAGAAGAAGCATATAACAAGGCCGCGAATATACTCTATATACACTTTTCAGAAGATGAAGTATTTGACAAGCTTGAACTAATTATTGAGTTAGATGATGGTTTTATAGGTCGTCAAGCAAACAGGTATTTTAACAATGAAGTGTATATGCCAACGATTGATGATATTTCTTTTGAAGCTGAAGCAGATCTTCAAAATGCAGCTAGTTTCTTAAAAGATAACTTAATTGAAACCACAGGCGATAAAATTTGGGGCTTCACATTCACTTTATATCCTGATGGCCAATTTAGTATTGATTATACCTACGATATGCCTGAATGGATGCAAGATGACTAACCATTCAAATCTAAGCTGAACCACAATGAAGCCACTTTTTTGCAAGAAGTCACAACTTAAAACGCTTCATCACGCTTCTTGCAAGAGAGAGCCCAACAGACTTAGTTGAACCTTAAAGTTAAGCCTTAAATTTCAAGCGATTATTATTATCTCGTGAATCGAGTATTTGCTGTTTATTAAACTGCTGAGTGTGTTTTGCTGCGCGGTCATATAAAAGCACATTAACCGTGGCGGCTAGGTTCATACAGCCAGTGGTTGGCATATAAACGACGGCACTGGCTTTATCGACAACCTCTTGTGGCAAACTGCCATCTTCTGGACCGAATATATACAGTGCTTGGTCTGGGTGCTGAAATAAAGGCAGTGGCGTTGCGCCTTCCACGAGCTCAACACAGATAATAGGAATGCCTTGGCTAACGGCTTGAGTTAAATCATTGACTTGAGTAAGCGGTATTTTCTCACTGACATTTTTAGTATCGGTTTGATGTTTTGCGGCAATGGCATAACGTTTACCACTAAAAAACACCTCATTGGCCTCATAACAGCCAGCTGCACGCATAATACCGCCAACATTCGTCGGTGATTTAGGATTGAATAAGCCGATGGCGCAGTAAGGTGAATGTTGATCTTTCATAATGACATTAAATTGATAACTAAAATCGACGCAGTATAAACCTTTCTGAAGATATTTTCTCTAACTTAACCTGAGCTTAGGTTAAGGCTAATAAATTGCATAGTGTGATTGAGTCATTAATTATGAATACTCAATAGCACTAAATTACTTGAATTTACCCTGTTTTATAATTTCTTGTTCTTACTTGGGGGTTGCTTGATTAGTGCTTTTTCATTGCACTTTTTTGCCAATAACGGCACTAAAAGGATATTTACTATGAAACTGAACAAAAAGAAATTAAAAAACCTAACATCTGAAAAAGTACTTTCTAATGCCGCAACCCCAAATGTGGCTGGTGGATATTTAGATTCAGATAATCCTGATTGTTTGCCAACAAATAAAGCAGACTGTAGAACAGGAGCTATTTTATGTTGAAATGGCAGAGATTGTGTTTTTACAAACCGTTTTAAAATGTGTGAATAATACATAATAGCTTGGAGGCTTAGGTAACTGAGCCTCTTTTGGTTTTAACTACTTAATTTTTTGGTTAGCATGGGGTTTTAAATTGCTATGAGCGCCAAATGAAAAAAATCGCTGTTTTTGTCGATGTGCAAAACATCTATTACACAACACGAGATGCGTTTTCACGCCAACTCAATTACCGAAAAGTTTGGCAGTTTTTATCTGAGCAAGGCGACATTACTCTTGCAAACGCCTACGCCATAGCCCCAAACGACGACTCACAGCACAAGTTTCAAAAAGCCCTCAAACACATAGGGTTTAATGTAAAGCTCAAACCTTTTATTCAGCGAAAAGATGGCTCAGCGAAAGGTGATTGGGATGTGGGGATCACCATAGATGTGCTAGAGCATGCACCAGATGCAGACGTGATTTGTTTGCTTTCGGGCGACGGTGATTTTGATTTATTGATGCAAAAAGTGGCGGCTAAATATGGTATCGAAACATGGGCGATTGGGGTTGAGCAACTTACAGCGAATTCATTGATTAATAGCTCGAGTCAGTTTATTCCAATCGAAAGTAAGTGGTTACTATAGGTTTCTAATAATTAGATCAGTTCTAGAGTAAAAATTCTTAACTTTACATTAAAGCGTAAAAATTAAACTTCAATTGTTCATAAAAAAAGCATTGACATAATATGTCATATTGTGCGAATTTGAGAAACAAGGATGCAGCAATCGACAAAAGTATTGTTGCTATTTTCTTAGGATAAAGAAATTTAAGGAATCGCGAACATGGATCTCAATGAACTCGCCCTACAACTTTCTAAGCAAGAAGCCGATGGTGCTTCTTTCGAATCATTTTTTATCAATCGCACTGGTCAAGATGTGCTGCAAGTCATTGTTGATGACAACGATGAGTTACCTATTTTTGTTACTCAAACCGATGAGCAAGTTTTGTGTATTTGTTACTTGTTTGAAGAGCAAGAAGTCAAAGCTGAGTTACGCGCAGAGTTAAATGACACCTTGCTGCGTTTAAATGTGCCAATGCCACTCAGTGCATTTGCGAAAATAGATAATAAAGTCGCCATTTTTGGTGCTTTGTCTACCAATTCCACTTTTGAGCAGCTAAGTCATGAAATAGTGACTTTATCTGGTAATGCTATTGATGCATTAGAAGCTGTTAGCGAATACTTTGTCGAGTAAAAGGAGAGTTAATTATGAGCATGTTAAGAAAACTATTTACAGCAGTTAAGGGTGGCGCTCGTGAAGCAGGTGAAAGCATTGTTGATGCCAATGCCATTCGCATTTTTGAACAAGAGATCCATGAGGGCAAAGAAGCTATTACCGCTGCCAAACGTAATTTAACCGAAGTTATGGCTAAAGAAATGCAGTTAACGCGTCATATCAAAACCTTAGAAGATAAGATTGCACAACATGAAGAATTTGCTTCTCAAGCACTCGACAAAGGCGAAGAGCCATTAGCATTAGAAATTGCTGGTAAAATTGCTGAGTTTGAAGAAGAAAAGGCTGCACAATCCCCCACTCTAAGCCAGTACCAACAGCATATTGCGTCATTGAAGCAACAGATCAAAGATGCTGAAAAGCAACTACAAGAAAATCAGCGCCAACTGAGTATTGTTAAGACCACAGAGAGTGTACAGCAAGCAACATTAGCTGTGAGCGATACTTTGACTGCAGGGGATTCTTCAATGGCTTCGGCAAAAGAATCTCTTGAACGAATCAAACAGCGCCAAGCTGATCGTCAAGACAGATTGGCTGCTGAAAGAGAGCTTGCCGATGAAGCGCAATCATTAGAACAGAAAATGAAGGCCGCCGGTATTGGTGAAACCAATGATAGCAGTGCCGACATTCTTGCCCGCATTAAAGCGAAAAAAAATAGTTAAATACCATGAACATCAAGAAGGATACTTGGCAAAAGCAGGAGCGCGCGGTCAGGGCAACTCAACTTGCCTTTGACCTCAGTTCAGAGGTGCAAAAATATATCAAGAAGCAGGCGATCGACGACGAAGTTACTCCCTCAGACATGATCCGCCGAATTCTTGGTCTTGAAGTCAAATCAAAAAAGACCCGACAACGTTTGAGTTTTAACTTAAGCGATGAAGAGCTAAATCAACTTGGAGCACAGTTCGGTATTGCTGAGCCTGATGAAGCACGTAAAAAGCGCCTAATCAAGCAACAAGTGGCTGATTTACTAATCCAACTTACAGAGCAAAACAAATAAAACTAACCTCTAGAAATTACTAAATACAGGGAACTTATGGAATTTTTTAACATTGCACTCACTTTCCCCACGGCCATTTTCAGTACTTTGTTACTGATAGTGATTGGCTTTTGGTTAATTGCCTTATTGGGGTTTGCCGATATTGACATGCTTGAAGGTGATGTCGATGTGGATGTCGGTGAGTCAGATACTGGCTCATTGGGATTCGGCGGTGTACCACTGACCGTGTCGCTAAGTTTAGCGATTGTAATTAGTTGGTTCTGTAGCTTCTATGCACACAAATTCTTTGCCTACTTATTAGGTGATGGTGTTATGTTCTATGTGCTGGGTATTGCCATGATGCTGGGCTGCTTTTTTGTCTCACTCCTTGTTACAGCCATATTAGTAAAACCGTTGCGTAAGTTCTTTCAAAGTAAAGAGGCTGCGTCTAAGAGCGATTTTATTGGTCTGGAATGTGTCATCGCGACAGGCAAGGTCACTACAAGCTTTGGTCAGGGCAAAGTTCAAATCAATGGTACAGAGCAATTAATAGAAATTAGATGTGATGAAGAGAAGGCCTTCTCGCTGGGTGATATTGCGGTGTTAATTGAACACAATGATGTTGCTAACACTTACACCGTGGTTGAAAAGCCTTGGTAACACACTTCTAAAACACAAAATTAAACACTTGGGAAAATAGACTGGATTTATGCCAGTCAAGAAAACACAACTTAGGAAGAAAACATGGAATTTCTCAATAATTTAGGACCGATTTTAACAGTTGTCGGCGTTGCGATCGCGGTTATTTTTGCCGTTATTATGATTGTTGGTAAGTTCTACCGTAAAGTAGATCAGGGCCATGCGCTGATCATCAATAAAATGAAAAATGAGCCAGATGTCACCACCACAGGCGGCATTGTTTACCCGGTTATTCACAAAATGGAAGTGATGGATATTTCAACCAAGCGCATGGTGCTAGAGCGCCGTGAAAATAGCGGCCTGATCTGTAAAGACAATATTCGTGCAGACATTGCTATTACCTTCTATATTCGCGTCAACGAAAACAAAGACGATATTCTTCGCGTTGCAAAGCAAGTAGGTTGTGAACGCGCTTCTCAGCCAGAAACGTTACAAGAACTATTCGAAGCTAAATTCTCAGAAGCCCTAAAAACAGTGGGCAAACAAATGAACTTTGAAGAGCTATTTACTCACCGTAATGAGTTCCGTGATTCAATCAAAGAAGTCATTGGTCAAGATTTATCTGGTTATACCCTTGAAGACGTTGCCATTGATTATCTTGAGCAAACCTCAATCAATAAACTAGACCCTAATAATATTCTTGATGCAGAAGGTATTCGCCGTATCACCGAAAAAACCGCAGAGCAGAATGTTAAAACTAATCAGTTGAAGTGTGATGAGAAAGCGCAAATCGAGATCCAAAACCAAGAGGCACTTGAGAAATCACTAGAAATTGAACGTCAAAAAGAAGATGCACAAGCTAAACAACAACGTGAAATTGAAACCGTGCGTGCGCGTGAAACCTCAGAAGCTGAGCGTGTTAAACAAGAAGAGCGCTTAAAAGCCGAAGAAGCAAAACTGAAAACTGACGAGCAGTTAGAAATTGCAGAGCAAAATAAACAGCGTGAGATCGATATCGCTGAGCAAAACCGTTTACGTGTGCTTGCGATTGAAGAAGAAAAAGTAGCCAGAGCACGCGAAATTGAAACCATTGAGCGCGAAAAAGAAACTTCTATCTTGCGTATTAATAAAGAAAAAGCGCTAGAAGTTGAGCAAAAAGAAATTGCAGATGTACGTCGTGATCGCGTCGCGGTTGAAAAAACCGTGGCTGAAGAGCAAGAGCGTATCAAAGATGTACAAGTTCTTGCTGCAGCTGAGCGTGAAAAAGAAGCGATTGTTATCAGAGCTCGTGCAGAAGCTGAAGAAGCGTTGGTTAAAGATATCGAGTCTGCTAAAGCCAAAGAACAAGCGGCTGAATTTAAAGCGCGTGAGCAAGAGAAAATGGCAGAAGCTGAGCTTCGCATTGCAAACCAAAAAGCTGAATCTAAGAAGATTTTAGCCGAAGCTGAAAAAGTAGAGATTGCCGCATCTGGTCTTGCAGAAGCTGATGTTATTAAAGCGAAAGCAGAAGCAAGCGCTTTACAAGGTGAAACAGACGCAAGAGTGTTACAACAAAAATTAGCTGCCGAGGCAGAAGGTAAACGTAACATTGGTGAATCTGAAGCAGTCGTGATGCGCCAGAAACTTGAAGCAGAAGCTGAAGGTAAGCGTGAAATTGGCCTTGCAGATGCACAAGTACAGACTGCCATGGCAGAAGCAATAGAGAAGCAAGGTGAAGCAGAAGCAATCAACCTTGAACGCAGAATGTCAGCAGAAGCGAAAGGTCTAGAAGAGAAACTACAAGCGCTGAATGCCATGGATCAAGATGCGCGTGATTACGAGAGCTTCACGTTACAGCTGAATCAGCAAAAAGAGCTAACGCTTGCGAAACTAGACATTGAAAAAGACATTGCAGCGAACCAAGCTGAAATCTTATCTAAGACATTGGGTAATGCAGATATCAACATCATGGGTGGTGACGGCCAGTTCTTCAACCAGTTCATGAAAGCCATTACGGTAGGTAAATCAATCGATGGTTTAGTCGATGAAAGCCAAACAGTTCAAACTTTGTTTAAAGATCACTTAAACGGTGACAGAAACATCATGGATGACCTAAAAGGGGTGTTAGCGGGTGCGAACGCGTCGTCAGAAACAATGAAAAACCTTAGCATGAGCAAACTCATGCAACAGCTTAGTAACTCATCAGAGACAGAAAAGCAGCAATTATTAGGTATGTTAGGCGGCTCATTGTTAAACGGCAATGCCAAAGAAGTTGAAAAGCAAGACTAGCGCAGCTTAGTAGCGAGTGATTTACCCTAGACAAAATGCTTTTGTGCAAACGATGTAGGTTGGGCTAAACACTGGCCTACAGGCTAATAGGGTTTCAATTGTAGGTCGTCGTTTACGGCGACACATACTCAGCTACGACAACACTTCACTTGTTACACGTACTTTGCCCTTTTTTTGAGGGCAACTTCTTTAAAGATTATTAGGACAAAGAGATTATGGCAGATCCAGCAAATGAAGCTGCGCTCGAACAGGGCTCCTATGACTTAATTAAACGTAGATTGAGTAACTCAGGTACACAATTACGTTCTCTCGCCGATGATTTAAACCAACAACGCGTTGATACCTTTGGTAGTACTGAGCTGAAAGTAAAAGGCCGTGCTCGTGTACGTACAGAGCACAACTGTATTCCAAGAGACATTGTCTTAATTGGCGATAAACTTATTTTTGCTTACAACGTATTCTTGGGACTAAAGAAAAATATTCATGTGAGTGATGTCTTCACTGTTCAAAAACTGGTTGAGCAGGACGATCACTATGAAGTAGAGCCTTATCCAAGCGAAACTAAGTTTCTCACTAATCCACGTTTTTTAAGAGACTTTGAAGAGCTTTACACTTACTACAAAGAAACCCGTTTACAGCATTTATTCCAACAAGCGGGCAAAGTGTTTGCTTGCTTCCAAATCGGTGAAAAGCTCACTGATGTCCGCGTTTTTCGTTGGGAAATCGCAGCTGATAACACCCTTGAGTATATCGACAATCGCGGTGAGCGAGACTTACAAGATAAGCAAGACTACGACTTTGAATGGGTGAAAACCGACCGTGCCGATCACGTTGAAGGGCGTTTTGGTCATATTAACGTACTCGACAAAATTTTTGTCGAAACCACAGGTGGCGACTTAACCATTAAAGTCGAAAATAACACCGATAGTGGTGAGGGGATCTATTCAGAACCTGTTGAAGATAAAAATCAGTCATTGGCCGATTGTGAGCTTGAATACTCTCAAGTGGGTGAATTGATCTTACTTAAAGTGCAGCCGTACCGTGAAAAAGATTGGCGCTTCTTTATTTTCAATTGCCGTACTGAGGCGGTTACTCGTCAAGATGCCATTGGCGATGCCTGTATTCAATTACCAGATGACCACGGTATTATTTTTCCGGGTGGATATTATCTTCAGTCAGGTCAAACGCGCTACTTTGATGATCAAATCGAGAAACTAGAGTTTCATCGTCAGGTTAAATCACCTAACGGTGAAGATGTATTGTATGTGTTTTACGAGCCAAATGAAGGCCGTTACGCACTCTTTGCCTATAACCTAATAGAAAAGAATCTACAAAACCCAATCTACTGTCATGGTTATGGGGTGTATGACGATGGTTTAACGCTGACTTTCAAAGCAGACAAAGAAGAAGCTGAGCGTGTTCACCCCATTCAAATTTGGCAAAGCCCATTTTGCTCTGTCGAATTTGCCGCAAATGCGCCAGCACCAACCAGCATACTAGGCAAAATAGGTAACCCAGACTTAGTTCGTGGTATTTCAGACTTATACTCGGTTTGCAAAGCCATCAGTGAACAAAACCCAAATATCAACCACTATGAAGCCTTAATCGCACAAGCACGGAGTGTGCTTGATAGATATCATTGGTTAGCCGATTTCGAGGCACTCACCGCGCTGATACATGAGATTTTTGAAACCTCAGAGCAGGTGCTTGATGAATTTGAAAAAGTAAAACAAATTCAAGAAACGGCGTTAAAGTCTCTTGCTGATATAAAGCAAACTGTGGTCGACACCTTACGCGATATTCGCCCTGATAGTTTTAAGTTAACCAGTGAATTTGTAGCTGGGTTAGATGCATTAAAGCTATTAAAAGGCAAAATCATCAGCCTTGAAGAGGTGAAATACATTGACCTTGTAGGTTTAAAAGCTGAGCTTAAAACCGTTGATGAAAAAACCGCACAGCTCAGTCAAGCAACGGCGCAGTTTTTACAACAAGACAAGGCGCTTGCACCTTATAATAACAAGCTTGATGCGCTCACTGCTGCCTCTGAAAAAAGCGAGGCAGTGACTGAATTAAATGGCTATTTAGCTCAGCTAGATACGCTAAGCGAAGAGCTCGACTTACTTAACCACACCATGCTCGATTTAGACATCGAAGACAGTCGAGTGCGTACGCAAATTCTTGAAGATGTCAGTGGTGTTTATGGTCTGGTTAATCGTGCCAAAGCAAGCATTGAAATTCGCCGCAAGAGCTTAGGCTCTGTTGAAGCCAAAGCGGAGTTTTCGGCGCGCTTTAAACTCTTTAGCCAGAGTATTACCAGCAGCTTAAACAATGCCAAAACCCCAGAACAGTGTGACGAACAACTGTCGCGGTTATTAATTCAGTTAGAAGAACTTGAGTCTCACTTTAGCGAGTACGACGAATACTTAGCTGAGATCATGGCTAAGCGTGACGATGTATACGAAAGCTTTGAAGCGCATAAACAACAGTTGATGGAAGAGCGCCAGCGCAGAGCTTTAAACATTGCTAATGCCGCTGAACGTATTTTACAAGGCGTGACTCGACGCTCGCAAAGTTTTACTGAGCTTGAACAGATCAACAGTTACTTTGCGTCAGATCCGATGATCAGCAAGCTACGCGGGTTAACCCAAGAGCTGCAAGAGATTGGCGATGAAATTAAAGCAGATGATATTTTATCTAAGCTGAAGTCATGTAAAGATCAGGGCATTCGTGCCCTACGTGATAAACAAGACATTTATGTACAAGGCGGCAACCTTGTAAACATAGGCAAGCACGGTTTTAGTGTTAATAAACAAGCACTTGATTTAACGCTCTTGCCTCGTGACGATACCTTAATGTTACACCTTACTGGGACTGAGTATTTTGAGCCAATTCCAGATCAAGCAACTCGTTCGCAGCTTGAAACGGGCAAAGCCTATTGGGAGCAAAACCTTGTTTCTGAAAATGCCGATGTTTATCGTGGTGAATATTTGGCCGCTCAGGTTTTGGCATGCGCAAATAAAGGTGAGCAAGGCTTAAACTTTGATGTATTGAATGAGGCGGTTCAAAAAGATGAATTGCTGACTTTGGTACAAAAATTTGCCGAGCCAAGGTATCAAGAAGGATACGAAAAGGGCATTCATGATCATGATGCGTGCGCGATTTTAACGAATCTATTAGTGCAAAAGCGGGCTTTAGATTTACTGATTTATCCGGTTGGTTCACGGATTGTTGCGCAGCTTTATGCAGTGCAACTGTCAAAACAAGCGTTTACAGCATTGCAGCAGTCAGCCAAGCAAGCGCATTTAATGCAGACCATGTTTAATGATGCCGCTTTTTATAATGCTCAAATTCAGCAATTAGCTGACGACATTAAAGCGTATTCAGAACAAATTGCGGATATTTGTACGGTATTTAATGACTTTTCGCTGCAGTTAAGTGCGCAATATCTATTAGATGAATTAGCTAAAAAGCACACTGAAGCAAAGTTTATTGTGTCAGGTAAAGTTAAAAACTTAGCTGAGCAGTTCCAAAGCAGCGCGAAAAGCAAAGGCTTTTGGGGCGAGTTACAAAATGCTCTAAAAGCGGCAAGCAATGTGAGTGACAAAGCCAAATTATTATTCAGTTGGTTAGTGGCTTATTCGCAAAACAGCCAAACGCAAAGTAATGACCAAATCAGCACATTTAACATCAACATCGCCCTTGAAGCGGCGACTATGGTGTTGCTGAGCAATGACAAACTGGCAGGGTTTTATGCTCACGATGCCAATGTATCTGAGCAAGTAACGGGTTTAATGGGACAGCATCGTACGATTCAAGATCAAACCCTACAACTTGATTATGCGGCATTCTTTGCCCGTACTAATGCCTATATTGAGCAGCATGTGACTGGCTTCTCTGCATTCCAATCACTTAAGAGTGATATTTTAGCGACCCAAAAAGCGCGTTTACAGCTTGATGAGTTTAAGCCAAAACCGCTGAGTTCATTTGTTCGAAATCAGCTGATTAATAAGGTCTACTTTCCGATCATCGGTGATAACCTCGCCAAGCAAATTGGTGCTTCAGGTGGTAATAAGCGTACCGACTTAATGGGTATGCTGCTGCTCATTTCTCCACCGGGTTATGGTAAAACCACATTAATTGAGTATGTGGCAAACCGTTTAGGTTTAACCTTTGTGAAAGTGAACTGTCCGTCGATAGGGCATGATCAAGTATCGCTCGATCCATCGCAGGCCATTAATGCCACCGCAGCCAAAGAAATAGAAAAGATAAACCAAAGTTTTGAAATGGGTAATAATGTCATGCTGTATCTCGATGATATTCAGCATACTAATCCTGAGTTCTTACAAAAATTTATTTCATTGTGTGATGGCTCTCGTCGTATTGATGGCGTATGGAATGGTCGCAGTAAAACCTATGATCTGCGCGGTAAGAAATTTGCCGTGGTGATGGCCGGTAACCCCTATACCGAGTCAGGTGAAAGCTTTAAGATCCCAGACATGTTGGCAAACCGTGCCGATATCTACAACCTAGGTGACACGCTCAGTGGGTGTGAGCAAGAATTTGCTATGAGTTTTGTAGAAAACGCATTGACCTCCAATGCCGTACTAGCGCCATTGGCAAATCGCAATATGGAAGACTTATATAAGCTGGTACGTATTGCCGAAGGTGAAGATATCTCGTTGAACGAGTTAGAGTACGGTTACTCACAAGCACAAGCCAACGAAATTGTCTCGGTGCTACAAAAACTACTGACCATTCGCGACACCGTATTAAAAGTGAATGCCCAGTATATTGCCTCTGCCGCACAAGATAATGACTACCGCGTAGAGCCACCGTTTAAACTGCAAGGCAGTTATCGAAACATGAATAAGATGGCCGAAAAAGTCGTTGCAGCTATGAACGATGATGAACTCGAAAATCTTATTCGTGATCACTACCGTGGCGAAGCGCAAACCCTCAGTAAAGGCAGTGAAGAAAACTTGCTTAAACTGGGTACCATCCGCCGTACGCTAACGGCCGAAGAGCAATCACGTTGGGCGCAAATTTGTGGTGACTATGAACGACTCAACAGAGCGAATGATGCAGGCAGCCCGGCGCTCTTAGCTGTCGAAGAGTTAGCCAGATTAAATAACGCTATGACAGCGATTGCGGGTAACTTGAACAAAGATACTTTAAGCTTTGATTATTCAGAGGCGCTAGCGCAGTTAATTGGCGCACAGCAAAACCAACAGAGTGCTGAGGCAATTAATGAGGGTCTGAACTGTATTAATCAGACCTTGCAAAACCAAGTTGCACAAAGTCAGCAAAATGGTGAGCTTACGGCCAACAAGCTGGTGGACATTGCACAGGCGTTTAATGTGATTGCTAATAAGCTGAATAAAACCCAGCTGAGTCATAACTATAACGACGTTTTCCAAGCGCTGCTTGCCAATACCGAAGGTAAACCCAAGGCGTCGGACTTACAAGCATTGCAAGACGCCTTAGTGAAGAGTCAGGCTCAGTCATCATCGCAGCTAAATAAGGCCATTGCACAGGGTGTGACCTCGCTTAATCAGGGCATGCAAGAGCTTAAAGCGCATAATGCAGCCAGTGCTTCTGCGGAGTTTGACATGCAATTGAACACGCAATTTGATGCACTCAAGCACAGGCTGTCTCAAGCTGAAGCGGCTTTACAGGCAAACAGTAAACAGCTTAACCAACATGCTGAGCAACAAGCCCAGCAAAGTGAGCAACAACATAGTGCGGTGTTGAGCCAGCTGGTTGAAAGGCTAGAGGGGCTGCATACTCAGTTTGATACTGCACAGTCGCAACAACAAAGCAGCGAAGGTCAGTCATTAACGGCACTTACTGAGTTGCTACAAGTGACACTGCCAAGCTTTGTTCAGCACCTAGATAAACATCAAGCGCTGGACCCAGCAATATCAAGCAAGCTTGATGGCATTCTTGCCAAACTCACTCAGTTAGAGCATTTGCCGAGCAAAGAAGAGGGCAGTAGTTCAAACAACCCGTATATGCTGTAATACAAAACTCAGGGGCCAAGTGCCCCTGAGTTTTTACAAAACGATTTATTTAATCAAAGAATGAGCCTCTATTTAAACATTAATTTATTGATGCAGTTAATTTAGAAAAATCAGCCTTGTTCGATGTGCCTTGGGTAGACGTGACAGAGCTAGACAACGTTGTAGTGCATATTAAGGCTTATGAGACCGAGTTTAACAGCGACCAAGGTGAGCAAAGAGCCATTCAAATTAAACTCAGAAAATTGTTATTTGGCCAGTCTTTACACACTGAAGACCAAACGTTTACTCAGCTATCTGAGTTTGGTGATTAAATTGCCATTTAACCAAAGCGGTAACGGCGATTAACCCCAATACCAAACAGTTGTGGTTTGTACCCATTAAAAGCCATGGTGATTAACAAAAGGGGGTAATGCCCCTTTTTTTAAAAAGGTAAAAATATGAAGATTTGCCAACAAACTGGACAAGAACAGTTACAACGCTTAAAAGTCGGTGTTGATTTACAAATGCCGTTAAATTACATGAGAAACAGTGAGGGTAATAGAAAAAACTGTGCTTCAATTCTGAATACCAGCTACAGAACACTGGCTCTCTATGCGTGCTTTATAGAGCAAGACGAAGTTGCCATGAGGCGCAATGCGTATTTTTCGGCAAAGTCGAATATTTTGTTTTTGCAATGTCACCCAAATGATGGCAACTGGCTGTTTCCACTCTTTGAGGTATTGCTCAGTGATAATGCTGAGCTATTACATTGGCATAGCCAACATGTGTTGCCAGTGTATAACACCCATCAAAAATGGATTAATCGAAATAGAGTTGGCACCACTGAATTCCAAGCGTTTCAAGACCTATTAGCTGCGCAGCAAAAGTTCGACTTACTAGGTGAGCGTGCTGAATATATTTTGGCAAACCCGCCGGGCAGAACTATGAAGCGCTTTCAAACCGACAATGCCTTTTATTTGGCTCTCGCTAAGGGTAATAAAACAGAAATGGAAAGTGCACTGCAAACGCTGTGCAGCTTAAAAGTAGCGCAAAACCGCAACGGCGCAGATGGTATCATTGGCTCAGAGCACTTTATGTCGGCTGCAGCCTTTTACTACGGTAAGTTGGCTAGATTGGCGGGCTATGAACTAGATGTTGATATGCCGCTTTATCCTGCTCATTTAATAGCAGTTAACCCATTAGCTGACTATACGCGGGGCGAAGTTGATGTGTTGGCTGAGCTAGACATATATCAAACATTCGATGGTGAGTTTGCCCCTTTTACACCCAAGCCACAAGGTGAATATAACTTAGACATTACACTGAATTCAAAACCCATGGAAAAGCTTCCCTAGGAAATTTTTATGACAATTTTTGATAATTTAAAAGACAAGCAATCAGTTCAAGCAGACGAGCAACCATCTGAAGCGTTATCTTTACCAATGAATGAATTTTCAACTGATGCTGTTAAACGCTCAGGCCTCTTTGAAAGCATTGCATCAAGGCAAGGTTTAACTATCCTCCCCGGCAGGTTTGGCGGTGAATATAACAACGATATGGTTGCCATTGGTGACAACGGTGATGACTTTATTTTGTTATTTGGCTTAAAAACAGTCGAAGAGGGGCGAGATATTCAACTCGATAGAATGGCCATAGGCCCGTTTCTTCAAGGCTCATCTGAATGGTTGAAATTAATTGTTTATTCTATGGAACTTTATGACGAGCTAGATGCAACCTTAATGGCTAAGTTTAAAGAACATGTTGAAAATAAAACTATATCTTTAAACCTTTTATATTTAGATCTTGATGAAAAACAAATGAACATACTACCACTGGCTATTCAGTAAAGGCTTAAGTTGATAACTATCAAAGGTAACGTGTTTAAGATGTTTTTTTAAGATTATTAAATGGGTTAACTTAATCGCATAAATAGTCGATATGTGGGCTTTTTGTTTTACTTTGAGGTAGTTAAAAAGACAGCACTTAAAAGTTAGGCAGCGGGTTTGTGCATATCAGAGCATTCTATACCGAGTTTAATAGCGAACAAGGTGAGCAAAGAGCCATTCAAATAAAACTCAGAAAATTGTTATTTAGCCAGTCTTTACACACTGAAGACCAAATGTTTACTCAGTTATCTGAGTTTGGAAATTAAATTTTACTCCTCCAATTAAGTAGCAAGCATGGCAATGAATAAATCACTAGAAAAGTTCTTACGAAAGAAAAAACGGACAGGGAAAGATGTTTTAAATTATCAGGTTAATTTTGAAGAGAAGTCAAAAGCTCTTCGAGACTATTGCACTGTAAGTGGATTAGCCCAAAAGGATGAATTGACTGAAGGTGTAGCTCCAGTTATTCAGCCTTGGGAGTATTTACATCCTGAATTAGCAGCATCAGCTCGTTACTATCAGCTTTGTGTAAGGGAAGAACTCATTAAACAAAATAAGATAGCTGCAAATAGTCTAATGAGTTCTTTTACATATAACTTTATTTTAAAGGCTCAAGAATATTTTAGTTTACAGCGTTACCCAATGCGTTTTGGTAGAGAGCGTGAGAGAGCCTATACAAGTCGTGAAGTATTTTGTCTTGTGCAAAGCGCACTTTTAGGGTTGACTTGTCATACTGATAACTTGTTTCAGATGTTTTCTGAGGGGTATCAAAAAGGCTGGCATAATCGCTTACATGGCCGCCATATGGACTTCATTATTTTACTTTACGATCGGTATAAAGGCGGCGCGCTTGCGCCGCTAGATTGCCCGTTTGAGTATGATGACATCATCGAAAACTGGGCAACCACAGATTTAAATAAAGTGACTGAATACCTCACAAACTTATGTGATGATCAGGTTGTGCAAGCGGCCGCGCCACCGAGCAAAGGCTACTTTGATTTTGATAATGGCGAATGGGACTTTATTCCTGCTTCGGCGTTGTTATTACTTAAGCTTCGCGATTTGTCGGGCCTAGACAACCCTGAGTTTATTCATCCTGGTTTTGGTCACCTCAATCCATTATTAGAAATTGAACAGCAGCCTTTTACTCTTGACCCATTACTTGAAAAAGTGGTTCAGAAAATGAAAGAGCAAGGTTTTAATGAGGACGATATTTTTAATCGCGTGATTGAAGGTAGTTAGAAGCGTAATTAAAAATCGCTTTAGATTGAAACTCGACATAAAGTCGGTGTTACCGTGTTTGCCTAAAGGAGTGATTCCTCAATAAACACACGAGTTATCCCGAACTGGTTTCGGGATCCAGTGAGTTATGTGTAGACCCTGAAACAAGTTCAGGATGACTAACAGGTTCACGATATGGTGTGTAATCGTTCTGTGAGTCTGATTTTTATATCACGTAACTTTCCAATATACATCCGGGTCATCCCGAACTGGTTTCGGGATCCAGTGAGTTATTTGTAGGCCCTGAAACAAGTTCAGGGTGACTAACAAGTTCAGGGTGACTAACAAGTTCAGGGTGACTAACAAGTTCAGGGTGACTAACAAGTTCAGGATCAATAAAAAATTAACCGAGACAAAAAGTTA
>NZ_PNEC01000041.1 GCF_005886345.1 Pseudoalteromonas phenolica
CCAACGGTATAGCATGATGGGATGTATGCAAAGCGCTTCTGCTACATCTTTTGCTCGAATGTTATCTATTTTGCTCAATGCAACAGCAGTTGCTTTAAACTCATCAGTGTAAAAATTGTAGTGTTTTCTTCGTGCCATCTGACACCTCCATAGTTATATGAAGATGTGTGCATTAGCGGATCAAGTTCCGGATCAAGTTCCTTCAGTTAATAATCTTTAAGAGAATCCTCTAAAGAATCACTGCTCGATCGTCTCAAATTCGCTCATTACTGCCGGATACATAATGAAATTCAGAGGGTTACTTCCGCTTTGTGCCATCAACTGTCATTCGTAAAGCCTCGCTTAACCGGTGCAAAATAGCAGACTTAATAAGCGACGAAGGAGCGCAAGCCTGCTGTTTTGCGTCCCTTGGTAAAACGTTTGTTATATGCCCGTATTAACCTTTAAAAAGGAGTCTAACACCTCAAAAGTAAAGTTTTGAAATGCTTCTTCACACTTGTTGTTTACACCGCAATTCGCAAAGGCTGTAATACTGACATCTCCTTCTGGGATGTAAATATTTTGCGTAAAATAGCCAAATTCAGTGCCTCCATGATGGTAGAATTTTCTACCATTAATTTCTTCAACCCAAATACCAAGCCCGTAATAGAGATCTGATGCACGATAAAAACGTGGCCCCCACGATTCAATTAAGTGCTCTTCGCCAATCATTTGGGTTCTCACACTTTCACTGACCACGTTGTTTTTGCGTACGATGGCTCTTAGAAGTCTCGCCATATCATTAACATCAGATGCTAAAGGAGCGTCAGATGTGGCTGTTGTTCCAATAATATCTTTTGTATCAATCCACACATTTAACGGGGTTGGGAAAAAAGGATCTTCATCATTGATAAAAAAGCCCGACGCCAGCTCTGCTTGGTGTTTTTCAACCCCTTTAGAGTAGCTAGAAGTCATTTTTAATGGTTCAAGAATCCTGTTTCTGATCGCCTTTGATGGGTGTTCTTTTAAAACGCGTTCTAAAATGACTCCGGCCAATGCATACCCCGTATTTGAGTACGAATGCCCTTTCCCTGGTTCAAAGTCTGCAGGTTGGTTGAACGCGAAGCCTAATGGAAACATGTCCGTTGTCACTTTATCCCGCTGATCATATTGCGCTTTGAAAAACGCATACTCATCAATATCGTTATATTCAATAATACCGCTTGTGTGATTTAACAAGTGCCTTAAGGTCATTTTATACGAATATTGAATTTGACTAAGTAATTCTTTATCAAGATATTTACTTATCGGTGCATCAAGGTCAACGATCCCTTCATCGGCCAACAAAGCGATCAGTAGCGCGGTTAATTTTTTCCCAGCACTGCCATTTGGCATCACAACATCCGTTGACATAGGCTGCTTTTTTTCCAAGTCTTTAAAGCCTGCACTACCTATGAACTTGCCGTGTTTTGTTTCGACTAAAAGTACCGCTCCAGGGATGTGTTTAGATATAAGGTTATCAAGCATAAGCTGGTATTGATCACGGAAGTTAACGCTCTGATTTAGCTGTTCATTCGCAACAGCTAAATCAGGTATTAACATTGAAACGATAAATATCAGCTTTAATAGAGACTTTTCATTCATAAAATTCATCCGTGATTCACTATATTAATTGGCCCAAGCGTTAGCAGTCCCGCTACTTTATTGGCTGGTTATGCGTTTACTCTTGGATTTGATAATGACGCTCAACATTTACAGTCACTTTCCCCCAACGAGATGCTTTGACTCTCTTTTGATGATGTTCAAATGCAGATTTATCTTTAAATTCCTCATAAACATCAAAGCGAAGAGGGTTGTTTGAATTTTCAATGACACTAAACGTTATACAACCTGACTCTTCGAGGGTAAGGCGCTTATGAGTCACCAATTCACTTTTGACAACTTCGAGTTCCGGTTCAGGAACTAAAATAAAACCTTTCAATGTTACTTTTGACATAAATTTCCCTATTAAACATAACAATTAAGTATCGACCTATTGGGTAGTTTTTCTACCGAACCTAAGGTCATTTTAATCATTGTATCAGTTCTATCACCCTAACTAACTTATTGCTACAGATATAATCTTAATGATTATAGAAAGGATAAAACAACAAGATTGGTCGTTTTCTTGACTATGCAAGCAATATACTTTGACAAAATAGAAAAGCAATTTTGAATGGCCGAAGTTCACTCATTGCTGTCGGATACATAATGAAATTCAGGAGGTTACTTCCGCTTTGTGCCAAACACGGTCGTTCAGCACCTTAGTCTCTTGTATTATTTATCGACACACAATGAATTTTGAAGGCTACTGTAAGGTTACCTTATCTTCCTGATTATGCTGCTCTTATTCGTTTAATGCCTGAGTGTTTTTAAAACGCATTACAAGTGGTTTAATAGCAAAATGTGCGGTCACAGATACAGTAACAAAGAGAATCACGCCAACAAATGGAATCATCGGACCGGTAAAATAGGCTCCCCCCAAAACATAGCCGACGACGGCCTCAATGCGATATAAGGGTAAAAACAGTGCAATCAGCGCGATGACAAGCAATAAAGATGCTGCAATTGATGAATAGCCCAGACTAAATATGGTCGATTGAGCCAAACTTATCAATAACATGCCGACAAAGCTGCGCGCAGCTACTTTGTAAAAAGCTAAACGACTCTGCTCATCTTTTATCTGTTCACTTCTGTATTCAATATTATAAGCGGTGAGCCACACCAATATGGGTAATATTGCAAGTCCCCACCAATTGGATAAACCGGGCATGTCTTTTTGCGCTAAAAAGTTATGTGTAGCAACACCGCCATTTAAGCTCTCCCAAGTGAGTAGGACGATTTGAAATACGACGACAGCGATCATTAAGTAGTTTCTAACTTTTTTGATGTTCAAAATACAGTTCCTTATCTTATAGAGTCTGAGTATTTTCTTCTATGGCAATAATTAGACCAAAAATAAAAACCATATTTTTCAATTGGCTATGTTTTATTGAATTAAGTTAAGGTATTTTTTCTACTAATTATTAGTGATTTTAATGAATAAGTGGTGGTAATAAACAGTGACAGCTAGATCACCTTAAAAAACTAGGAGTCTTGCATTTTGCATGCTGATGAAGATTATATCAACGGCCGCTTCTCGCTCTTTAGAGGCATTCGCCTAAACACGTTTTGGAACAGAAACAACAGAGAGTCGAAGGTCAGTTCTTCGGCACCATAAGGTTTAACTTTTCGATTCATGGACACAACTCAACGCAAATGCCTATTTGGATAGGTAACACATTTCATATTGATACTAATTATTACGGTAGACCGACTGTAGTAAACCTCAGAAACTTGATTAATGAAAAAGAAAACTCGAAGGTTTAACCATCTCACAACCAAGCCAAATCAGTTAAATAGTCATTTTTTTCAATACCTTGTATTGGTTATGAAAAAGCTATAATGAAAAACCTATAATGAAAAACCTATAATAGGTTTCTCATAATCACTTACAATGTCCAATTTGGTGCTAAATTAATTAAGCCAAATCCACATTAGAGACCCTCACCCTCACTGTAAAATTGCAAAACAAAATCAATAAAACCTAGTGTATCAAACAACCAAAGTTGCATGTGCACAGTTATCGTAGCGCTGATTTATTCACGAAGTAATTAAAGGTTTGGGCATGCGGGCGGCATCTGCTCTAAAGGCAATCTTTCTAATAGCAGCAAAACCAATTCGCGCTGAAAGTATTGATAACTATCTTCGATTTCGAGATTAGCGATTTTGTGAAGGTATGTATCACCAGTATATGCCCTAATCCGTTCAATATGCATTTGTTCAAACACGTAGATTTCATCTGCCCATTTCAGCATCTCTTCAGTACAGAGAGTTGAGCCGGCTTTTTTTACATATTTTTTGCTGAGTCCTGCTGAGCGATAAACGTTTAATTTATCTGCCGCACAAACAGCTCCTCAGCAGTCTTGCTTCGTTGGATATTAGCAGTGCATAGAAAAAGGATATTCATACTGTCCCCTTAACTAGTGAGGAAGTAAAATTTAAAAGTAGCAACCTCGAATGCTCCTTGTAGTAATTCTAGCACCTGTCTATTCATTAAAGTGCTTTAAATAAAAAACAATAGAAACAACTACATATTAAAGAGCCTCTAATTAATTAACCTTTTCTCTAAATTAGGCCCGCACAAGTATGTTAAAAACTATTGACCTTGGTCAGCAAACAAACGTAGTATGCTCGTCTGCGTAATTTAGTACAACGCCAATTAAAAACACTTTTAAAAGAGCTTGGTTAAAATTATTTAAATAAATCTCAGTTTTAGTGCCAAAGTGAGTAAAAAATCTCAAGTTGAGTGGCAAAATTAAGAAGTGACAATTTTTTAAGTCACTGAGAAGAGATAAGATAGTCTGCCTGAGATTCTCAAGTTAAGTGGCAGTCACCATTTAACACCTTAATATATGAAGGTATAATTATATTTCCGTTGTTCATAAGTTAACTACATGCACCCAAGAAATTCCCATCGTCAAGGCTACAATTTTGATCTTTTAACAAAAGCCAGCCCAGAGTTACTAAACCATTTGATCAAAACGCCTGTAGGTAAAGACAGTATCAACTTTAGTGATGCAGAAGCCGTCAAATGTTTAAATAAAGCGCTTCTAAAACATCACTATAAAATCGAATATTGGGATATTCCGAAGGCCTTTTTATGTCCGCCAGTACCAGGAAGAGCCGACTATATTCATGCATTAGCTGACTTATTAAAACAAGATAATCAAAATAAAATCGTCAATAACGTAAGCGCTTTAGATATTGGAACAGGTGCCAATCTGATCTACCCAATATTAGGTGAAAGCATATATAGCTGGCGTTTCATTGCATCAGATATCAACCCTAAAGCCATTAAAAATGCAGCTTTAATTTGTAAAGAAAACAACTTATCTACCAAAGTATTGCTGCAACCTGATAATACTAAATTCTTTAAAAATATACTTGATGAGAGGATAAAGCTACACATAAGTATGTGTAATCCTCCTTTTCACAATAGTGCTGAATCCGCCAAATCTGCAACTCAAAACAAATGGCATAAATTAGGCAAGAAACCGAATTCGAATCTTAATTTTGGTGGACATTCTCCTGAACTTTGGTGTGAAGGTGGAGAGGTTGGATTCATTAGAAGAATGATTAAAGAAAGTAAAAATTATGGGCAACAATGTGCTTGGTTTACATCACTAGTGTCAAAAAAAGAATCTTTGAGTGCAATTAAATTAGCTTTAAAGAAAGCTAATGCTTTAGAAGTCAAAGTAATTAAAATGGAACAAGGTCAAAAGGTCAGTCGATTTGTCGCTTGGAGTTTTCTTAACAACACCAAACGACAGACATTCTATCAAGTCTAAATTATTGAGTTTTAAATTAACGATAGCGCTTTTTTATAGTGCTCTCTGCATACGGACACATATCTATCATTGCCACCAATTTCGACTTGATCACCGTCATTTATTGCTATGCCGTGTTCATCAGTTCTCAAAACACGGTTAGCTTTGCGACCACAATGACAAATCGTTTTCAATTCGATAAGTTTATCAGCCCAAGCCAACAAATATTGTGCCCCCTCAAATAACTCTCCCTTAAAATCAGTTCTCAGGCCGTAACAAAGAACAGGAATTTTAAGCTGATCAACCACATCAGTTAAGCCATTTACTTGAGATTTACTTAAGAATTGAGACTCGTCTACAAGTAAACAGTCAAGTTGACTCTCTTCATGAAGTCGTTTAACTAACTCATATACATCAGTTTGAGAATCAAAAATATAAGCTTCAGCTTCTAAACCAATCCTAGAAGCGACTTTACCAACACCAGCTCTATTATCTATCGCGGCTGTCAAAATCAGAGGGGTCATCCCCCTTTCTCGATAATTGAATGCAGATTGTAATAACGTCGTTGACTTACCGGCATTCATCGCCGAATAGTAAAAATATAACTGTGCCATAATCAAAGGAGACAAATAAAAAAGTAGCTGAAGTCTACATAAAAGAAATCAGTAATACTATGAAACGAGGAAACTTGGTGAAGAAATGCGTAATTTACTTTATGCAACTTGCTCTGTTACATCGACAATTTCAATTAATTTTTGATTCAGTATTTTCTTTGTGCAATTTGTACATTTACCACATTGAGTACCAACACCTAACTCTTTGCTTAACGATCGCATTGTTACAAAACCCGATTCAATTTTTTGCTCAATTGTTTTGTCTGTTACACCATGGCAGATACAAATATACATGAATAAAACACCTACATTAAAACTATCGATAATTTTATTCTAAACAACAATTATTATCAACAACAAACCACAAAAGTAATGCGAATTATTTTTAATTAAAATTCTTCTACCCCGCATTTTATCTGACCTATTGTTGCAAAAATAATGCTTTAATCTAGCCCTTAACATACACCTGTGCTAAATTTATGATCATAATGTTAACCAGTGTTTTCGACAAAATTCGTAACTTTAAGACCATGTAATTTTGTTTGGTAGAATTTAATGCATTTAAAACCTTACATTTTTTTTGTTTTATCATTTTTATTTTTAAGTTTTTCTTCTTTTCCTTCACAACAAATTCATCGACTTTCTACACAAGAAGGTCTTTCCCAAGCTAATGTCAATAATATAGTTCAAGACAAACTGGGCTATATTTGGATAGCAACTGAGCAAGGTCTAAATCGTTATGACGGCTATGATGTTTCTATTCCAAAACAAATTAGTAATTTTCTTAATGAACAAATTTTCCATATAAAACTTATAGATGACACTAATCTCTTTGTTTCTACCAGCTTTGATGGCAGCTACTTAATCAACACAAGAACACTTGAAAAGAAAAAAATATATTCTGGCCGTTTAAGTGAAAGTGAGAACTTCACCTCACCAATTAATGCTGTGATTAAGATTGATAGTTTTCTATTCGCAGCTATCGACAATCAAATTTATAAAATTAGCTTAGTTACTTTTGAATCTAAACTAATAGGGTCTGTTGATAGTGGTCACCTAGTTAGAACCTTTTTGAAAGTTGGTAACACTCTCTATTTAGGTTCATCTGATGGGCTATATTCTATGTCCATCGAATTAGAAGTGCTGAATAAGCATAATTTTATGAAACTTGGTCTTGAAAACGAGCTCAATCAGAATGTAAAACTATTAAAATATGACGAAGCTCTGGGCCTTATTATTGGCACTGTTGAAGGGCTATATGTAACGCCACTTATAAACTCTGAATTTATTTTTACAGAAACATATACACTAGTAGAATCCCTTAATATTTGGGACCACCAGAACACATCTCAAGGAGAGTTTATTGCAACGGAACATGGACTTTATCAAATAGATCGGGCTTCGCGCTCTGCAACTAACATTTTAGCATTAAATAAAAGCAGCTTTAACACGACTCAGTCTAATATTACTGCTTTGGAGTTGGACCAAAATAATGTGCTTTGGATGGCCACACATAATGGAGCTTATTATTGGTCACTTGATTCTTTAAAGTTTGAAAACTTTCAGTTAAGAGGCTCTGAATTTTTAAATAATACCGTTTGGAGTATTTATCAGCTTGCTGATAACTCGATCCTTTATGGTACTGATAACGGCTTAGTTCACTTGAGTAAACTTGAAGCCAAGCCTGAAGCGAAATTCTATTTTCAATCCCGAAATAAAAAAGACGCCTATGGCAATAATGCTATTTTCGATATTTACCAGTTAGAAAAAAGCTCCAGCATTGTCTATATGAACACTGCACAAGGGTTAAAAACATTCAATTTAAAAACTAAAGAGATTCAATCTCCTATTGTTGTAACTAGCACTATTGAAAATCCTTTTGAGTCATTAAATTATGCCTCCGCGCCATTTGGTAATAACCAAATCGTTTTTATGGGTGAAAGTGATTATTACATCTACAATACTCAGAACAAAACAGTAAAACCAATTGATGGGCTAGCAAAGCAATTAGCAGTGCCAACAGGGTATAGGTTTTTGAAACCTCTTCCGACCTTACCAAATCATTTGTTGATTAGTAGCACATCAGGGCTTTATGCATATGACTTAGAACGTAAAAAACTAACACCTATCTACAAATTTCCTAACCAGGGAGATAAAGTATTTCAGGTTGTAGATGACTGGGAAATAACTGGAGAAAGCCTTTGGTTAACCACTTCTCATCATGGTTTGATCGAATTAAATTTAAGAGACTTTTCTAAACTAAAAACTTTAGGTGAAGCGAATGGTATACCTAACCAAGCTTTGTATGAAGTGATGGCAGACCCTTATGGTTACCTTTGGATCAGTGCTCAATCGGGCTTATTTCGCTATGAAATAAATAGTGAAGTAATAGAGAAATACAGCATAAACAATGGCCTACCAAATAATGAGTTTAATGCAGGCGCAAGTATCAAACTCAATAATCAAGACTTTGTTTTTGGTACTACATCTGGCATAACTTGGTTTGATACTGCAGAATTCATTGAACATCGCAAAGTAATAAATACGACTCTTAGTGTTACTGATATAAGACTCATGTCTGCCGAATTTGATTTTTATCCAGACTATATAAAAAATAACTCACTTACATTAGAACATGATGCTGTTGGACTAGAAATTCAATTCAGTAACTTTGATTTCACTCGTCAACGGGCTTCAAAATTCGTTGCAGAATTATCTGGTTCTGAAAACGTATTATTGGAAAACTTAAATGATGCCAAGCTGTTTTTCCCGAGGCTGTCACCTGGAGATTACGAAATTACCATCAAAGAACTCTCATTAGATGGTGGAACTGTTATTGACAAAGTGTCGCTTCCTGTAAAAGTAAAATACTACTTTTTAAACTCCCCAATCGCATGGCTAATTTATTTTAGTGCTATATCTTCACTATTACTCATATCTTATCGACAAGGTAAAGGCAGACAGGCCACGATACAGAAGGCTCTTTTAGCCGTAACGACATCAAAACAACAAACGGAAATGGCGTTAAAATCAACAAAAAGCGGCACTTGGAAAATTGATATAGCTAGACAATTAATTTTTCAATACAGAAATAAAACGACTTCACGTTTATGTGGTGAACAAAATGAACTTTCTCTTAATGAGTTCATACAACTAGTTCATCCTGAAGATCAACAAAAAGTTGCTTCAAAGTTGACAAATTTAGCCTCGCTAAAAAATGGCAATATTAACCTAACTTATCGATTACAAAATTTAATTGGCGATTGGCTATGGTTTCAAGATATAGGTCAAGTTACCGAACGAGATCAAAATGGTAACCCAATAATTGCTTCTGGTATTTATTCAAACATCACCGAAAGTAAAGCCACTAATTTACAAGCTAATATTTTAGGTCAAGCATTTTCGCAAATCGATGAATGGCTTCTCATTTTAGATACAGATCTTAACCCTATTTCAGTTAACCATAGTTTTTGTGATGCCTTTGAGCTTGAAGAATCGAATGCTTTAACACAGTTATCATTTATCGCTTTTGCAAAAATTCTCGGTCAGAAAAAATTAAGACAGCTAATAAACAAAATTAAAGGCTTGGCTCCCAACCAAAACTTTAAAATGGAGTTAACTGTTGAAACAAAGCACAACCTTGTAAAACCTATTCATGTTAGTGTCAACGCAATTGCCGATAATACAGGTCTGATAGAGCATTACGTGATCGTCATGTCAGATTTAACTGAACAGAAGAAAGCTGAGAATGAACTTAGATACCTTGCAAATTACGATAGCTTAACCAACCTACCAAATAGAAACTTAATGCTGCAGCACATTGAATTTGCCATATTTAATTCTCAAAATAGTAATACTGCTTGTGCGTTACTTTTCATAGATTTAGATAAATTTAAGCCTATTAATGATGCCTACGGACACCAAGCAGGCGATAAATTATTGATTAAGATATCGGATAGGATCAATGAGTTATTACCTGAGCATTGTATTTTAGGAAGACAAAGTGGTGATGAGTTCTTAGTGTTAGTTAAAGATATTTCAGATCCTGAAAGTCTCACAGAACTCACCTCTAAACTAATTAAAGCTTTACCAGAAAAAATTGATTTAGATGGAATTTCTGTCAGTGTTTCTGCAAGTGTAGGTGTTGCTTTTTACCCATTTGATGCCAAATCCTCAGAGGAATTAATTCGACATGCAGATATAGCTATGTTTCAAGCTAAGCAATTAGGTAGGAATGGATATAAATACTTTACTACCTCAATGATTGAACAATATAACCGTAAAATGTTGTTAGAAACAGCGTTGAAAACAGCTTACAAAGACAGTTCTTTCTTTAATCATTACCAACCTATCATTAATACTTCAAGTGGTAAGATGATTGGAGTAGAGCTCCTTCTAAGGTGGAAACATAACAATGAAAATGTTTCACCAGCAGACTTTATACCTATAGCAGAAGAAACAGGTCTAATTGAACTGATGACTGAGCAAGCTTTACAGCGTGCATTAGTTGAACTAAAACCACTGTTTGATAAAAATTCACAGTTTTATCTGTCTTTAAACTTGTCACCTGTGCATATTATTAGAGAAGAAACGGCTGAGAATTTATGCAGCATTCTTTCTTCTTATCAGCTAGCGACTACAAAGTTAAGATTAGAGATAACAGAGACATCTCTGATGGAAGATAAGGAAAAAGCAAAATCATCTTTGCATAAATTAAAGCAGGCTGGTTTTAAATTATTGCTTGATGACTTTGGTACCGGTTACTCCTCATTGACTTATTTGAATCAATTCCCCATTGATATAATTAAAATTGACCAATCTTTTGTCAGAAAAATGGACGAGCAGCATACTAATAAGTCTATTGTGAAAACTATTCACTCACTAGCTAATAACCTTAATATGTTTTGTATCGCCGAAGGCGTTGAAACTCAAAAGCAACTTAATTTTTTAACCGAACTTGGTTGCCATTATATGCAAGGCTATTACTTCTCAAAGCCTTTACCCATAGATGACCTTCTATTAAAAGAGAGAGAAACAACAAATTGGCGGTGATTCACTGCTGCTATCAATTAAGTTGTCACTGTTCCGATTGGAGTGGAAAGATTTCATAGCTAAATTAAGGTGCGTTTATCTTTAAATATTACAATATTAAGTGCTTAAGTATTTTGATATTGCAGTATTTAATAAGTTTAGCTCAATAGGTTTTGCTACAAAGTCATTCATGCCTGCACGTAAACACTTCTGTTTATCTTCTTTATATGCGTTAGCTGTAATAGCTATGATGTAAGGTTCGCCATACGCCTCTTTATTTGTCCTGATACGTTTAGTGCAATCAAAGCCATCAAGAACCGGCATCTGGCAATCCATAAATATTAGCGAGTAATATTTTTTTTCTAACTTTGTCAAAGCCTCTTCGCCATTCGCTGCAGTATAAACTTGGCAGTTGAACTTTGATAACATCTTTGTTGCTACTAATTGATTGACTAAGTTATCTTCAACAAGAAGTACTTCTAAACCATTTAAATCGGCTACTTTTTGCGGTTCAGATTCAGCTCTATTAACAGCTGAAATGTTTGCCGGGATGATAACTTCAAAACGACTCCCTTTATTTACTTCACTTTCAATAGTAATCGTGCCATTCATCTTTTCTGTTAACTTTTTACAAATTGTTAAGCCAAGCCCTGTCCCGCCATATTTTCTTGTTGTAGAAACATCAGCTTGAGTAAACTCATTAAATAATGAAGCCTGTTTCGTTTTTGAAACCCCAATACCTGTATCTTCAACTAAGATAATTAATTTATCTTCAGAGTACTTAAGTTCAAGTATTACCTCGCCTTGGTCTGTAAACTTTATGGCATTGCTTAATAAATTATTGATAATTTGAGTTAACCTTAAAGGGTCTAACTCCAAATATGCGGGGATAGTTTCAGAAAAGTCGTACTCAAACTTAACGTTATTTTTCAATCTACCTTTATGATAAATCGCAGCTAATTCATCAAAAAGTTTCTTTGTATTTACTGGATGTATATCGAGAGTTAGCGCACCAGCTTCAATTTTAGAATAATCTAAAATATCATTTAAGATAAGTAACAAGTTATTCGCTGAAGATTGTATAACTGTTAACTGCTTTAAATTCTCTTCGCATTGATTACTATCGTTTATCAGCAAATCAGTCAGGCCAATAATCCCATTTAATGGCGTACGGATTTCATGACTCATATTCGCCAAAAATTGACTCTTTGCGCGACTTGCATTGTTGGCTTGAGCAACTGCAAATGTTAACTTTTTAGTTTTTTCATTTACCAAAGCTTCAAGTTCTAAATTGAACTCTTTCAAACGCCGATTTAATTGTTGGTTTTCATTGTTTGCTGTATTTAGCTCGTTAAAGTTGACCCTCAGCTTTTCACTTAATTGAGCAAATTGTGATTGTAAAGTGACAAGCTCAAAGAAGTCACTCTCTTTAGCTTTTACGACATGTAAAGGCCTCGATGGGTCAAATTGATGTATTTCATTACTCAAATTCGAGATTGGCTGTACTAATTGACGAGTAAGAAAACGAATAAGTACTCGGCATACAACTATAATAATTAAAGTTAAAATTAAGGGTGTGATGAGAGAGTTAATTGTCGTTAAATTCACGTGTGAACGATCTAAAAAAGTAACAACTGTCCAGCCAGACTTTCCTGCAACAAATGTCTCTTTGTAAAAAACGTCTCCCTGACTATCAGAATATGTCTGCTGTGTACTGTCAATTAATTGCTGATATATATCACTATCAAGTACAGACAGGGTTTCGAAATCTCGAGTTAAAGAGCCATAAACAACTTGTTTTTGAGCATCTAATATCAACAATTCACCTTGATGAGAAAGTAAGCGAGGAATAAATTGCTCGAAAGACTCAAAGCGTAATGAAGCTTCTAAAACACCCAGCAATGATTCAAACTCATATATTGGGGCTGATAACCCAATTATAGGCTCTTCACCAAAACCTCGTCCCCTAAAAACACTTGAAATATAACCGTTTGGGTGATTTGGTGCTTCAATAAAATACTCTCTATCGGACACGTTGGGTATATCGCCAACAAAGCTATCACCTAAGAGTTGCGGGTAGAAGTTTAACACTTCACCTTCAGGTGAAATAAAAATACTTGTTATAAAACCATCATGAACTTCTACAAGCTGCTCAAGTACTAAATTGATATTAGCCCCCTGAGAAATACTTCCACCAGTTATGAGCACTGCTCTTAAATAACTTTGTAGGTAATCATCAATTTGCTTGTTTATATTTTGTGCAGTATCTGACAGCTTAGATTTAACTTCAGACTCAACCCTAGCGTAATGGTTATTAGTTAAGACCACAGAAGTAGTTACAACTATCAGAATAATGAGTAAATTAACCGTTCGGTTTAAAATACTATAGAGAGGCATCGTGTGCCATTTCTCTTTATTCCAAAATAAGCTAAACAAATCGACGATGGCTAAGCAAATGATCGCATTAATCAAATATTTTGTTAGTGCAGTGAATACAACCAAGTTTGGGAGTTCTAGTTGTATGTGGCCGAGGAAATATAAAAGAGGGAGACCACAAATCAACCAAAATAGCATACCTCTAAAGAAAACCATTTTATTTCTAGAGATAGCTACATATTTTAACCATAAAATTTCTAACAAAAAGACCAATGTTGGCCACGAATGTTGCCAACGAAAATAGATGAAGATACTTACAATTGCTAAAACTATTAAACTGTGCCTAAAGCCATAGGTTATCAAGGCACCTAAAACAAATATTTGTCCTAGGAGAAACTCTGAATTATCTAAAAACCAAAAGGGTAAAAGATTAGTCGTTCCACCTATAATGCCAAGAAAAATGCAAATTAAGTAAGCTAGTAGTTTTTTATTCAATGTATATCAACGAATCCACTCTTTATATCTTTAAACTAAAATAAAACGCTTAGCATGCCAAGTCTATATTCTTAATGTTCAGGGCATTGATGACTCTCAATTTGCAAAACACATTGAGAAATACCAAATGTGCTACTGAGTACACTTTCAACTTGCTCTCTACAAGACTGATCGTGTGAATCAATAGTACAGTGATGTTTCAAAACAATATGCGCGCCGACTGCAACTTGAGTATCAATTTTAGAAACGGTAATACTATGCACACTTTCAACATGATCAGTAGAAAGTATTTTAGTTTCAATATCTTCAGAAGATGGTAAGTTTGCTTCTTTTGCAAAGAGCCCTAACAAACAAACTCTAACTACTTTAATGCCTGTGAACAGCACAAAGATAGAAATAAGCATACTTGAAAAAATATCAATGATTTGATAGCCCGTTAAATAAATTAAAATACTGGCTATAAAAGTAGAAACCGTTGAAAGAAGATCGAAAAAAGAATGAAGAAAAACGGCATATACATTGATACTTTCTTTTCTACCTTTGTATAAAACCCAAGCTGATAGGCCATGAAATAAAAAACCTAATGCTGCAATTACAGACATTAGATACGCATTAACAGCAGCAGCTTCTCCAGCGTGGTGATGGCTTAGACGCTCACTCCCTTCATAAAGAATCACTATTGAGATTGTTAAATAAAGTAGACCATTTATAAGCCCACCTGTAAATTCTGCTTTTTTATACCCATCACTATAGTTCTTAGCTAGATGTACAGCTACAGAAGAGGCAATTAATGCAATAAATAGAGAACTATTATGAACAAAAAGGTGTCCCGCATCAGCTAAAACAGCAAGTGAATTTGAATAATATGCACCTGCTAATTGAATCAACATGAAGGTGCAAGTTATTGATAAAGCAATTAAAAGACGTCTTCTAGAAGCGCGGTGAGTGGTAATGTCCGTCATTTAAGAAACGAGTACCTAACTAAAAAGGAATGATATACAGTCTCAATTGTAACTTAAAATCCCTTGATTGTGCATAAAAAAATGGATTTGAATAAGAGGAAGTTAGCCCCCCCCACTCAGAGTCCATTTTTTGTTTACTACCTATCTTACCCATTAGCTCTTTAAAGGGGTTACTTGGTTTGTACTCGCTTAATAACAGTACAAAATGTGATATTTGTTCCGGCGTAAACACCTTTTCTTCAAAATGTTGAATCTTTGCTAATAACTGCCCTGTTTGTAGTACATCTTTGGGCATATTAGTCCTAAAGTCTACTTCTTGATCAAAAACAATAATACCTTGAACATTATCATCTATACCCAACAGCTGTTTAACTCCAGCTATTTTAATAGGTAACTGTCGACTTGGACTTGGAAAATTGTTTCGCTTTTTACCAACTTGTTCTGTCCAAACTTCCGAAGTAGTATCAGCATAAACCCGACCAGTTTGAGGCTGACAGATGATGATGAATATACCGAAAGGTGAAAGTATTAACTCATCAATATCAGCCATTCCACCAGAAATTGGCAAGCTAATCCTACTGTACAAACTATATTCATTGACAGACAAATGTTTCATTAAATATTTATTAACAGCTACATAGCTAAAGTGCTTTGTAAATAACCGTTTTAATGAAGGCAGCGCAAGCTTGATGACAACTAGAATGATTAAAAGAATAATCAACGCCAATAAGTAATCTTCTATATACACAAATAATGTATCGAGGCCTGTGGTTTTCGTTTTTACAGCCAAGTCTGTATTTTCATTAGTTGTTGAGAGCGTAGATGGTCTTTTCTGATTTATAGACTCATTAGAAACAAAATTAGCTTCCTCACTTTGCTCATTATTAGTCTCTTCTTGAATCTTACTATTTGCCTCTTCAAGATTTGTATTATCTAATTCAGCTACTTTTTGATTATTTTGTTCCCATTGCTGATCAAAAATCTCTTTAAACCTTTCAAGCTCATTTTTACATCTTAACTTGTTCACTGAACTCAATGATTCAGTTAAACAATAGCTAGGGGGAGTATAGAAAGATTCCCAATCTGCCTGCTTAGACTCATCTGAATATAGAACTATAGCTTTACTGTTTTTTTGACTTTCTGGCGTATCCTCAGATTGTTGAGGAGTTGCTGTATATTCAGTATGTTGACAAAAAGCTTCTAACCTATCTTGCAAACGACCATAGCGATTACCTAATGACTTTAAGGCTTCCCCTGAACTGTCATTCATTTTTTTTGAAATTAGCTGGTATTCGTTATAAAAGCGAGCACACTGAGATTCAGACAAAGAGGATTGAAATCCAATAGCAAAAGATGAGCAAATAAACGACCATAATAAAAAAGCTCTAATTAACATTTCGTGCCCTGTTCCATTTGAATAACGATGAAAATTTATTAAAACAAGCTCAAAAATCTAATATAGGTTTAATAACAAAAATCAAAAGTTAACTTTCTGAAAGAAGCCACTTTTGAAATACACCTTCACTGGTTATAGTAAAAATTTGCCTACCGTTTACTTGTATATCAAGCGTTGTACTACCTAAAGAAAGTGCTTTCGTAGACCATGTTAATACTTCACCACCTGTATTAACATGCCACATTGAAATATCTGTTTTTGGTGTTGTCGTGTATAAATATGGCATATCTTTTAGGAATATGCTCTCCCTAAACCATCTAAATCTTGCAGAATATTCCAACTTTGAAATCAATTCACCGCTATCAAAATTATAAATTTCCTGGTTTTTAAGAACATCAGACACAAAAAAGCGAGAATTAATTTCATCATATGATAAGTTACTCAAACGATTTTTATATTTTTTTTCAAACTGTTCTTCTAAATTAGTCACAGCTCGTTTCGACACTTTTCCATCTAAACCGCCTGTTAAAATATAACGGTCAGAGCGATCGAATATGATATGACTAACACTACTACTATGTATTTGATGCTTAATCGAGGTGTTACTGCTGCGATTGTAAATAAATACCGTTCCATCAGTCATACCAACCGCAATCATACCGCCATGTTTTGAAACAGCTAGCGTCGAAATTCGTGCTAAAGGCTCTTCACTAAACACTTGGAGTTGCCCAAGTTTTTTCTTTTTGTCTGTTTGCCAAAAATCTAGACGGTTTTCACCAGCTATCAATAATAAATTAGCCTCTTTTTTATAATTAAAAGCTCTTATACTGGTTGGGGTTTGATTTGCAGAAAGAGAAAATACCTGTTGAAAGTCAGTTAAGTCCCAAATGTTTATATCACTTTTTTCGTCAATTAAGGCTACTTGAGAAGTATCATCCGAAAATTGCGCTAAATAAATTAACTTATCTGAGAGCTTATTGACGACCTCTTCTTTTATTTGAAAGTTAGAGTCTTTAGAACAACCAAACATTATCACTAAACAAAACAACACAAAGAGTTTATAGTGCTTTCTAATCATATTTGGTTCCTTAAAGCGTATTTAGCTGAGTTAAATCCCACTTTTCTATCATTGCATCAGAATTAATTGTAAACAACTCACCTCTGTCATTGCTGTACATAGATAGAACCGTCGCTGTTGATGTATCTATTTGACTCTGCCAAGTTCCCAACTCTTCCCCTGTTGTGGTATCCCAAATAGAAATATGGTTTTTCGATGAAGAAGTTACTAAAAGATTTGAATGTTCAACAAAATGCCCTTGCCTAAAGACCATAAACCTAGCCATATATTGTAACTGTATACTTTTACCAGGCTGTCCAGATAAAGACTTTACCAGTTGAGATTTCAATGCATCAGAGACAAATAATCGCTGTGATTCAACATCAACAACTAAAGAAGTAATTCTGTGAGGAAACTCTTCTTCAAGAATAGGTTCTGGAGAGGCAAAGATCCTTTTAGCAAACTTTCCATCTTGTGAAGCAGATAAATAATTTTCATTAGTTATAAATTTGAGATGCGTTACAGGTCTAGTGTGTGGTTTAAAGCGGTTGTTAAGACGCGTAGATATTGTCGCCATATTTATAGTGCCATCTGACATGCCAACTAACAATTTGTCATTATCAGGAGAAATTGAAACGGCAGAAATAGTGGCAAATGATTGCACACCGAAAAACTGCGTTTGCCCAATTAACACTTTTCCAGAAACAGACCAAATTGCGACGTCACGGTCATTTGCTAAAATGAGTTTACTTCCATCATCTGAAAGAATAGCTAGTTTTGGATCAACTAATTTTTCTTGGACACTAACTTCAAATATCTTTTCGAAATTATTAGCTTTATAAACATGAGCTTGCCCTTTAAAATCCATGATTAGCACAAGACGACCTTGTTTCGAAAACTGTGCCGTTAACAAAGGCTCGTTTGATAAGTCAATTACCTTTCCTTTAGAAAGAGTAAGTTCACCTGAGCAACCGAGCATAAAAATGCAAAACAAAAAAGGGATCAATTTTAGATTGCTCACAGCACACCTCGAAGGAATCAAATCACGACCAAACACAACTAGCAAGTTTAGTGCAAAAATTTAGGTCAAATATTTGTTCCGAATTGTATTCTTAAAAGATAAATAAATATAGGTAGGATTAAAGGGCGTAAAGAAAAAAACCAACCTAATTTGGTTGGTAAAAAAGCTCACGTACTTCCTTGTAACTATTGAGTGGACTTAGTGATTGTTTTAACAATGTACAAACTTCCTCTTTTTCTAATTCTATAAGTAAGTACAACAATAATTGTTTTATCCATAAAACACATAATTACTACTTAGCTGCAAAATCTATGCTTCCTTGCTAATTGTAACTTCCTGTCCATTCCTTGGGATAATTAATCGCACACACCGTCCTTGCGAAGTTGCGAATACCTTAACCATTCCTTGATTAACTTAACCTTTCCTTGATTACCTTAA
>NZ_PNEC01000042.1 GCF_005886345.1 Pseudoalteromonas phenolica
TACAGATCTGAGGTTATTTAGCCCCTCGTTATCCCATTGCCACTATTTAAAAAATAACAATAAAACACAAGCGATGTGAGACTCAACAAAATAAACTCTTAACCAGTAATTGCAAATGCAACAATTCTTCAAAGACAAACTTGACAGCGATGTCATTCAGCGTCTAATGTTAAAAATAGGTTAAATAACCCTGTTTTAGAAACGTGCGATTCAAAGGAACTCAAATGAAAAACCATTCTTTCAAACTGCTTGCTTTGCAGGTTGGTTTAATTGCTTCGGCCAATGCGCTAACCATTGTTGACGACCCTAATAACCCAAACGGTTATTTACTATCGCGAGCAGAAATTAATACTGCGCGTGATGCAAAAGCCTCAGATCCTATGTATCAGATTTGGGCCAAGGCACTAGAAACACGCGACAACAGTATTGTTGAAGCGATCACGCCTAACAATGCCAACAATCCTGAAAACGTGAAACGAGTTGAACGTGTGTTTGGTCAGCAAGAATGGGATTTTTTAACCGGTATGGCTGCCCCTGAATATACTTATACGCGTTTCTTGCGTGCCATAGGTAAATTCCCAGCATTTTGTGGTGAATATACAGATGGCCGAGATTCTGATGCCATTTGTAAGAAGTCTATCATCACAGCATTTGCACACTTTGCACAAGAAACGGGCGGACATATTGCTAAAGACAATATTTCTGACAACCCACAACAGTTAGAAGAGTGGCAACAAGCACTCGTGCATGTACGTGAAATGGGGTGGTCTGAAGGTCAACCAGGTTACACGACAGGGTGTGGACAAAACGACTGGCAAAACCGTCGCTGGCCATGTGCTGATGGTCAAGGTTATTTTGGTCGAGGTGCTAAGCAACTCTCTTATCACTTCAATTACGGTGCTTTCTCTGAAGTCATGTTCAACGGTGATGCGACTGTACTGCTCAACAACCCAGGTTTAGTTGCAGACTCTTGGCTCAACTTAGCTTCAGCTATTTGGTTTTTCTTAACGCCTCAAGCGCCAAAGCCCGCCATGTTGCACGTTATTGATCGAACTTGGGTGCCTTCTCAAAAAGAGCTAGCAGCTGGTATTGGTTATGGATTTGGCACCACCATAAATGTGATAAATGGGGGCATTGAGTGCGGTGAGCAAAACCGTACTAAAGGTCAGCCAGTAAACCGTATTCGTTACTGGGAAGGTTTATCGAACTATTACAACATTCCAATTGAAGCTGATGAAGAAAATACCTGTTGGCAACAAACGCCTTTTGGAAGCTTAAACCTCAATGGCTCTGCCGATGTACTTTACACAAACTGGGAAGCTGATTGGACTTATCATTCAGATCGCCCCGGTGGCCAGTCATTCGAGTGTAAATTAGTAGGCTATCAAACTGCTTATTCAGCACTTGTGCCTGGCGATTATGAAAAGTGTGTCACGAATTTTTATCAGTCACATGTTAATTGGCCAAATGTAACTGTGGTTGAAAAGCTTGACCCACCTATAGACACACCACCGGTGGATGGTGTTGCGGCATGGGATGCCACAAAAGTTTACCTAAAAGGTGACAAGGTCAGTTTTAATGAGGCTATTTACACCGCGAAATGGTGGACGCAGGGCGACCAACCAAGTAAAGCCAATGTTTGGCAAAAGCTTTAGACAATAGAGCCCACTATCGTTGCCAGCAATAGCTGGCAACGAGTTCAAAGCTTATAAGTGATCTGCTTTGTTAATTGTAGCCTGTTGAATTGGTCAGTCGATTTAGGCTTCCAATAAGAAAGGCATTCAGCATATTTTTTGGGATATGTTCTTGATTTTTAACCGCCCAATTCATCGCTTTTCCTCCGACTGTGGCATAAGTTTCGGCCTTTCAGCATTTTCTTAAATTCATCACAGCCATAATAAACTTCGCTTCTGTGCCTTTATTTCTCAGGAAGAAAGAAAGGATATGAAGTCGCATTTGTATTTAAAATTGGACCAACTTAAAAGAATTGGTATATTTAAAAAAATAAAAATATACGGAAATTAGATAAATGAAAAAAGTATTGCCTCTCTTTGCTACATGCGCAATTTTATCAGGCTGCTTTGGCTCTGGAAGTGAAGAATATAATGATTCAATAAAGACCATTCGTCCTACCACTGTCACAATCAAACCTTTGATCCAAATAGTGTGAGGAGTACCAGCGAAGTAAAATACATATCTTGTGATATCGAAAATTTTACTAATGGAGATTTAAGTGGTTTAGCGCTATTTGAAAATTTAGAAAGCTTATCAATAGACAATCGTAATCAAAGCCCAGATAAAATTGTTTTTGACTCTGATTGGACGCCAAAACTGAAAGAACTGTATGTAAAATCTATAAAATTCGAAACAATTTCACTATCGGCTTTAAAAAGTGTTGAAATAATTACAATTAGCTCAAGCGACATGCCCGAAATCGACATAACTAATTTAAGTGCACTCTCATTTTTAAGTATTAATAACACAAACTTAGAGCTTGAAAAATTAGACTTGAGTTATAATCCCGAAATTGAACATTTAATAATCAACAGAACAAATATTGAAAACCTAACTTTTTCAAATAACGATAAGCTCTCTGAAATAATGCTAGGGGCAGTTAATAGTCACACAATAGAACTAATTAATCTTCCCTCTCTGAGAATTCTGAGCATGTATGATGGCGTTCTTGAAAAACTCTATATCGACTTACCAAGTTTAGAGTATGCTTCTATTTACAATAACAAACTCACATCAGTTGATTTCAGTGGTTCACCAGAATTATTGGGGTTAGACCTTTCTAACAACTTGATCACCGATATCAATGTTGATGTTAATGAAAAGCTGACCAGTTTGGATCTGACAGGCAACCCGCTCAGTGAAAAAACCAAGGCTTACTTAGACACGCTAACATGGATTGAGGAATTAAAATACTAATTGCTTAATAAAAAAGACCTGCATAAGTGCAGGTCTTTTCATTTAATAATAAGTCAGTACTGTGATGATAAATATCGATATGGTCATCACCGGCCAGAACCAAATATTGGCCAGTTGTTTATAAATACGACCATCACCCGTTTCTTCTTTGGCTTTATAATATTGATGCGCTATCAACATAAAGATTGATGAAACCAAATAAAGCAAGAAGTAAAAAATCTCAAAATAGACCACTTCGTCAATTTGTAGGTGCTCACGAATACTGTAATGCGCCAGCAAAATAGTAAATACAACTGCAGTAATATTGTTACGTAAATCACCATAAGGTGTGTACTTCATACTAACTACACATGCATATAGTAGGCATACCATGACCATTACTGGTAGCAAGGTTGTCACAAACGGCCCTATAAACTCCCTTTCAATATTAATATTGTAATTTAACTCAGGTGCTACATTCTGATTAAAAAAAGTATCTAAGCCAAAGTTAGTGTTATAGCTTTCGAAACGATATTTAAAATAACTACTCTTTAACTGCCACTCATCTAACACAATTGCAGGGGCTACAGCTGGGTTGTCCATTTTTGAAAGCTTTTCATAAGACTCTAAATCCGGCACTAAAATAACATTACCACCCATATCTGCTTCGTTGAAACTCAGCTCAATGCTCTTGTGATCAAACGGGTATTTACTGTAATCAAATTGTTGCCTAGTTTCAGTAGAGAAACGCCAGCCAACCAAAAGGCCGCCATCTTGTTGCTCTTGCCTGTAAGCTTCTTCTATTTTGTTATTGACCGTATGATTGAAAGATAATTTTGGTTTAATGATTTTTCTCTGCTCAGCAGTCAGCTTTTGCCAAGCATGACCTGTCAGGTGCACATTATTGGCGTTTACAAACTCCAAAGACTCAACATAAAGGCCCGTCGCAACAAACTCTGGTGTTTCAACATGCATTTTTTCTAGTCTGTCTTGATAACTTGATGAAAATGCCTCTCTTTGTGCTTGTGTCGTAATGATCACATTATCGTTTTGCTCCAAAGTCTTAAAACTACGGGCAAACTCAAGTACCAACATGGTACTCATCATTAAAGTTACTGACAGTAACACGTTATTCTGCGTCCATGTTAAACGTCTTAATTTTGTTAAAAGCAGAATTAAGAAAATAATAGATGACGAGCCCCAAGCAATAATTTGAATATTACTCTGCCTGCGTTCATCTCTATCCATGGCAAACATGTCTGAAGACATGCGTGTGATCAATGTCCAATTAGTATGAGGTACCTTAGTACAAGCGGCATAATGTTCGTCGTTATCAAGTGTCTCGCCATTAAAGAATAGATAATCTAAGTTTTTATCAAAGCATCCAGATATTTTGGCTAAATACTTAAATTCAGACTCTTTCACTAAATCATCAAGGTGCTCCATTCCTCGCACATGACTAAATACAGGGTGAGATATAAGGCTCTGATTTTCAGAAAATATTATTCCGTAGCCGCCTAGGCCCAAATCAAGTTCTTTTAATGATGCCGTTAATTGATCTAAAGAAACATCGGAAGGGACTACTCCCAAAGGGGCTTTGCCTGCTCGCTTATCTTCCTTCGACTGATAAAAAGGCACAGAATAGGTTGTCATTAGCACATTGTTCTGAGGCTCATAATACGGCTCAGTCCAGATCGGTCCTTCTTTTAACGGCCTGTGGTACCAACTAAATTCTCTAAATGGCTTATCATAATCAACCAAGTTGTAGGTGCGCTCAACACCCGTTAATCTTTCATAATAAGGGCTAAAATAACGTACATCTGACTGATACTTATATGGGTGAAAGGTCACATTGAGCGAGTAAATATCTTCATTTACTGCAAATTCATCTTCTAGCAGTTTTATCACAAATGTTTTGTCTGGAGTCGCTGTCACTTCTGTGGCAAACCTATCAACACTGTCCATTATTTTAGTGAGTGCTTTATCAACCTCTTCTGCTGCAACTAAGGTTTGTGATTTAACTTGTGCCCTCACCTCTTGACCAAAGGAATGAGCTTGTTGTAATTGATAAATACCATTTACTAAAAAGCCAATCACAGAAACTGCTAGGAAAAAGAGTAATATTGGTGTCGTCGCTCGATGACTCCAAGGATCGTTTAAGTGCACGCTGCGTCCTATATACCTAAGTTGAATTAAGATAAAAGCTAATTATTAGACATAATTTGCCTATTACAACAAGCTTAATATGGAATTAAGGTAGAAATATGAAGCCGAAGCAAGACACATTGTTAACGTTTTAACTAAAACAGAGAAATAATTTGAGGTTTATGATGTTCTTTAGTTAAGCAACCTATTTTGAGGCAAGGGCAATTCGTCGATAGCAAGGCGAAAGTGCTGCTTTTTAACTGTTCTGAATGAGAAGTTTTTAATAAAGCTAGTGTCAATTTAGTCCCTCAAAATGATTGAGGATTGGTATTACGCAGATTTATAATCTGAAAGATTATAAAAAATAAAAAGCGCAAAAAACAGGTTGCTTAATGCGCTTTTACTTAACGACTTAATTAATTGGATTTAAAAAGTTCAGATTTAGTAGCTAGCTTGTAGCGTCAAACCATTATAAGCGCTATAGCCACGAAGCATGATGTAGTAAGTACCGCCAGTACCAGAACTTAAACTACAGCTCTCATTGTTACCATTACGGTAAGGGCGGCAGTCGTATGTACTTGTTGTTGGTGCAGCTCCTTTACGAACATAAAGGTCTGCATCACCAGAGCCGCCTGATGTATTTACATTTAGTGTTACACCCGCTGGTACATCAATCGTGTAAACAACCTCAGAATTACGTGTTCCAGAAAGGCTCGTTACTGGTACACCATTATCTAGGCAATTCGCACCGCAACCACCACCTGATGATGTTTGGGCTTTCAGTGACACACCTGAATAAGCACTGTAGCCTCGAACCATTACATGCCAAGTGCCAGCAGTTGGGTTATTGAAAGTACAGGTTTCTTCATTGCCATTTTTGTATGGGCGACAGCTATATGAAGATTGTGTTGGTTTAGTACCTTGTTGAACATAGATATCAGCATCACCAGAACCACCAGTCATACTGAAAGCCACATTTGAAGTACCAGCAGGTACTTCAAATGTGAAGAAACTTTCAGAGCCTCTAGCACCAGAGATGTTTACAGCAACACCATCTTCAAGTGCTGGATCAGGGTCAACTGGGTCAACTGGGCCGCCGTCACCAACGAGGCTATATAAAAGTTCATTTGGAGAACCCGATTTTGCATCGCTTATCTTGTTCTTAGAACTGCGGTTACTTAAAAGTGAATCAATTTGTGCTGGAGAGCGCGAGCCATCCTCATCAAGGTAAAGTGCAGCAACACCTGCAACATGTGGTGCAGCCATTGATGTACCACTTATTGTATTCGTTGACGTGTTTGAATTGTACCAAGCTGACTTGATGCTTGAACCCGGTGCGTAAATATCTAAACAGCTACCATAGTTAGAGAAACTTGAACGGCTATCACTGCTCGTTGTTGAACCTACTGTGATTGCATCTGCAGCACGAGCTGGTGAGTAGTTACAAGCATTAGAGTTGTCGTTACCTGCTGCAACAACAAAGGTTACACCAGAAGCAACCGCAGAATTAACTGCTGCATCAAGTGCTTGTGAAACACCGCCACCTAAACTCATGTTTGCAACAGAAGGGCCAGATGCATTGTTTTTAACCCAATCAACACCAGCAATTACACCAGAGTTAGTACCTGAACCAGAACAACCAAGTACTTTAATACCAACGATATTCACATTCTTTGCAACACCGTATTGGCTACCACCAATTGTACCCGCAACGTGAGTACCATGACCGTTACAATCTGTTGCATCACCATCGTTATCTACGAAATCGTAACCATGTGATGCACGACCACCAAACTCGTTGTGCGAAATAAGTACACCAGTATCGATAACGTAAGCCGTTACGCCTGCACCATCATAGTCATAGTGGTAGTTAGAGTTTAGTGGACGATCACGCTGGTCAATTCGGTCTAGACCCCAAATCGCGTTGCTTTGATCAGCATTCGTAGCTGCCATAGGTGACACACTTACAATCTGATCTTGCTCAATATAGTCAATATCAGGATTGCTTAATAAATCTTGAATTTGAAGTGCAGATGCATTCACAACCACACCGTTTAGAGAGCCAGAAAACTTTCGTGATACATCTACGTTATATTTATTAACGAGAGTTTGACTAGCTTGCTCTGCATAACTTGCTACTGCATCAGCGCTTTGAATATTTAAAACAGAAGGCGTTTTAAATACTACAATATATTGATTTGGAATGGCTTTGCTTGCAGAGACTTGTGCTAATTCTGCTTGAGCTAAAGCTTGTCCAGATACAATTGCACCAATGGCGAATGCGAGGGTTGATAATTTACGCATAATGATTCCTTTTACTTTGTTGTTTGATTAAAAATCACACAAACCATAGCGTAACAAATCACAAAGATCACATTTTATTTACATAATTTTAAAATTATTCATATTTAAATTTGTAACATAAAATTTACAAAAAGAAATTTTATATATTAAATCATATGCTTAAATTCATAAAACTGACAAAAATTAACTTTGTTAAATTTTAGTTATTATTTAGGTATAAATGGGGTTCATCGAAATGTTTGTACACGCTGCTTCTCTTAATTGAAAATTTATCAGGTTATTGGCTTTCTGATTACAGTATTTTACTCATCTACTGCCTTGGTACTCCCGATGACGGTTCAAAACATGCATAAAATGCTAGGTTAAATGTTATATTGTGGACTGACGTCAGCACTTTCGCTTATAAATAAAGGTGTGTTTGCAATTGCTGTCTAGGGTACATAAGAATATCAGCCCAGTCCCACTCACAAGCGCCAGTTATATAAGAGGCATATTTCAGAACGCTGCATTCGGCATGAATTCAAGAAAACTAATTTTAATTAAATGATTAAACAGCAATACAAGGACAAAACATGATTAGAGCAATGAGGCATGACGATTTTATTAACTTTTGGCCGACTTTTCGGAATATTATTCAAGCACAAGAGACTTATGCATTTGATCCAGACATGAACGAGTCGAGCGCATATACGCTATGGTGTGAAGCGCCGTTAAAATCTTTCGTTTACGAAGAAAAAGGGCAAGTGCTGGCCAGTTATTACTTAAAAGCCAATGCCATGGGCCCAAGCTCACACATTTGTAACTGCGGCTATATGGTCTCGCCTTTAGCTGCAGGAAAAGGCATTGCTAGACAACTTTGTGAGCACTCTCAGCTTATCGCCCTAGAGCTTGGTTTTAAGGCCATGCAGTTTAATTCTGTGGTCTCGAGTAATACCGTTGCGGTATCGCTTTGGCAAAAGCTTGGGTATGAAATTATCGGCACAATTCCAAAAGCCTATAATCACCCGAAGTTAGGTTATGTTGATAGTCTCATTATGTATAAATGGCTCTGGGACGAATAAACCGCAAAACACCTTTAAACAATCAACTTATTTAACAAGCTTAGTTGCGACTTTACATCACTTAGTAGCCGTTCATTTGCGATTATCTTTAAATGCACAAAACCTGTTAGCTAGTTTGCTGTATGGTACCTTTATTCTCTTAGTTCAAAGATTAAAAAGGGGCTACTCGCCCCTTATAAGAATAATGACTTTTAGTCTCTAAAGTTACTCGGCGCAGGTGGCACGACAAGCGGCTTTTTAGGGTTAGCTTCTAATTCTTTAAGAAGCTCTTTAACTGCGCGCTCGACCGAAGGGTCTTTTCCTGCATGAATAAGTTCTGGACGATCGACCACTTCGATATCTGGTGTTACACCTTCATTCTCTATGATCCAGCTGCCGTCGTTATCAAGAATACGGAAAGTCGCAGCAATCACTTGCCCACCATCTACAAGGTATGGGTTACCAGAAATACCAATCAAGCCACCCCAAGTTCGCGTGCCAATTAACTTACCAAGCCCCGCTTGACGGAAATAGTAAGGTAATGCATCACCACCAGAACTCGAATAACCGTTAATCAGCATAGCTTTAGGACCATCGTGTGCAAATGCTGGCGTTTTAGTTGGCTCAACACCACGACGTTTCCAGTAATTTAATGGCTTGCGAGATAACCAAGTAATTAAATGTTCAGGAATAAAGCCACCGCCGTTGTAACGATCATCAATGATCATCGCCTCTTTTGTCGTTTGTGGCATAAAGTTCTTGAATAAAGAGCGGTTACCTTCGTAGTGCGTATTTGGTAAATGTACATAACCAATTTTGCCATTAGATAACTTACTGACGTATTCAGTTCGGCTGTTCACCCACTCCAAGTATCGTAGACCCTGCTCACTGGCTACAGGTTTAACTGTCACCTTCCAAGCAGCATCAAAACTAGGTGAATCAGACAGCATTAGCTCAACTGGCTCACCCTGAGTATTTTCTAGCAATTCAAAGAAGTTACTCACTTGATCTACGGCTTGGCCATTCACCGATAAAATGAAGTTTCCTACAGAGGCATTAATGCCTGTTTGACCCAGTGGCGAGCGGAAGTCTTCATGCCAATCTTCACCTTGATAAATCTTGTTTATCTTCACAAAACCAGACGGGTGACTTTCTACTTCAGCACCTAATAAACCATGCTTTTTACGTTCAGTGGTTGGCGCATCGCCAGATTGAACATAAATATGACCCGCATTAATTTCACCTGCGATTTCACTGAGCACATAATCTAAATCAGTTCTGTGTGCTACCGCATCCGCCATGGGTTGATAACGTTTTAAAATCGCATCCCAATCTTGGCCATGGTGATTTTCATCATAGAACCAATCACGTAATGTGCGCCAACCCTCAACATACATTTGCTGCCACTCAACTTTAGGATCAATCTTTAGATTCATCTTCGAGAGATCAAGCTGATTCGCTTTTAGATCTTGTTTTGCTTTAGGCTTTATAACACTGATGTTTTTACCCGAGCGAGCAATGATGTGTTTGCCATTCGTAGACACTTTATACTGACTCACGCCAGAAGCGACTGTAGCCACTTTGCCATCAGGCTTATTCGAAATAAGCTTAAGTGCACCACCTGATAGCGTTAAAACCCCACCTTCTACACCCGTTAAGCTGCGATAATTTCCTGCTGGCGCATTTGTAGCGACGACACGCTTCATAAAACCTTGAGGCTCAAGCGCATTCGTGTTTTCTTGTTTAGATTTGTCTTCAGTCTCTTCAGTGACAATGCCCGCTTCATCAGAGCTTAATGCGTTAATGGGTGTGATTTGATTATTCACAGCAACCGCATAAACTCGCGTGGCACGATTAAACATATAATCAAACTCATACGAGCTGAACGTTAAGTTGTAATCACGTTCAGAGCTGAAATACAGATACTCACCGTCAGGAGAAAAAGTCGGGTTACTTTCAGATGTCATCTCATCTGTTAAGCGTGTTACCTTCTTTGACTCAATATTGAAATGAAATAACGATGAGTAGCGGTTTTCGTTATTTTTTACATACACAATATCGTTTGAATTTGGCGACCAAACATATTGAGTAAGACCATTTTCATCAAACTTTGCCACATCTATTTTTGTTTGTTTGCCAGATGCTATATCAAGTAACCAAAGCGTGTGGTTTTTATCTGCAAAAAGTAGCTTGCTGTTATCAGGTGACCACTTAGGCGTAAAACGCCAAATTGTGCCATTATTTGTTAACTGCTTAACTTCATTATTGTTAGCACGATCTTTAATATAAATTTCGTACTCGCCTGTTACATCGCTCATATAAGCGATATATCGACCATTTGGCGACCAACTTGCCTCTATCTCACGGCCTTCAGGCGTGTAGCTTAAGTTACGAGTCGGGCCTTTTTTTACTGGCACTGTGAAAATATCACCACGGGCTGTAAACACCGCGCGCTTGCCATCATGAGAGATGTCCATTGAGTCAATAAAGTCACTCACATTTTTACTGTAAGGCAAAATGTGCTCTCTGATCCCTTCTACATTTATCGTTAGTTTTTCAGAGGACTTTGTCGCTTCATCGAAACGGTATAGATAACCCCCATTTTCATAAACAATCGCATCAGGACCCGCTGAAGGCCACAACACATCAAAGTCATCATGCGTTGTCATTCGAACAGGAGCTCTACCCTCACGGTATTTATATAAATTAAGTGTGTAATCTCTATCTGAGACGAAATAAATACTGTCATTTACCCAGGTAGGCTGTTGATCTGTAGCGCGATGAGACGTTAACTGTTTTGAAGTGTTATTTTCTAAATCATACACCCACACATCTTGAGCACGACCACCACGTGAACGTTTCCACGTTCTAAACTCTCTGTCTATAGGGGTATAAACGTATTTGCTTCCATCAGGAGAAAGCATACCGCCACCCGTTTCAGGAATTGCCATCGGTTGCTCTAAACCGCCTTCTGCTGGCACTGTGTATGGGCGCCCCATTCGCTTGCCCCAAGGCGTTCTATTTGCTCTAAATACGATATTTTTTCCGTCTGGCGTCCAGTCCATAACACGGTAATCATAACCACCTCGAGGTGGCATAGGACCAACGTCATTGTAGTAAGTTAATTGTTTCAAACCTGAGCCATCGCGGTTTATGACATAAACTTGTCGACTGCCGTTGTACTGTGCTGAGAATGCAATTTGACTTCCGTCTGGAGAAAACTTAGGAAAAGTTTCGAACCCCTCATGATGAGTTAAACGCTGGCTTTTTCCTGTCTTGGTGTTAGCAACGTAAATGTCACCTGCATATACAAATGTGACATGCTCTTTATAAATATCTGGGAATCGTAAAATACGGGTATCTTGCGTTTGAAACGCAGAAGCCAAAGGCGCAACGACGGCAGCCATGGCCAAAACAAGATTTTTAATTTTCATTCTTTGCTCGTTTTTATAATGAGTAATGTTACATAATAACATTTAAGTCTACTATGAAAGCTTTTTGAGATAAGTTGGTTGTGACAAAATGTAACGATTAAAAGTAAAATGATACTCCCTATGCTTTTTGCACATGTAAAAAACTCAACAGTAAAATTTGCTTAACTGGCTATGATTAGTAATATGGCACTAAAGTTTTAGCTTGCTGAGTACTCATGATTAAAGTTTTTCTTGTTTTACTAGTTTTTAGTTTCTTGCCAACCTCTTTTGTTAAAGCTCAGCAACTCAACGTCATGTTTTTAAACCCTGGCCACCCATCAGATAACCCGACAGGGCATTTTTGGCCAAATGTAAATTACTTTATGCAAGAAGCTGCGGATGATCTAAACATCAACCTCACGACAATTTACGCTAATCGCAACCACATTCTAATGAAGTCTTTTGCCAAAGATGTCATCGAAAATAAACCTGACTTTGCAGTTATCGTAAACGAAAAAGGGGTGGCGACTAGCCTAGTCAATAAAATTACAGCACAAAAAATCAAAGTATTCATGTTGCTAAATGATCTCACTAATGAAGAGCTTAACGCACTAACTCCAGAGCAAAGAGAATATTATGCAGGGAGTCTTATCCCAAATAACTTTGATGCTGGTTTTACACTTGCCGAGCAACTTCATCAATCGATTAATTTTAGTAACTCAGACTCTCAGTCAAAAGTGAATATATTGGCCTTGCATGGTGATGAAACCTCCCCTGCCTCCATAGCCAGAGCCGAGGGATTACAAAGCTTTATCACTGATAACCGCAACATCAATTTAATTGATAGTACGGTTGCTAATTGGTCAAAACAACAGGCCTACGAAAAAGTCTCTGGCATTTTAAAGCATCAAAAAATAGATATTATCTGGGCAGCCAATGATGCGATGGCATGTGGTGCGACATCTGCAGTCATCAATGCAGGTAAAGCTGACTCAATGCTAATTGGCGGTATTAATTGGGATGATGATATACCGCTAGGTAAATTATCAGTATCAGTCGGAGGTCATGTGACACTAGGTGCATACGCGATGGTATTACTTAAAGAGCAATGGCTTGGGGTTAGTAAAGCTAAAAGGGTTAAACACTCTATTTTCCAACATAGTAATGTTGAAGCTTATGAGGCTTTTATGACTACCTTAAAGCAAAAGCGCTTTCACCGATGTGACTTTACTCAATTTCTTAGTAACCATACAAAAGCACAGACATTCTCTATCGAAAACCTTATTTGTCATTAAACTGCTTGCAGCTCAATTTATAATTTGACAGGGCTAATAACGATGCCATTTTCATCTGCATATAGCCAATCATTCTTAGAAATCTTTGCGCCTAGTAAGTTTATCTGCTCTAGATATTGCCCTTTTCCTTGCTTCTGTGTTTTTCGTGGAGTGTGGCCTAATGCCATCACACAAAATGGTAACCCTTTTAAAATTTCAACATCTCTAACACAGCCATTTATCACTACACCAGCCCACTGATTTTCAATACCAAATAAAGCTAAGTTATCACCTAAAAAAGCAAACGTTTTAGAACCAAGCGCATCGACAAGCAATATTTTGTTATTTCCTGCCTGCTTTAAAGACTCTGCTACAAGACTGTTATCATCTGGGCACTCTACAATCACAACTTGCCCTTTCATATGCTTTTTTAGACCGAAATGCACTAATCCATAATGCATCACTTGTAATGCTTCGCCATGCTCATCATATAAATCGGGTGTAGAAAAATCAGACATCAGTTACTCTCACTAAGCTTAAATTAATAAATCTTAGTTAAGCGTCTAAATCTGATATATGACAATCTTTTCGAGAAATGTTTGTCATTCATAAAAAGCATATTATTGATGCAAACAACGAGTTTCTAGAGTGAGATCTTGCTCTAAGATTTGCTCTGTCGTGTCTAAATATAGCTGCTTAATTGGAATGTGTTCGGCCTTAGCATAAATCTTATCTACCCCGTTTTGCAGCTTTTGAACAACTTCTGGATTTATCGCTTTATTTAAGGCTAAATAATTTCCGCCTAAGCGTGGATCATCGATAAAATAAGCTGGCACAACTTGCTCTGGTCGAAGTCGGTAATTCTGAACATGGAATTTCAAACTATTTGCAGAGGCAATAAATAAATCAAGTTTACCTTCGGTAAAGGCTCTTATCTCGGCAAATTTTTCAGAGAATGGAATGTAATTGATATGCTCTTTAAACCCCCAGTGCCTTAAAATCTGCTCATACACATCACCTTTATGCAAACCAACAGTGTAATTCGCCAATTCCTCTTTATTGGAAATGTGAATATCATCTCGTTCAATAAGTTTATAAAAACATGCCGGGCTAGAAATAAGTGGCCCTACCCATTGATAGTTTAGCTCTCGGCTTGGCAAACGAGAGGTTGAAACCAAGCCCCCTTTTGGATCTTTAAGACTTAATGTCATCGAACGCTTCCAAGGGAAAAGGGCAAAAGTACATTTTATTTTTGCCATCTCACAAGCCATAGCAACTATGTCTGCGTTGACACCAACAACTTTGCCTTTTTGTAGAAAGTTATAGGGAGGGAACTCTTCTGTATATATGGTCAGTGCCGTTTCTGATGAGAAGCAACTTGCTGAAAAGGTCCATATAGCAAACAACAAACTTCTTATTCTCATCAAACAACACCTTAAAAAGCGCTTATTGTAAAAACCCTATATTTCAGAAACATGTCTAACTTCATGTTTATTGAATATATACTTAAGCATAGGAAGGAAACTAGAGAATTGCCATTTTCAAAACTAATTTTGAAAATGGCTTAACAAATTAGATAAGTATATTGAGTTAAAAGCTGAAGGTTCTAGCGGCTGTGAATAAAATCGTTGAATCTCCGTAAGTATCTAGGTTGGTGTCTTCATATCCTAATGATAAATCCCAGCCACTAATAGAATAGTTTCCAGTAATGCGCCAATGCATATAGCCATCATCCCCTTCTTCCCACGTCCATTTATCATCATCCATACTCATTGAATAATCGACCCCTACATCAACCGAAAATGCCTCATTAATTGGGAAGTTATGAGTCAGCATCACTATGCTGTGGCCCGCACCTGTGCCAAAATAGTCCCATGCATACCAAAAGTTCAAGTTAGTATTGCCATAATTAAACTTGGCATAAGCCTCAGCATAATTGTAGCTAGAGCTCTCATCTGCACCGTGGTAGGTATATTGCGCAATACCGACATCTAAATTGACTACATCATTCAATGCAGTGGAGTAACCTACATAACCATCAAATTCAATGTTGGTATCTTCGCCAAAATCTACATTAGAGCCCCAAACACCGGCATACCACCCGGTATCTCCAGCCCAATCAAAGCTGGCCTGAATAGCTGGGTCTTCTTGAGTTTGACTCACCCCATTGAACAGATAGTCAGACACGCCAGTTACGGTAATAGAGGTATCAGCTAAAGTGGGAAAGGCGCAAAAACACAGTGTATATAAAATCGATTTTTTCATTATTTAACTCTGCAATAATTTTCCTTTATGAAATGAGGTTAGTACAAATATTACTGCTGTAAACAAATCTTCAGACTATTTCTAAAATAGAAATACCTTACATTTAAATAACATTAAGCCATACCTTGTTGCTAATACCAAAATACGCATAGTGGATTCATCCATCATACTTAACCATGTTTTTTGTAAGGTTTTTAATCACTGCATCTGAATAATTTGTTTTATGGACTAATATAAAATTATAACTTTCCCAATCGCCTCGCTCGTCGGGGCTTTTTTTAGCTACAAACATTTCCCCCTGACTTGCCTGATTAATGGATAATACTAGAAATGTCTTTTTATGTCGCTTTTATGTTTTAACCGACACACTTCATCACGTTAATATAGGCTTAATCACAGCAATTATTCTTAAAGAACACATGACATGACCATCAAACAAGTCTATTTCATCGCCGATGGCTTTCAAGCCCTTGACCTCTTTGGTCCGCTTGACGCCTTTATGGAAACTAACAGCATTCAAAACAATGCCTATCAGTGCAAACTATTAGGGATCAGCAAACAGCCTGTACAAACCGCTTACGGCCAAAACGTGTCTGTCGATTACTCTCTAAGTGATGAGTTTGAGTATGACGATTTGATCATTTGCGGGGGCACTGGCATGCGTACCTTGCAACTAACTACAAAACAGCTCAATACGCTTTCTGACATAGCTAAAAAAGCAAAACGTGTCTTTAGCATTTGCACAGGGGCGTTTATTCTCGCCAAACTCTTTGATGATAAAGCCCTTACGATTACAACACACTGGCGCCATTGTGAAAGTTTAGCTAGGCAAAACCCAAATAAAACCGTCAAACCAGATCCGCTTTTTATTCGCGATGAGAATATCTGGTCATCTGCTGGTGTGCTGTCAGGTGTTGATTTAGCCTTAGCAATTATTCGCGAAGACTATGGCAATAGCATGGCTGCCAAAGTTGCTAAAGATTTAGTGGTGTATTTACAGCGGGCAGGCTCACAGCAGCAATATTCAGATATTTTAGAGCTTCAATCCGGTGAAAGTTTGAAGCTCTCACCATTAATTGATTGGTTAAGTACGCAATTAGATAAGTCTGTCACCGTCACCCGTATGGCTGAGTTTTGCAGCTTGAGCGAGCGACAACTCACACGACTATTTAAACAGCACCTTAACTGCACGCCTAGTCATTATTTTCGGGTACTCAAACTTAATCATGCCAGAGATCTATTGTGTGAAGAAAACATCAGCCTGCAGTTTATCTCGCAAAAATTAGGTTTTAACAATTACGACAGTTTCCGCCGTGCTTTCATAAAGCAATTTGCCCTCTCACCTTCACAGTATGCAAAAGGCACACGCGCATGAAATTAGTTTATAGATTACTCGTTATCGCTTTGTGTAGCTTTGCCACCTATGCAGACACACTCTCAATTAAACAGCAGCAAGCTTGGCTAGAAGACATTAACTTTTTTGAAAACCAAGTCAGAACCAAGCATATTGAACCGTTTCATACCCTTGCAGAGAATGACTTTGCAAGACTTTTAAAAGAACTTAAACAAGACCTACCACTACTCAGTGAGCCTCAAGTAGAAGCGCGGTTAATGGCGATAACTGGTGCCATTGGCGACGGACACTCTAACTACTTTATGATGTCAGGGCCTCACCAGCACTTTCCACTTAGGTATAAATTCTTTGACAATAAATTACGTGTCATTGATGCAACCAAACGATATCAACACCTCATAGGTGCTGAACTCAAAACCATCAATGGCTTAACCGTTGAGGCACTTTTTGAGTTAATTACACCTATGCTGCCCGGCATCGATAACCAATTTAGCGCCAAAACCCGCTTTGAATTTTATTTAACCCTGCACAAGTTGTTATTAGGTCTGGGCCTTGTAAAAGAGAGTGCTGCGGCACAGTTTGAGTTTGAACTTGGTGGTAATACGCTTAACGAACAAATAATCCCAGTTGCGATGAGTGAGTTTGCCAAACTCAGCTCCGCTTTTAAAAATCACTCAGATAAATTAAATATGCTAGATATTGGCATGCCGGGTATAAGCCTAGGCTTGTTAAAAGATAAAAAAATCGCTTACTTTGATTTTAACGCCTACCCTAGCTTTGAGCAGGTAATTGCTAAGTGCAAAGCACTGCTAAAACAATTAAAGGCTGCTAAATCAAAATATCTGATTATCGATTTCAGAGGCAATGGCGGCGGCAGTTTTTACACAGGTTTGGCTTTTTCATCTTGTCTGTTACCTCTGGACCAATTTGATTGGAAAGCAGGTGTGTTTGTTCTCACAGATGAACATAGTTTTTCTGCGGCAATGAGTAACACCGTACAATTTAAACAGATCCTCAATGCGCGTATTTTCGGCACGCCAACCGGGGGGGATCCAAACCAGTTCTCCGAAAGCTATCGCTTTGTTTTACCTAACTCGAAAAGAAAGCTGAGTGTATCAAAACGCTATTACCCGTTTCTTTTTGAAGATACAGATGCTGTGTACCCTGATGAGCTAATTGAAACTTCATGGCTAGACTATCAGCAAGGTAACGACACTGTGCTAACAGCAGTACTGACTGAAATCGAAAAAATAGAGAACAATACATGCTCCAATTAAAACCTAATTGCGAATGCTGCAATAAAGCTTTACCTGCCAATTCAACTGAGGCGATGATCTGCAGTTATGAATGCACTTTTTGTAGAGACTGTGTAGAAAAAGAATTACGTAATGTGTGCCCCAACTGCGGTGGCAGCTTTGAAGCAAGGCCTATACGCCCTTTAAAGGTTTGCTGAGCAAACAGAGTTGGCGCGAGCACAATGTTATATTTTCAATACAACACGCTGAGCTGATTTCTAATATTGCGAGCAATGTATTTATAGTTACAATGACCATTAAATACTGCTCGCAACGCCTAAAAAAGCGAGTAAAAATATACCAAAGGAATACTCGTGGAAAGACAAGAAACGCTGCTTCAATATTTCAAAGATCATGACGGATGCGCTCCTACACTTGAGCTCGCAAAACACCGAAAAATGGTAAATAGTCCATTTCAGTTTTTACGCGGCTCAGCACCGCTTATGTATCGTGATTTGGCAAGCCAAGTAATAAACTTACCAGAGAGTTTGCTAGAAATCCCTCTCACAACAATTATGGGCGACTGTCATACCAGTAACTTTGGTTTTTTAAGTGAAGAAGGCTCTCATGGTGAAACTGTGGTGTTTACACCCAATGATTTCGATGATGCCTGCATTGGCCATGCTAGTTGGGATCTATTTAGATTTTTAGTCAGCCTGCCACTAGCACATGCCGAAGCCGCTCAAGTTCAAGCAGAGTCTGATTGTGAGAAACTAACATCAAAGCCCCTTGTAGATGAGCAACAAGTACATTCAGCACAACAAGCCTTTTTAAGTGCTTATATTGAAGCTTGTCAGCGCTCATTAGAAAAGAAGAACGACAGCCAAACTGCACTTACTGAGTTTTCAAAAGGTCATATTTTGCATAAACGCTGGCAAAAGGCGCTTACTAGGGTAGTGGGTGGCGAAGCCTTTATGACTAAAAGCACCTTGGCTAAAGAGATCGATTTAGTGCAATGGCGATTCAAACAAAATCCTGACAAGTTTATTCCTTTACCTGATGACATTTATGAAAATCTGTATATGCAATTCAGGCCATTTATGGATGATGAAATTCTCGATATCGTCATGCGCCATAACGCAGGCACAGGCTCAAATAATTTAGGTCGCTACTATGTTTTAGTAGGCCCGAGTCAGCCCCATGATGCTGCTAAAACGCATATTGTCGAAATTAAACAGCAAAGAGAAGCTGCGCCTATTAAGTACTTCCCTACAGAATCAGTAAACAACCGCCTTTCTGCGGCGCATTTGACGGTAAACTGTCAAAGAAAAATGCAACGCCGACCTGACTTAATCCTCGATGATGCTATTTGGCAAGACAAACATTGGTTACTTCGCTCTCGTCACCATGCGCGTGTTAGTATTGACTCTGAGCACTTTATGTTAGGGAAAAGAGCTGCCGAAAAAGGCGGTGTTATTCAGTATGCGCTGAGCTGTGGTGAAGCACTGGCACTCGCGCATATGCGAGGGGATCGCCGCTCAGTAGATTTTCAAAAAGCTATCGTTGCTACTTTGCCGCAACAGCAAAGAGGGTTAATAAACGAAGCCAACAAGTATGTGCGACAAGTTAAAAGCGACTGCTTAACAATAAAAAGCCTACTAGAGACGACTCCTCTGTAAGCATGATGCAGATGAAGCGCTTAGCTTTGTCTGCTCTTTCTATAAGAGGAATTAATTAGTCATTTCTCCCTCACTGCCTTAAGGAGCAAATCCTCATTTAATGCCCACTTAAATTGAGCTTCAATATTTTGATTTTTACTGTTTTCACACTATGCTTTTTTGTACTGTTTCTTGATTTCAATATAAATATGTTAGTTGAATTTATTTATACAAGTACGGCGACAGCGCCTTTACAATGGACTGAGTTAGAAGTGCTAAGGCATGAATGTGAACGTCGTAATCAGCTTGAGAAAATCACCGGAATGTTGCTGTATGACGGCAAACATTTTATGCAGGTACTTGAAGGTGAAGAGAAAAAAATATTAACCCTTTTTAATTGGATAAAAGCAGATCCTAGGCATAAAAATGTAGAAGCTGTCATTAACAACCCAATCGACAAGCGTAATTTTTCCGATTGGTCTATGGGTCTTATCACCTGTGATGAAAAAACTCAGTTGCAAACAGTCACAGAACTCAGAGGCAAACGAAAAAAGCCGCTCAGCTATGAGCTACTTTATGCTTTTGCTCATCATGAAATCGAAATTGATGATATGTTAGACGCCGATTAGTGCTCGAAGAATATATTCTTATATAAGCTGTAAAGCCCCTTTACAGCTTGGTATTTGACTTTAGATTACTACTATTAGCTACTCTAATAATAGTTACTTCAAAAAAATATGCTCAGCAGACGGTGATTTAACCGCGCCGACTGAGTTTAATATTGTTTGGTACTTACCTGACTCTTTAATGGCTGTTAAGCCCAAATTAAAAGTCTCAAGTAACTGCTTAGACTCTTTGGATTGTTTTAAAAATAGTAAATGACTGCTTTCAATCATTAAAGGTTTTGGGTGGAAATCAATTTGCTCAATTTCTTGCGCTGAAAAATGCTCTTTCAGAAGATGCTTAGCAGGAATAGTTGCCATAGGAAATAAATCGATCCTATCTTTGAGTAACTTCTTAAAGTTTTGCAAATCTGTCGTGACAGTATCAACGTTTAAAACGCCACGTTGAGCAAGCTGCCAAAACTCTTCGCTATAGCTATAACCCGTCGTGGCACCTATATTAAAATTGCTCAGCTCTAACAAACTTTGCCAATCGTGTAATGGCTTTCTCTTATGAAAATAGAAATGAATCGCTTCGTAATGAAGAGGGTCTGAACAATAAAAATCTTTCTGCCTTTCAGGTGCACAAAACCAAAAGGCCGCTGCGTCATAGTTGCCTTTTAAAGAAGATGCAAAACTTCTTCCCCATGGCATAAATTCAAATTGAACAGTGTGTCCTTGTGTTTCAAAAGCTGCGCGAATAACTTGCGGCACAATACCTTGTTGTTGAGCCTCTTGACTTGCAAAAGGGGGATATTCTCCTATTGAGATTTTCAGTTGCTTGGATTGAGCAAAAGTACTAAGTAGCAAACAGAGCAATAAAGCAACACGCACACTTTCTTCCTTAAAATGGTTACCAAATAAGTTTAGAACAAAAAAACAGACTATGAACATAGCAAAAAAAGGTGAAATTAATTCCCGACACCAATAATTTGCAAATTACTAATGTAATAACCAAATAATAAGAAGTACTTTTGCGTCTTTTTACTCACCTTGCTATTACCGAAATACCTTATCTATATGTTTGGTTTTCTGCATGTCTGATGGTAAGTACCAAGTTTCGTTTTTTTGTTCTGGATTTTTGCGTGTAATTAAAAAAATCTATAAGCATCTCCTATATTGACGCTCTCTAGGGGCGGAGAAAAATCATCAGGAAAGATCAATACATACACAATCAGACAGCACTTGCTCGATAACATCGACCTATAAAATGATTAAAAAAATTAAAAAAATTAAAAAACAATAAGTGTTCTAAAACAAAAAGCTTTAGTTGATAGCTAAAACGCTCACTGCACACCAAAGTCTGCTAGATGCTGACTTTATCATCGACTTAACCTGTCACGTCACTTTGCATAAGATGCTAGACAATTTAGCTAGAACAACTAAAAATAATATGCATAACTTTATAAGGTACCTCACTATGCATCTGTTAAAAAAAATCGCTGTTTTTTCTATTCTTTTACTGACATTTGCCGTCTCTGCAAACGTTAAAGTGTTATCAGTTGGTGACAGCATTAAACTCCCTACCCTGAATGACCAATTCGATAACCCGCACTCATTTAAACCAAGCACCCAATGGCTAGTGCTTGCCCACGATATGGACAGTAGCCGTGTAACGCGCGATGCCTTTGCAGGTCAAAATAACGAAACGCTACAACAAGCCAACATTCAATACTATGCAGACATCAGTGGAATGCCGGGGCTAATTAGTAGCTACATTGCAATTCCAAAAATGCAAAAGCAAAAGTACGATATCGTACTGGCCAAAGAAGATGATGAACTGGCGTTTTTACCGAGTGAAGATGACAAGGTCAGTATTTTTAAAATCGAAAATGGTAAAGTCGTTGAGTTTATTACCACTGACAATGCTGAAGTTTTAAAGAAAACCGTATTTAAATAATAGAATAAAAGATACCCACTGTTTCTTATTTGAATATCAGATACATTAAGGCTGATTCGCTCAGCCTTAATGTATACCTTTTATATAGCCTCTCCATCGCACTCCTTAAACGCTAACGCTGGCCCTGCATTGGCTTAGTAAAGCATCTAAGTTAATTCAACATTTAAACCTTTTACTTACTCTTCTCGTCTAAAGAGTAATTTTGCTGATTGTAAAAGGAAAACAATGAACCGTTTAAAAACCAGTACCATTCAATCGATATTGCTTGCTTCATTAATCTCAGTTTTAGCTGCTTGTAAAAGTCATGATGCAATAAATTTTGAAGACAATATAAAAGATGAACTAATTGAATTTATTGATGGAAACGCTGGTCAGGTCGTCTCAATTTCTGTGGTGGAGGCAGACAAAACGTACCAATATCACTTAGGAACCCTAAGTAATGGTGATACGCCTAATAACCAAACGCTCTACGAAATTGGCTCAATCACCAAAACGTATACAGGATTAGTTGTTGCGAATGCCATTCAGGACGGTAAAGTTGAGCTTGATAAAGATATTCGCCAATACCTTAAAAATTTCGAATACAAAAATTTAGAACTTTCCAACCAATATATAACTTTGCGACACCTTTTAACCCACACCAGTGGGCTACCATATAGTTTTGCTGTCAGTCGCGAAGATATAGAGCAAGGCAGATATTTTTACAAAATATCAAAATACACCAGAGCCGATTACTTTAACGACCTTAAAGCAGTGACGCTTAGCTCTATACCAGGCGAGGACTATGTCTATTCAAGCGTGGGGACTAATTTAGCGGCTTATATTGTTGAATCAGTATATCAAAAACCCTTTGAAACACTTCTTACTGACATAATCACCAGCAAATCAGGAGAGCTGAATACTAAATTCAGACGTGCACATTCTGAGGTGAGTAAAGTTACAATAGGGTCAGATGGAAACGGTAATCAGATGCCCTTGGCAAGTGCATATTGGTATGCAGGCGGCGGGTTAACTTCAGACCTTGAGTCCATGACACATTATATACGCCATCAATTATCTTCAGAGCCTGAAGTAGCTATTTCGCATCAACTTTTGGAACAAAGTTGGACGGGGCATGGCACAGCATTTTATTGGAACACAACTCAAGACGATTCAAATGAAATCATGCTATATCAAAGTGGCGGCTCAATGGGCACGTCTAGTTGGCTAGCTATTTATCCGAAGCAAAATATTGGTATTTTCATCGTCACAAACTTGGCAAAAGGCAATACTCAAGAAGCGCTAGAAGCCATTTCAGAGCAGGTTTTTGACCATTTAATCGCGTACAAAGAAGCCATAGAGCCAAATTCATAAATTTGGCTTTTTCCTTCTCTCTGCGAATATTAACTTGCAACAATGCCGCAATCTTTTATATCACTGTAAACTACGTGGATTTAGTTGAAGAATATCCTCTTATATTTAGCGTTAGCAGACGTTAATCTGCGCCAAGATACATGATGCAACCTTCAATAATTGTAAGAGTAGGCTTGGGATAAGGCTAAAGTATTCAATGACAGTTCAATTCGTTTGAAGTGCTCGAATACTTTTCAAAAGGTACATAATATATTGATTTTAAATAACTAAAAATATAATGTTAATTGCTTATTAGGAGTAATGTCATTCAGTCCTGCATAAAAAGGAGTTCAAGTGGAAGATTTAAAATTAGAGTGTAAATGTGGGGAAGTAACAGGTGTCGTTAGTAATGTAAAACCAGGGTGCGGTAATCGATTGGTTTGCTACTGCGAGGATTGCCGAAACTTTGCCAAACATTTCAATAAGGCTGACGATATTTTAAATGAGTTTGGTGGAACAGAGATATACCAAATCGACCCTTCGCGTATGAGAATCTATCATGGTATAGAAAATATTTCCTGTCTTAGGTTTAGTGACAAAGGTTTATATCGCTGGTATGCATCATGCTGTCAAACTCCAATAGGAAATACAGTTGGGTTAAATTTACCTTTTGTGGGATTGATACATTCGTTTGTAGCGTCAGATCAATGTATTGACTCTAAAATAGGCCCTGTCATTGGCTCTGTATATACAGAACATGCCATAGGAACCCCTTCAGACGAACTAAAAGCTGGTAAATCAAAGACTCGCCTGTTGTTTACTATCTTGAGAAAGCTATTTATCTGGAAAATCTTTGGAAAAGGTAGCCCAAATCCATTTTTTCATAAAGACGGTAAACCAATTGTCGAACATAGCTTAGTTAGTCGAAATAAAATTTAAAATACCGATGCATTTAAACGACAAGATGCCCTTCCCCATTATAGTGGCATCTTTTCATTACACTGTAAGCATGAGTTGTGTGCATATTCTTGCTGTAACAATCTTTGCTTAGTTCAAGACCCGAACCACATTAGTTTTTTCAAGCCCACCAACGATTAAATAGTGCTTTATAAAACCACTCTTAAAAACTTTCAAATACCCCTTGACCTTAGCCTTACTCGAGGTTTTAGAGTACAGCCCGAGTTCACTTAGTAAGCATAGCTTTTTAGTCAATCTGAACTTACTTCAGAGTCTATGAATGGCTTGGTGGATCCCGAAACGAGTTCGGGATGACTGCGAAATAAGCTCAGGATGACAGAAGAGTTAGCTCAAGGCTAATAAGCTAGAAGTCTTTCAGCTATTCGAAAACCGCCCTTTTAGTCACCCTGAACTTGTTTCAGGGTCTATGAGTAACTAATTGGATCCCGTAACTAGCTCGGGATGACAAGACAAGTGAGCGTTAGGTTAACTCTCTGAGTTTATTTAATAAGCAATTTTTAAAATCAAATAAGTGGATTTTCTAGCCAGTCATTGGTTGACAAAACCCCAAAGAAAACTAGAATAACCACATTCGAATATCATTCGAATATCATTCGAATGTGGTTATTCTAAAGATTAAAGAGATAAAAAGTATGGCGCCAGCACCAAAATTTAGTCCTGAACAGCAACAAACAATGATCCTTGATGCAGCTGTTCAGTGTATTCAAGAGTCCTCCATTACCGATTTCACCATGGCAAAAATTGCCCGCCTTGCAGGCTTGTCGATGGGCTCTGTATATAAGTTTGTTCAAAGTAAAGAAGACATCGTACTTGCGCTAGCTTTTCAATCGTTTAGACATGCCTCATCGGTATTCGAGCGTGTTTTAAAACTTCCTCTTTCTACTCCAGAGAAAATGTTGGCAGTTACCCTGATTGCCCCTAAAAAGCTACAGTGTTTTGAGTTTGATTATGAGTTGCAGTCTTACGCAACCAACGAAGCGGTGATTAAACGTGCCTCGTCATTATGGTCAAGCAAAATGATTGAAGCCTGTAATTTATGTGAGCAAGGTTTCAAGCTTGCCATCATGGAAGGGATCAACGCCGGCGAGCTCAAAGAAGTGCCCAATTTAAGTGAAGTCATTGAAGAAATTATCGTCAGCGGCTGGGCACTAACTGTGGGTTACGAACAAGTTTTACGCGTTAAACAACAGCAACAAATTATTGAGGGTACAGCTTCTCTACTAGAGCCTTTAGCCTTCAACGCACCAATTATTCGCAGCACAATTCGCCTTCTCAATAGTTACCCTTGGCAATCTCCAATCACGCCAGACTCTCTTGAGCGAATTGAGCAAGCACTTATTAATTTAGAATTACGTTAAGGGAGCAACACTATGAATATTAAACGCTGGATTGTCAGCATTCTCATTATCTTTACGGTTATAGGCGGTCTAGGACTTACTAAGTTTAACCAAATTCAGGCTATGATCGCATTTGGCGAATCTTTCCCAGAGCCTTCTGCATCAGTGACTAGCGTTTACGCTGAAACGATTGAGTATACGCAAACGAGCAAGGTGATCGGCCAGTTAAAAGCACCTAGCATTATTGATATTAGTAATGAGTATCCGGGCCCTATCACTTACGTTGGCTTTAAACCCGGTGACATTGTCGAAAAAGGCCAAGTGTTACTGCGCTTAGATACAAGTGTCGAAAAAGCTAAGCTTGCTGCTGCAAAAGCGCGTGTTACTTTAGCCGAGTCAACCTATGCACGAGTAACTAAACTTTTGCAACAAAAGCGCATTAGCCCAGATGAAGTCGACAAAGCCCGCGCTGATGTAGCCGTTGCTAAAGCCGAAGTACAAAACCTCAATGCCGTTATTAACAAAAAAACCGTTTCCGCTCCTTTCAAAGGCCAAGTTAGCCTAAGCCAATATCAAGTTGGTCAACTTATCGATGCAAATATTCAAATCACCACCTTAGTTGGCCTGAACGATACTATTTGGGTCGATTTCTCAGTGCCGCAAACACTTCGCCAGCCTAAAGTCGGCGAAGAAATAAAAGTCGCACTGGTTAATCAAAAAACATCTGAAGTTGCAGCAAAAGTCATCGCTAAAATGCCGATGCTAGATGCCAACTCTCGACAGCAAAGCTATAGAGCTGAAATCGCGAACCTAGATGGTGCGCTCAGTCATAACCAAATTGCCAGCGTGCGTGTCCCACTATACACAACCAATGCGGTTGTCGTGCCAACCGCAGCCATTACTCGCAGTCACTTTGGTGAGTTTGTCTATGCTCTTGAAAAAGATGAGCAACAAAACTGGCGTGCTAAACCGATTAAAGTCACATTAGGTGAAAAGTTGGGTGACCAACAAGTTGTACTGTCTGGCCTAAATGGCGGTGAGTTTATCGCTGGCGAAGGCGCATTTAAATTAAGAGAAGGTATTTTGGTTTATACCGCGCTATTCGATGAGCAATTAGCCACGACGGACGACAACACCGGAGGTCAGTAATGAGTGCATTACATGAAAACAAACCTTCTTTTATGGACATTTTTGTCAATCGCCCAGTACTTGCGATTGTACTGTCGGTATTGATCATCTTGGCAGGCCTAAACGCCGCGCAAAAGATTTCGGTACAGCAATATCCTAAGATTGAAAGTGCGTCACTGGTTATCAATACGGTGTATACAGGTGCGTCTGCTGATGTCGTCAAAGGCTATGTGACAGAGCCGATTGAACGCGTAACCTCAACCGTACCCGGCGTTGATTATGTTGACTCAGTGACGACTGCCGGCTTTAGTAAAGTCACAGCTTGGCTTGAGCTAAACCATAGCACCACAGATGCACTTGCCGAGTTAACCACTAAGCTCAACCAAATTAAGTTTGAGTTACCAACTGGGGCTGAAGACCCCGCTATCCAAATTGTGCGTGCCGATAGCCCCTATGCTGTGTTCTATTTAGATGTTCAGTCGCAAGGCTTACCGCGTAGCGAAGTCAGTGATTATCTTATTCGCAATGTTGTGCCAAGCATGAGCGACATTGAGGGCGTGCAAAAAGTCACCCTTGAAGGTGGCCGCGACCCTGCAATGCGTATTTGGTTAGACGCAGATAAACTCGCTATTTATGATTTAAGCGCCAGTGATGTGTTTGCATCGCTGCAAGCAAACAATACTATTGCGACATTAGGTTACAGTGAAAACAATCGTCAACGCATCGATTTAATGGCCAATACCAGCCTGAAAAGTGTGGCTGACTTTGAAAACCTAATTATCAAAGAGCAAGACGGCTCGCAACTTCGCCTTGGTACGGTTGCCGACATCGAAATCGGCGAAGCCGAAGGTATGGTTACTGCGCGTTTAGATTCTCATGATTCAATTTTTCTGGCTATTTGGGCGCTGCCTGGTGCCAATGAAATCGACATTGGTGACGCGCTTTATGCCAAGTTACCGCAGATCAACGATGGTTTACCAAATGGAATGAATATCGAAATTGGTTACGATGGTACGCTATACATGCGTGACTCAATTAAAGAGATTTTCACAACGCTTGCCGAAACAGTGCTACTTGTAGGTATTGTGATCGTTGCCATGATGGGCTCTTTTAGAACCGCACTTGTGCCATTGGTGACCATTCCTATTTCAATTTTAGGTGCCATCTCCGTTATTTCGATGATGGGCTTTTCATTGAACCTATTAACCATTCTAGCCATTGTATTATCGGTTGGTTTAGTGGTTGATGATGCCATTGTGGTGGTTGAAAACGTGGCGCGTCACATGCGTGAAGGCAAACCTCGATTGCAAGCTGCGCTTATCAGCTCACGTCAGTTATTAGTGCCCGTGATTGCCATGACCTTAACCCTTGCTGCGGTATACGCCCCAATTGGCTTCTTAACAGGTTTAACTGGTTTCTTATTCCGGGAGTTTGCGTTTACTTTGGCCATTGCGGTATTGATTTCGGGCCTTGTAGCTATTACGTTGTCTCCGATCATGAGTGCTTATGTCAGCCCTGAGGGTGGCAAAGAAGGTAAGCTTACACGCAAAGTAAATAGCTATTTCGACAAGTTGCAGAACTTCTACTTCAAGTCATTAGATAAGTTGTTTGCATGGCGTCCACAAGTGTTCTTCATTGCCATTGTGTTCGCTTTGTTGTCTGCACCTTTTTATTTACTGTCGCAAAAAGAGCTTGCGCCAGTTGAAGATCAAAGCAGCATTCAAGTCGTGGTTGAAGCGCCACCTGAGTCATCTCAGGCTTATACCTCAAGTCGAATGAATGACACAGCAAAGGTCATGAATGAAACTGAAGGCGCAAAATTCACTTGGCAAATTATCACTGCAGCCGCAGGTTTCGGTGGGGTTGAGTTAGCACCTTATGAAGAACGTGAAAACTCGGTTCACGACTTATACTTCGACCTATTTGCACGCCTTGGTAGCGTAAATGGCTTGAGCTTGTTCCCTATTTTGCCAGCTTCTTTACCGACTGCGGGCCAGTTCGATATCGAAATGGTAGTCAGAGCCAATGACGACCCTGTGGCAATGAAGAAGTATGCTGACGAGATCATCGCGAAAGCGAATGCCAGTGGTAACTTCTTGTTCGTTAATACCGATTTAAAAATCGATTTACCACAAGCAGAGCTAGAAATTGACCGCGAATTAATTGCTGATTTAGGCCTAAACCTGCAATCAGTGAACGAACAGCTGAGTATTTTAATGTCGAATAACTTTGTAAATTACTTCAACAAAGACGGTAAAGCGTATCGTGTTATTCCAGCAGTTGATAACGGTGACCGTTACAATCCTGAAAACATCTTAGACATGAAGATACGCACGGATTCTGGTGAGCTTATTCCTGTGTCAGCATTTGCGAGCTTAAGAACCTTCACGAGCCCACGCGTATTGGGGTCTTTTAATCAGCAAAGTTCATTTAGGATCTTAGCGGGTGTTTTGCCACACGTAACCAAAGAGCAAGGTTTAACGGCCGTTGAAGAGATTGCGGCAGAAGTATTGCCTACAAGCTACTCAATCGATCATGCCGGTGAATCGCGCCAGTTACGTAAAGAAGGTAATACCATGGTTGGCGTGCTCTTGGTGTCGATGATTGTAGTGTACTTCTTACTGACGATTCAGTTTAACAGCTTCCGCGACCCTCTTGTGGTGTTACTGGGCTGTGCGCCATTAGCGCTTGCAGGCGCTCTGATGCTACCTTTTTTACAGCTGACAACCATTAACATCTATAGTCAGATTGGTCTTATTACTTTAATTGGTCTGATTGCAAAAAATGGTATTTTAATCGTAGAGTTTGCCAACCACCTTCAACTTGAAGGTAAATCGAAACTTGAAGCGGTTAAAGGCGCTGCAGCGACACGTTTACGCCCAATATTAATGACAACAGGTGCAACTGTACTTGGTCACTTCCCATTAGTATTAGTAACCGGCGCTGGTGCAGAAGCGCGAAATAGCATTGGTATTATTTTAGTGGCAGGTATGTTGATTGGTACTTTCTTCACGCTGATTGTATTACCACTGCTTTACCAAATGCTGGCAAAAGACCACCGAGGTGAAATGGAAACTGAAGCCTCATTAACTGAGACTAAGTTTGCTAATTCATTGTGTTCATGATGGTTGCGTGGGTTTACCCCACGCAACACCATTCAAAAAAAGCGCGATGTAAAATCGCGCCTACAGCAATCACCTGCCTAGTTTTAGGATGTAGGTTCTCGTTTACAGCAACAAAGTTTTAAGCTCCGGTAGCACCGACTTTATGTCGGGTATTTTATTTCGCCATGGTTTAAACATTTTGTCGGGCTGAAGCCCGACCTACAACATGGGTTTAACCCAAGTAAAAACATTCAAAAAGCGCGATATAAAATCGCGCCTACAGGAATCACCTGTCTCGTTATTGAATGTAGGTCGTCGTTTACGGCGACAAAGTATTTATGCTCCGGTAGCGCCGACTTTATGTCGGGTATTTTATTTCGCCATGGTTTGAATATTTTGTCGGGCTAAAGCCCGACCTACAACATGGGTTTAACCCAAGTAAAAACATTCAAAAAGCGCGATATAAAATCGCGCCTACCGAAACCACCAGCCTAGATTTTTGAATGTAGGTCGTCGTTTACGGCGACAAATTATTTATGCTGCGGTAGCACCGACTTTATGTCGGATAATTTATATCACCTTGGTTTAAACATTTTGTCGGGCTAAAGCCCGACCTACAACATGGGTTTATCCCACGCAAACACATTCAAAAAGCGCGATATAAAATCGCCCCTACCGAAAATCAATCGGACAAATAATACTCAACGGTTGATACAACGCGCACTTTCTTAATATGCGGGTTGTTTCTGTCTCGAGCTGAGATACTAAATAGGCCTTGCGAAGCGCGTTTAATTTTACCTAACTTGCTACCTGAATCTTCGGCAAACTTAGTTGCCACCTTGCGAGCATTTTTTGTCGCCTCTTCAATCATATCTGGCTTGAGTTCATTCAAGCTTGAGTAAATATATTCAGTTTGAAATTGGTAACTGCCCGAGGTAAATACTATGCCTTGTTTACCCAATTCAGACAGCTTACCCATCACGTTTCTTACCGCGTCTAAGTCTTGCGAATAGACGGTGACGTTTTGCTGCGCAGTATAACGAAACTCAGCGCGAGCATTATCACCCCACTGCTGCGCCGATTTGTCAGTTACAGACGGAGAGGTAAACGAAATATCTTCAGATTTGATGCCATTCTTTTCTAAAAAGTCTTTGATATGCGCGGTTTTCTCATCAAGTGATTCATACAAAGTTTTTAAGTCATTTTCAGCAGCGCTAAATTGAATTGGCCAGATCACCACATCAGACAGCACTTCGCGCTCAGACAAACCTTTTACGGTAACGGTGCGCTCATATTCTTTAATTGAAATGGCTGCATTTGAGGCGATGACTGCAAATAATGTCAGGCCTAAAAAGATCCCCGCTGCCAAGAGCAGGTTGTTGTTTGCTTTATGTTGCATCACAGGTCCTTAAATTTTGTTATAGCTATTTTAGCCATTCTAAATCATAGCTTAGGTAGCTTAACCAAATATGAGCATGAAGACCGATTACTTAAAAATAAATTAAATAGGCAAAACTTCAGCCAGCTCTGCATCCAACATATCTATTACTGACTCGAAGCCATATTTTGGCTGCCATCCCAATTTTTGCTGTGCAGAAGACGAATCATATACTCGATCGAGTTGATTGGGTAGCGTCCACCCTCGCTGTAAAAACATCTCGGCGAGTTCTGGGGCTTGCTCTTTTATTAAACCTGCAGCGTCATTGAATAAACGCGGGCAATCTGATGCTTTAAACGGGGTTTTACCTGACACAATAAAACGATTAAACCCAGCAAGACGCGTGTCTAATGCCGCTAAATGCGCACTTGCCACATCGCGAGCATCAATACCCCGAGTAAGTCGATATACCGCCATTAAGTCGGCAGGCTCAGGGAAACAGCGAGACATTTGCAGTACAGTCACAGGCAATTTGAACACATCATAAATCGATTTCAGCTTGTCTTCTGCAGCAATTTTACTGCGGTGATACACTGTTTTTGGCTGTGGTGTAATTTGCTCATTAACCCAGCCTGCGGTGTGCTCGGGAGTCGTTGCATGACCATACAGTGCTGTTGTACTGGTAAAAATAAACTGCTTTACCCCCAGCTTAATGCCCTCAAGGGCTAATTGCTCTGTGGCATCCACATTAATAGATTGAAACTCGTCGTCAGATAATAATCCGACATGGGGCGCATGTAAGGCTGCGGTATGAATAATGACATCAACCCCGTCGAGGGCTTGCTGGATCAGCGTTTTATCGCGAATATCACCAATGTAATCGGCGGTAGAGCAAGGTGTTTTATCTAGGCCTACTACTTGATGGGTGCGCATTAACTTAATATAAATTGCACGTCCTACTCTGCCCGCAGAGCCCGTCACTAACACTTTCATGGTTATCTCTTATTTAAAATGACGATCACTTGCCGTTGTCATGCAACCAATCGCTTATTATGCTTTGTATGGATGCAATTGTATCAACATTTGTGATGATAAGGTCGCTTGATTGACGAACTTGATTGGCCGCAGCCATATAAACAGCTCGTAAATGGTCGTCATATTTTCGTAAATAGTTAGTGAGGTTTTTTGTTGCGTCATTGCTGTGTTTAAGGTGGCGCTGGATCACTCTTGATAAACACACTTCCATAGGCATATCTAGCATGATCACATAATCAATTAGATGGGCGATTTCAGCCCTCTGCCGCCCAAAGGGTTCTTCGATAAAAATCATCTTCGAGCCACATTGTGCTTTTAATTCACTGAGCGCTTTGGTGAATCTGGGCGACTTGATTTGCGATACATCAGCACCTTCTTGCAGCCATGCCCTAATATCTTCAGGGTAAGTGTTCGGCTCAACAAAACCGTCAAACAATAAGGTCTGACTCTTAAACGCTTCAGCAAGACATTTAATGACTGAGGTCTTCCCTGCCCCCGATACCCCGCTTAAAGCAATAACACGTGCTCGTTGCATTCCTGTCACCCATTGATTGGTCATTTTGTTTATTCATTTTACTAAGCGAACTTTTACATCGGCATATTTAGCACGACTCACAGGCACCGCCTTACCATTTTGCATATCTAAATGATATTGTCCGCCACCAGCCACCTTGAGGCTTTTAACAAAATTTAGATTAACAATAAACGAGCGATGCACGCGAACAAACTGCTCTGATAATAACTGACTGAGTTTATCTAGGTTTTTATCGTGCAGCTTTTGCTCATCGAGTAAATGTATTTGGCTATAGTGCCCATCAGCTTGAATAAACTGAATATCGTTGATTTCAATATACGACAATAAACCCGCTGACTTGATTGCGAGCTTTTTTAATTGCTCATGCCCAACATGCTTTTGTTGATAACGCGCCAGCGCTTTGAATAGCCTTTCTTCACTGAATGGCTTTGCAACAAAATCTAACACACCATATTCAAATGCATTAATTGCTTTGTCACTATAGGCCGAAATAATGATGGTATGAAAGCTCTCTGCACTCATGGTTTTGAGTACCTCAAAGCCATCTTCACCATGTAAGTTGAGATCTAACAATAATAAGTCGATTTGGTTGTCGCTGAGATAGTCGAGCGCATCATCTATGTCTTCGACCCATTTTATTCTACAGGGTGAATGCTCAAAGTAGGTGCTCACTTGGCGTGATATACGCTGAGCTATGACAGGCTCATCTTCTACGATCAATATCTTCATGCGGGGATCTGCTTCTGCAAAGGGATTAAAAAAGTACTCAACCAAATCGTGTCTTGTTGAACGGACTCAAACTCATAGTCATCATCAAAACATTGCTGTAAACGAGAATGAATGTAAGCGCTGCCAGTACCTTGCCCTTGATGTTTACGTTGCCTGTAAGGGGTTTTAACAAATAGCTTAAGGCGATTATTTTGCTCACTTGCGGTTACTTCAAAGTTGTCTCCGGCTTTGATGCGATTATGAGAAAAGGCGTTTTCAATCACAGTATGAATAATGGCTGGCGGTAAGTAATAACTGCTTGAAGGCACATCAATTGTCAGGATTAGCGCTTTTTGTTGACGCTTTTGCATAATGGAAAAATGCATCTGGCATAGTGCGATTTCATCCTCCAGCGACACCCAAGTTTGCGCCGACATTTTATTGAGTATTCTAAACTCTTCGGACAACTGCTCAACCAATTCTATGGCTTGTTTAGGCGATGTTTCGATCCACTCACAAATAAGCGTCAAGCTATTCATTAAAAAGTGCGGCTGTAGGTTTCTTCGCAGCAACTCAGCTTCTAATTGTGACTTTTTCAAAGCGGCTTGACGTTGTAAATTAAAGTGCCCGATTAACGCGTACAGATTCACTAAAGCAATCACCGAAAACAACGCAGCAAACCAAGTATCGATAAAGCTCATCGGTATTAAAAACATCGCCGCGATGCCTGACAGCAACATGAGTAAATGCGCTTTGGCTTGGGCCTGCTTTTTCAGCGCCAGCAAGCTTATAAGTGCACTATTTAGCAATGATGAAATGAACACCACATAATTACTCATGTCGAAGCTTTTAATCGTCAACACAGTTAGCAGGTTTAAAGCCAATGTACCTGCTAGCCAATATTTCAAATGCTTTGATTGGAAGAAACTGGCGTAAAAGCTCACTAAGCAAACACCCGCTAAGATCACGCTGGCTAAAATAATTCGTAAGCGCCAAAGGTGTAAATTCCAAGGGTAGGACCAGTAAAACTTAATCAATTCCAGTGCGATGATAAATGCCGACATCAAGCACAAACAACTAAATGCCAAATAACTTAAAGAGCGCTGATAGCGGAAGAATAAAAAGGCAAAACAGGTTGCGAGCAGTATCATGGCGCCAATCAGCATTAACGGCACAATATGATTGGTTTTAAGCGCGAATTGATGGTTTGTTAAAGCAATCCCATAAAATAAGGTGTGAAAGTCACTCTCATGGTGCTGAGTTGATAAATCTAGCGCCAACCAGTGCAAGCCCGCAGATGTTTGACCAGAGGCCAAAAGCACAGAGTGACTAATATGGCCAACTTGCTCTTGTGCAGAATTATGCCCAGGTACACCTTTATTCGCTAGCCATTCACCATCCCAATAAACCTTTGCTGAGCCCAAAAAAATTAGGTCTAACCTAGTACCGAGCGGTGCATTGTCATCCAGCTTTACAGGTATATAGACACAATAGCGCTGCCATTCTTGCAAAGTGCGCAGGTGAGTTTGCGCAATGAGATTTTCATTGCTTGGCAATGGCGCACACTCGCCCGTTGTAATTGGCTGCACCACAGATGCTTTATTCAAACTGAGATAAAACGACTGCTCGCTTGCCTGTGTGCTCATGCTTAAACACATGAGAAATATATAGAAAATTATTTTTAGCATTCTTCTAGTATATCTGATGAAATTTGCTTTTGGGTGCTGTTTATGCAGCTCAAGTGCAACTGATGAAATATTCCCTCACTAAGCCTCATACACGTGGCTAAATGGCTTCACAACGTTAAGGAGTCAATTATGAAAACCGTGATCAAAAACCTATTAGCCTTGTCTATTGCCAGTATTATTACCTGTCAAACTGCGCATGCGACTGTACCTTTAAGCGACTATGAGTACGTTGGATATCAAGGGCAAAAAGTTGCAGCTAAAAAAGGGACATTTATAGTACCTGAAAACAGAGCAAAACCTAATGGTAAACAACTTGAATTAACCTTTGTGAAATTTCCAACCACCAGCAAAAACCCGGGTAATCCAATTGTTTACCTGTCAGGCGGACCGGGTGGCAGTGCCACTGGCACAGCAAAAAGAAAGCGTTTTGAAATGTTTAAGCAACTGACGCAAGTATCAGATGTCATCTTATTTGATCAACGTGGTACGGGGTTATCAAATCAAAACAGAAGGTGCGCTGGCACTCAGCCTGATTTGGCTTCACCTACCATTTGGCAAGAGGCGGTCACACAAGTCAGAAAAGACATCAAAGATTGCGTAACTCAATGGCAAGAGATGGGAATTGACCTGTCTGGCTACAATACCAAAGAGAGCGCCGCTGATTTAGTTGCTTTGAGTAAAGCACTAGGCTCAGAAAAGATAAACTTATGGGGCATTAGCTATGGTAGTCACCTGGCATTTACCACAGCAAAATACCACCCTCAAATAATCGATAAAATGGTACTTGCGTCATTAGAAGGGCTCAGCCATACCATTAAATCTCCGCAACGAGTAGACGACCTGATTACGCAAATCAGTGATTTATTAGCAAGTCGTGAAGACACTAAAAAGAAATATCCAAATCTAAAAGCGGACTTAAGCCAAGTGATGCAGAAGCTTAAAGCCGAACCTCAAATTGTTACTACGCGTATTATGGGCAGCAAAAAGCTTGTAAAAGTCGGCATCAGTGATGTAGATATACAGTTTACGCTTAGTTATGTGTTTTTAGTTGACCCGCAACACCTAGCAAAACTACCTAGAATTGTAGCCGATATGAAAGCGGGTAACTTTGCCGAAATTGGCACTTATGTAGGCACTATAAAATCAAGAGCGGGTAGCTACAACCCAATGTCAGTGGCAATGGATTCGGCATCTGGTATCGACAAAGCTCGTTGGCAACAAGTGCTGCAAGAAGCGAAAACATCATTGGTCGGCAGAACCACCAATTTCCCTTATCCTGATATTAACGACTTAGTACCTGTCGATGATTTGGGTGATAACTTCAGACAAGAGATCACCAACAGTACTATTCCAAGTTTATTTGTGGCGGGTACTTTCGATGGCAGAACCCTTTATCAAAGCCAAGTGGAACTGGCTAAAGGTTTCAAAAATGGCAGTGTGTTAACCGTAGAAGGTGGCGGTCACAATGTGTATATGACCAGTCCGAAGATCGGTGAAAAGGTGGTGCAGTTCTTACAAGGGAAATCAGTACCAAGTCAAACCATTCAATTAGCCGCTCTAGATTTTGAATAATATCTATGTAAAGAGATTGCAGCACACTAAGTTGATATTTTTACCTCAACGCAGTGCTTGCAGCCTTTAATGTCATCAAGTTTAAAGCCATTCCAGCTCTGGATATGGCTTTTCTTTTAATGACTCAAGTCGACTTGATAAAGACCCTGAATGTAGTTCAAGTTTATGACCATCAGGGTCTAAAATATAAAGCGATAACCCTTCGCTTTTGTTCTTTTTCCAAACATTTACTCCTTGAGCTAAAACCCTCTCTGAAAATCGATGAAAGTCTTCTTCACTGATTGAGAATGCAATATGGGTATAATCTTGCGCAGGAGAAGGTTCATCACATGACAAACAAAACCACATGTCGCCAACAGATAAATAAGCGCCACCTAGCCACTTTACATGCGCTTTAAACCCTAAAATATCTCTATAAAATTCAAGTGATTGAGCTAAATTACTGACTGCTATCGTTATATGATTTAAACCTGTGATCATGGCCGTGTAATCTCGTTATTAACATGCATTTCATTTTGCTGGAAGCTATTTAATTCCTAACACTGATTTAGTATTTGCTAGGTAAGTCTGTGATACGGGTACTTCAGTGCCATTGCTCATTACTAAGATCAGCTTCCGACCTTCTTTTTTACTGCTCGCTACCGCATCTTTTGCCACCCACCAAGAACGGTGAGTTTGAAATCCGTCGTAACTTTCGAGTTTAGTAAGTGCATCTTTAAATCGCATTAATAAAAGGTGGTCGCCTTTATCAGTCATGATATTGAGGTAGTGGTCGTCCATTTGTAAACAAATCAACTGCCCCCTTTTATCAAGCGGCAACTCATTGATCAGCGCCAGAGCTGGCTGTTTTTGAATGCTCTCTACTTGCTCATTTTGCTGAGCAAGCTGCTCTGTATTTTGCTGTAATTGCTGACGCTGCTGAAACAGCATAGTTTTAATAAAGCTCACCCCTGACATAAAGCCACCAATGAAAAAACAAGCCAAAAATGACATGGGTAATGACTGCCAGTAATTCTGAAATGAACCAAAAAAGAGATTAATAATAAAAGGAGCAAACAGTGCCATAATGCCACTGGCCACACAAGTTGAAACCAGTAATCGCACTGCAGCATTATTTAAAGACTCGGGTAATGAATTGCTTAACCACTTTGATAAAAAGTAAATAGTCGGAGAATAAATTACATAGCCGCTAAAGCACATAATTAGCCAAAAAATGCCCGCATACCAAAATGCAATTTCATGCATGCCAAAAGGACGAACAAAAGTTAAAAAGATAACAAAAGCAACAACAACCAGGCTGTCTGAAAGTATATCCTTAACATACCATTTTTTTATTAACTCTTGTTTTTTTTGGTTTATTTCACGATTCGCCAATTGAACACCTGTCTTTTTAGTTGTTTTTACGAAGTTTTCAGTACAGCTGACGAAAGCCATGTTGAGACATCAGCAAAGCGACTTTATTGTTTCTCCATCGCGTTCTGATACGCACTCAACACCATTTATTTAATAAGGAATGACTTATGCGTTTATTACAACTTTCAGCTTTGACACTTGCCTGTGTAATAGTACCTGTTTCAGCACAGACGGTGCAATTCGATATTCAGGCGATTAAACATAACCAAGGAAAATTATACGTTCAGCTATTTAAAGGTGAAGAAAACTACAATGCAGGCAAGGCCTACAATGCCGTTATTGTTAAGGCAAAAGAAGGTTCTATCAAGGTTACTTTTAATGATGTAGAAGCCGGTGATTACGCCATTCGCTATTTTCATGACGAAAACAATAACGGCGATATAGACACCAATTTATTTGGATTACCAACAGAAGGCTATGGCTTTTCAAACAACGCCAAAGTTAATTTTGGACCACCAAACTATCAGCAAATGTCATTTCAAGTAGCTGAAAAACCTGTTAATAATTTTTCAACCATCAACTACTAAGGAAGTGAAAATGGAACGTAGGCAAGCAATTAAGAACATCTTAGGTATTACGGCAGCAGCAGCGGTTACTCCGCTGCCTGCTTTGGCAAAACTTAATATTGAACAGAGCGACCCACTAAAACTCAATGCCAAGCTGTTTAATCAGGCTTTAAAAAGCGAGCCTAACTTGCTCGGTTTTATTGGCCTTGAAGACAATATAGCTCCGCAAAATTTACCAATAGAGGGAAAGTTGCCATCTGACTTTAGCGGAACATTTTATCGCAATGGCCCCGCTATTCATCAAAGGCAAGATCAGCGCTACTTACATCTATTTGAAGGTGACGGCATGATCCAGCAATTTTCATTCTCATCTCAAGGCATAGCTCACCAAGCTAAATTTGTGAATACCAATAAGTTTGATCAAGAGCAGAAAGCTGGAAAGTTTCTATTTTCTGCACCTGATAGCAAACTCGAAAATACTTTACCGGTTACTAGCCCTGACACGATAAATGCAGCAAACACAAATGTTCTGCCAGTCAATGGCGAGTTATGGGCATTGTGGGAAGGCGGCTCAGCCACATCATTAGATGCAGAAACTTTAGAGACCAAGGGCTTAGTTAATTTAGGAGCCCACAGCAAATATGGTAACGCCTTAAAAGGGTTAGCTTTTTCGGCCCATCCAAAAGTTGACCCTGATGGCACGATATGGAACTTCGGAAGTACAGCCACAGGCGATATTGTGCTTTATCATATAAATAATAAAGGCATTACTCAAAAGGTAAACATTCTCAAAACTAATTATCATGGCGGAATGCTGCACGACTTTTTGGTAACCGATAAACACCTACTGATTATCTTGCCTTCACTGAAACGAGACAGAAGAAACCATCGCCTTTTTAATGCTGTTGAGTTTGACAAAAATTTACCAATGCGCGTATTGGTTGTTGATAAAAATACTTTAACCCTTAAGCGTGAATATGCCCTCAATGCAGGGTTTGCATTTCATTTTGGCAATGCATGGGAAGATCCGCAGGGTAATATTCGCTTTGATGCCAGCCTCTACCCAAATGTTGATAACCTGCATTACTTAAGCGACATCATGAAAGGGCTAATATCAGAAGCGGGACATGCTGAAACGACTTTCTTTACCCTGTATGCCAATGGTAAAACTGATCAACAGACGGTCTCAGGGATCAGTGAATTTCCACGTATCTATGACCATCTAACCGGGTTAAAAAACAAAATGTTAGTCACGCTGTCATCTGTTGAAAGTGATGTCTGGAGTGATAGCGTCAGGACCATTAATACTGAAACAGGCAAACAAGATACTTTTGTGTACGGAAAAGACTTTTTAGTAGAAGAACATATTATCGTCGATAAATCACAACATGAGGGCAAAGGTTACCTTGTCGGCACGGCACTGCATATACCTTCTCAGCGTACCTGCATTAATATTTTCAAAGCCAGTCATGTCAGTGACGGGCCTATCTGTCGCGCTTGGCTTCCCCAGTTTTTACCACTGGGCTTTCATGGCAACTTTTTACATAGCTGAGAATAAGCGATTGATTATTATAGAGAGAAAACCTAACCCCGCAGTGAAAGCTTACTGTGTCGAACTGCGGGATTTTAAGGAAGAAAAAAACGTTACTGGGTACGTTTAAAGATTACTTTGTCATCGTTTATGGTCATTAGCACTTTGATGTCTTTTATTTTTAGAGGCGAAATACGCGTCGGATCATTATCTAAAACCACAAAGTCCGCTTGCTTACCAGGCTCTATAGACCCTTTTATATCTTCTTCAAAGTGCTGATAAGCGGCCCAAATCGTCATTGCTTTGATGGCCTCGACAGGGGAAAGTTTATGGTTTTCACCCAGTACCTTACCTGTGCGAGTTACACGGTTCACGGCACTGTCGATTAAGCGCATCGAATTCGGAAAAGTTACAGGAGCATCAGAGTGAATAGTAAAAGGCATATTTGCGGCTTTAAACCAACCTGTCGGTGAAATATTCTTTGCCCGCTCAGGACCTGCTACTGAGTCTCTATGCCAGTCACCCCAATAAAATGTGTGCATAGGGTACAAAGCTGGAAAAATTCCCAAAGCTTGTAACTTTGCAACTTGATCGTAACGTGTAAATTGACCATGGATCATGACAGTACGATGATCGCTCAACGGCGTCTTTTGATTTATTTGACCAACAAGGTTGATTAACTGATCTATCGCGGCGTCGCCATTGGTATGAACAAGTAGCTGCCACTTCTTTTTATAAGCCAATTGTAATAAAGCTAATGCAGCTTCATCATTAAATGCAGGGTAACCGGAATAGTCATGATTTTGCCCAGCAGGAGGAATTAAATAAGGTTGAGTGAACCAAGCTGTTTTACCTTGAGGAGAACCATCGAATGTTAATTTTACCCCACCGATCCGAAAGCGGTTTTGATAAGTTTTAGACATTAAATCACTATTCAAAATAGGCGCATCTTTTAGCACTTTGAGGTCAGCATAGGAAATAATATCAATATCAAAGCCTTCTTTAGCAGCAATCTCCGGCAATAATTTCAATGTTGATAAGTCTGACTTACCATCTTGTACTGTTGTAAAACCATTAGAAGCATAACTGCGCTCACCTGCTTTATACAAACGGATTAAATCTTCGGCTGTAAACTGGGGGATCATTTTAAAAAAGACCATAAAATGTGCATTTTCTTGCAGCACGCCATTAGGCGTTTTGCCATCGGCTTCTCTCTCTATAACGCCACCTGGCGGATCCGCCGTTTCGGATGATATTCCCATTAATTCGAGGGCTTTACTGTTATACACACCGATATGCCCTGACTGATGCATTATCACTACAGGCAACTCAGTGCTTACCGCATCTAGATCATGACGGGTTGGGTGACGCTTTTCTGCCAATTGAGAGTCATCATAATTAAAACCAAGTACCACTTGATAGTCTTTCACTATAGACGAGGTGTCTCGAAATCGGATCAGAGCATTTTGTAGTTCGGCAATATTATTTACGGGACCATCTGGTGCAGGCAGAAGATTAGCAACAATTGATTGTGTACCTACACCAGCAAAATGACTATGGGCATCAATAAAACCTGGCGTTAAAGTCTGCCCTGTTAAGTCAATTACTTTTGTGTTCTGACCTTTAAGCTCCAAAACTTTTTCATTGTCACCTACTGCTAATATTAAGCCATTTTGAGTTGCCACAGCCTCAGCACTTGGCTGCCTATCGTTTGCAGTGATAATGGTGCCATTGATGTAAATGGTATCGGCAATAGAAAGTTTAGACTTATGCGTACATGAAACAATGCAAAGTACACTGATTAATAATACAAATAAATGCTTCATAATACTCCCTAGAATAAATTTGAGCTAAATTTATGCTAGTTGAGCCTGAGGTTATACGCCAATTTCTGTGAATATATACACAAACTTGCGAAGTTTATAACCCTTGCAAGGCAAGCTCTACGCCTTTTTGGGCATGAATATCAGTGGTGTCATATAAAGGAATGCAAGTGCTATTTTGGTTTACGAGCAATGCAATTTCAGTACACCCTAGGATCACTGCTTGCGCACCTTGTTCATGAAGGTGGGTGATAATCTTTAGGTATTGCTCTTTGGAATCTGCTTTGATGATCCCGCGACATAACTCATCATAGATAACATGATGAATATTTTCTCTATCACACTTGTCAGGCACGATCACTTCAATGCCAAATTTATCGCTCAGACGGCCTTTGTAGAAGTCTTGCTCCATGGTGAACTGAGTGCCTAGCAAACCCACTTTTGAAACACCATCTTGAACTAGACACTGTGCTGTTGCATCGGCAATATGAAGAATAGGAATGTTAATCTGTGCTTCTATTTCGGGCACTACTTTATGCATGGTATTCGTACAAATCATCAAAAAGTCAGCACCAGCACGCTCTACTGATTTTGCGGCATCGGCCAGTATCACTGCGGTATCTGCCCATTTACCTTGGTGTTGTAACTGTTCGATTTCGTCGAAATTAACACTATACAAGCTGATTTTTGCCGAATTTAAACCGCCGAGTTTAGCTTTAATCCCTTCATTCAAAGCCTTGTAATAACTTGCTGTAGACTCCCAACTCATTCCACCTAATAGGCCTATTGTTTTCATGGTGAGCACTCCTGTTGATATATTTTTATATACTCACTTTTTCAGAAAATATCTAAAGCAGCAACCCTATTTGTCCATATAATCTGAGCTTTGGTGAAGAGCTTTACCAAAGTATTGATAATGAATTAATAAGTGTTTTTTAACTCTGCAGCCGGAAACTTTTAGGGATAACACCGCTCACGCGTCCTGCTTTCGCCAAGGTACCTACATCCATGTAGGCAAGGCGAATTAACGCGTCAATAGCTGGTCTATTGCAAGTAAATTCAACGTAGTTAATGTTGAAAATAGCCGCTGGAGATAGATTTATTATCCTGAGCTCAGGTTATACAACTTTTGGCTGCTCAATCTAGTCCATTTGCTTTTGGGCACTTTATTTCTGGGCAATGATATAAGTGTGTAACTCAGGATATTGATCAAACTCCAGATGCTTAATGGTACAACCCAGTTCCATTAATAACGATACAAAACCATTTGTGCCTAAAGAAGAGTAATAAACTTCAGGGCCCATAGCACAGTTAGTATGCGCACCTTCGGACTCTGTGCCACCGAATGAAAAAATAAACACGCCACCCGCATTTAAACTGTCGACGATTTTAGCGATAACATTACGCTGTTCACTTAAAGGGATATGCCAAATACTATCCCACGCAGTAATAAAGTCATATTTATGGGGTAAGTCGTAACTGCAGATGTCAGCGTGCACAAAAGCGATTTGCGGGTGTCGCTCTTTTGCAAGCGAGAGCATTTTTTCTGAGACATCAAGCCCTGAAACATCGTAGCCAGCCTGAGACAACAACTCTATGAAACGCCCTGTTCGCCCACAGCCAATATCGAGCGCTTTTCCCCTGTTTTGAGAGAAAGTCATGGCTTTTTCATGTTGTGCAATGCCGTTAGACATGTTGAAAGTATCTGCGGCCCATCGCTCGGTTATTTGATCATAGGCTTTGCCTAATTCTTCAGGTTTCATGGCAAAGCCTTACTTGCTGGCAAATTCTTTTAGTGCAGTCATAGCATGCTCTGCCTTTTCGGTTTGTACAAAAATATGGTCGTGATAGAAAGCTGCAACTACATTCGCGCTAATACCGTGTTCTGCCAGTTTAGTGGCAACCGCAGCGGTTAACCCCACAGCACTAAGCTTGAATGCACAGTTAAGGTGATGAGTTTAAACACACCATCGAATCCTAGGTTTGCTCGTTGTGCTTGTTGCTTTTCAACAATTACAGTGAGCCCTTCTTGCTCCATAAAGGTTGCAATTGGTTGCAGCGAAGCAACCTCTGAAAGCGGATTTTTTACCGTACAAAATACAAATTCACCAACTTGTAATTCGGGTGACATATTTTGCAAAAGTGTATTCAAATCAGTAATGGCTGACATACCTTTTTAATCCTTGCTGCTAAATGATAAATGACTTAGTTACGGTAATAATCTTCTAAAAAGATACTAATTGGGCCACCCGCGTTTTGTTTAATTGGATAATTATTTACCATTCGGAAAGAGAAAGCGCCATAACCCACCATAGCTGTGGAGTATTGTGTTTCTTGGTAATTATAGTCACTGTCAAACTCGCTTCTGTCAGAGTAAACAACAATGTTCTTCACAGGCTTATTAAAAATGTAAGTGATCTTAAGGTAGTAACCGTTTTTACTATTTGACTCGTCGATAATTTCATCAACAATCGCTGGTTTTAATTTCTCAGATTTTAGTTCTACTGTTGCAACAGCTGGATAGAACACTCTTGCTGTAGGACCATTTAAGCTATAAAAAGCACGGACAGTTACTGTCTTAAATGATTTATCTGTACTAAATGCGCTATAGAAAGTTTTACCAGTTTTGAGGTCAAGACACTTTCTATCAGCACCAACTGTAGACTCTTGAAATACATATAAATTAGTAGGAGTGAAAGTAATATCTTTTATTTCATTTGAGCAGTTAAGCATTGACTCCAAAATTGGAAAGTAATCAACGCTTGTGCCTTTATTAGTCTTACAGCCAGTTAAAGCGACTATAAAAAGTAGCAAAATTATTTTTTTCATTGTGAACATTTATTTTTCAGAGCCTTATTTATCGTTCATAGCAAAACCAAAATTAATATACCTGATTGAGTTTTGATTTCTTAGAGTTTTATTTATCAAAACTTATTCATTCATAAATTAGAGCCTTACCAACGACATTGGCACAAATCGTATGCCATTAAACTCACCTTCTTGCTCAGTTATTTCAAAACCATGTTTTAAATAAAAGTCGACGGCATTAACTGCTGAACGAAGCTTTATCTCTTGCGCATCAGTTGAATTAAATAAGTGTTGCAGTAACGTTTGACCAATACCTCGCCCTAGCACCTGATGCGAAACAAATAAATGTGTGAGGTAATTTCCGGCTTTCATTGCGGCAAAGCCTAATAAGGTGTCGTTTGATACCGCTTTTACAGTAACAAAGTTATCGTGGTCGAAGGTCGCTTTGATATCCGTTAGCACCCGTGCAATATATTCTTGCTTACCTTGCTCATTAAAATGCGGTAGCACAGCCACTTTTGAGACTGCTTCGACTAAATTTGTAATAGCGGCTAAGTCTTCGTTGTTAACCCTCTGAATTTACATATCTTTACTCCTAAACTGAAGAAGTGAGTGCCTTTTGGTTCGAATTTGGTTCATAAAAAGCCCATGAGTCTGCACCATCAAAATAGCGAATATTGACTTGCTCTAATATATCTCGTTTAAACATTCTTAGATTTACAGCCATTCGGTCAGCATTGCCTAACTCAGTCGGGGTGTAATGGGTTATACACCCACAACCGACACAATGATGAAAGTCGATTAACTTATCACCATGGCTGTAGGTTTTTGTCTCGCTTTTTACCGAACTAATTTTGACGTTTTGAGGTAAGAAATAGGCCCAAATTGCTCCATACCTATAACAAATTGAGCAATTACAACTCGTAACTAAATCAATGGGTTGTAACAGCTCTATGTTGACATCACCACAATGACAGCTCGCTTGCATAATACTTCCTTATTATCACTTTATTAGAGCACCTTAACATTAAATCATTGAGATGCTCGCCAAAATTTTTAAACGCCTTACAATAATGCGTTTTTTATACTTATACCTTAAGGTCAGGGCTAAATTTTGAAACTCAGCAAACGCTTAAAATTAATCGAGTCTATGGTGCCTCCTCAATATGATCATATTTGGGACTGCTGCTGTGATCATGGTTATTTAGGCGCTGCACTTTTAGATAAGCAAAACGATGAAACCGTACATTTTGTCGATATTGTACCTGAGCTGATGTTAAGCCTCGAAAGTAAGCTGCAAGCGTTTTATATTGAGCATAACTGGCAAGTTCACTGTTTAGATGTGTCTCATCTGCCTTTGAAAAATCATGAAGGCAGACATTTAGTCATTATTGCTGGCGTGGGTGGCGATTTAACCGCGCAATTTATATCAAGCATTAGTTCGCAACATCCAAACTTAGACATTGATTACTTAGTTTGCCCCGTGCATCATTTATTCACGCTAAGAGCCAAGCTTAATGACCTGAAATTAGGTCTAGTGCAAGAGGCTTTAGTTGAAGATAACAAACGTTATTATGAAGTCATGTTGCTTACATCTAAGCAAAATCAACAGCCCGTCTCAGCGGTCGGTGAGCAGATTTGGCAAGCTGACAATGATGTACAACTCGACGCAGCCGAACGATATTTAAAACAAACACTCAACCACTACCAACGCATTGCTAAAGGCAAACGTAACGATGTGGCACATATTATTTCTGCTTATGAGCAAGTAATTCCAAAGTTAAAGCTTAAGACTTCTTAAAGGACATAAAGCTAATTTACTGCCGTTAATATTTTCAAAATGCTTAAGTCAAAATTGAAAACAAACTAGCTCACTAAATGTGAGTTCGATTTTATATCGTGCAGCTTTATAGTGAACATCGAATCATCTCAACTTTGTTCAGAAGTTCATTTAGTTGCTTATAGACCATGAAACAAGTTTAAGATAGTTCATAGGTTAATAATCTGATGTATAACAATATTGAAGGCGTAATTTAATATCTTGCTTTGCAAGGTATTAAAAATGCGTCATAGTATTTAACGCCTCAAAACAACAATGATATCAGCATGATGAAATACACACTTCTAGCCGCGCTATTAATAATTAGCACATCGTGCTTTGCGACCACCAAAGCGAGAAAAGAAATATTACTCAACAACACAGACGTTGAAGTGATCAGAGCCACTTACCCTGCAGGAAGTGAATCAGGCGTACATACTCATGTTTATGCAAACCGCGTTGTGTATTTTGTCAAAGGTGGCGTACTTGCCATCACGCCTGAAGATACCCGTAAGCCTGACCGTATTATTACTGTAAAAGATGGCCAAACTCTGTATATGCCTGGCGGCACACACAATGTTAAAAACATCGGCGACACTGAAGTCATCATCGTTGAAACTGAAATCAAAAACAGCAAACTGTAATTTTAATTTTGTAAAAATCAAAGCTATGACTCTTTCAAGACTAAAATCTTTTCTTATACTAGCTTTAACTCTTTCAAGACTAAAATCTTTTCTTATACTAGCTTTAGGCCTAACAACTTCTCATTTGTTAGGCTGTGAAGCTACAAGCAAAGTGCATGTCATTGCACCTCAGTGTTCGCCAGGTGAACTCTCAAACATTTACTCAGCCCTAGCAGAGATTAAACAGATAAGTGTCATAAAGTCAGACGCTGAACTGCCAAATGGCATGCTTCATAATTCGATTCTGATCCCTAATCTAGTTCGAGACTTCACATTAATTGAAGATTTAGCCAATACGTTAACTACCCATGGATTTAATACACAAATCAACTACATCAACAAATTTAACCATCACTATAAAGATAAACACATTGGTGTGTATATTACCCATTGTAATCTTGTCGGCAGCACTTCAAAAAAACTCTCAAATTAATTCGCAAATTATATGACTTAAAAATCCGTTTATAGGTGAAAATCATGAAGTGTCTCGTAAAGAAACTTATATGTTGAGATACAAATGGTGCAAACGCGTTTAAAAATCTAATAGCCCGAGCAATGCAATTACATCGAGCATACTCTGGCTTTGCCATTTTTCACAGTCACATAACGAGTTTCTGTCATGAGGTAAAACCTAAGTTAAGCCTCGACTATAAATTTCGATTTCAAATGGCTTTTCTCACTGTATACTGCCCGCCTAAGACTAACAATTTAATAGATCAGTTCAGGTATTTTACTATGCGTAAGTCCGACAAAAAGATTGATAATCAACTTAGAGAGTCGCTTACTCAAGTATGTGATGCAGCCCTCAAAGATATCGAAGGTTTCCAATGGCTTACTCACCAAGCTAACTATTCTGATTTCCCAAATAGCCTCAAGATCATTTGTGTGTTTGATACAAAAGAGCAAATGAATGATTATTTAAACTCGTCACAGAATGCATACTTACTTGATCTTATTAGTAAAGAGTTAAATACGATGAGAATAAAAATTAAGTCGGTGGCTAAAGTAGTCAGTTACGACTCTGAAGAAAGCTGCTTAGCTGAGCACAATGGTAATTGGTCAAGGCGTTTCGGAACTTAAAGTTATATTATAATTTGAGGTTTTATTCAGTCTCAAACAAAGCAAAAGATTCAATAGTAAGGAGAGTTATCATATGCTTGAACAAACCATGTCTTTAATGGGTTTAATCGCATCAATTTGGCTGGTACTAGGTGTTTATTTGGCTGCAAAGCTTTACCCAAACTACAATCATAGCGAGCAGTTTTGTAGCGAATTAGGTGCCGTTGGTAGCCCAACACAAAGATTTTCTCCGCTTATCAATAACTACCCGCTCGGTGTGCTGTTTTGCCTCTTTGGTGTGTATGTATTTAACTTAGAACCTAATATATGGCTTCAGCTTACTGGAATATGTATTGTCGTGCACGGCCTAGGCACTTGGGTTGCTGGCTTTTTCCCTATGGATGCAGATCCTTATACCAAAGCGCCGAGTCGTGACTGTAACATCCATTCGTGGGCGGGCTTATTTATGTTGCTTTCACTGTTGCTAGCCCCCATATTCATGCTAATCGCGCCGCTATCTGCCATTAACAGTTTCGCGTTTAAAGCTTTTTCAATCATGAGCCTTATCGGTACTATTTATACCCTTATATTGATGAAAAAGGCCTATGTTCAGAAACAAAAAGTCGGGCTATATCAGCGTATTTCTTATGGCACGCAGTTAATTTGGTTGAGCCTGTTCTCTCTTGTCATCTCTTTCAATTAATAATCTTAGATGAATAAAACATTTGAAATTAGCCGCATACATACACCATTAGGTATTTTTAGAGTGTCAGGAGGAGTTTCTGAACAAAACGATTTGACAATATCGCAGCTAAAGATCATGGGTACTGATGGCTGGTTATTTCTAGATATTCAATCAACCAAGGTCACCAACCTAATAAAGCAACTAGAGCCGCACTTGCTGGCTCATTTAAAGGGTTAAGCCCTTATGACTGACAAGTTGAGTAATAAAAACTTAGCCCTTTTTGATTTTGATGGCACCTTAACCGATGCCGATATGTTCACTAAATTCTTAAAGTTTTCAGCGACAAAAAAGCGCGCTTGGCTTATAAAACTGACACTACTCCCCTTATATGGCTTTTACAAGTTAGGCCTTTTCCCTGCTCCAACTTTGCGAAAGTTAGCAAGCTTTGTCGCTTATAAAAACAAACCCATTAGTTTCTTGCGCCCTCTTGGAGAAGAATACGCGCTTACGGTGATCCCCAAACATCTTCGCACACAAGCCATTGAGCGTTTGCAATGGCACTTACAAGAAGGTGATACCGTTGTTGTGGTGTCAGCCTCTATAAACCTGTACTTAGAGCCTTGGTGTCATTCGCTTGGCATTGGACTAATTTGTAGTGAACTTGCGACTCAGAATGATAAATTTACAGGGCTGTATATAAACGGAGACGTTAGCAATCACACTAAGGCTGATAGGGTAAAATCAATGTTTAACTTAAAGGAATTTAAACGTATTTACACCTATGGCGACACCCCAGAAGACCATGCACTTTTATCTCTCGCCGACGAACAATATATGAATTGGGTAAGGTTAAAATAGCCCGCTCAAGCCTTAACACTTTTTTATTAACACCAAACATCAATCTAATCAATATTTACTTTTATTTACATTAACTGAATAGTAAAAACTGATGATTTATCAGATTTTTGCATATAAAGATCGAAAATGTAATAACTCATTAATAAAAATAAATCTCATTATTGCACCCTTTTAGGGTAAACTCCGCAGCTTCAGTTATTTCATTAACAATATACATACAAAATGTGAGGTCATTGTTTTGAACATCAACCGCCTACTTGGCAAAATTAAAGTTGCCAATAAGCTGCGAATCTCTATTGCAATCTCTATCGCAATTATAGTCGGAGTCCAATTTTCCGCTGCAAACAAATTAAAAGACACAATGACAGCTGAAAGACAAACAAAGGCGATTAGCCTTGTGGAATCTGTAAGCTCTCAACTCAATGCCATTGCGAAATCAGCAGCGCTGACCACTGAGCAAAAGCAGGCACAAGCAAAGAATTTGATCAATAACACTCGATTTGGTGAGTCTGGTTATTTTTTCGTTTTCAACATCAAAGGGGATATGGTTGCCCACCCTATTAAACCTGCATTAAATGACAACTCTATGACCCAGCATACAAAACCATTTATTCGACATGCTTTCATGCAATTTGTTGATACCGCTGAGCAATATGGAGAAGGTTTTGTAAACTATCTATGGCCAAAACCTGGTTCAACCGAGCAAGAAGAAAAGGTTTCATATGTTAAGAAACAACCACACTGGAACTGGGTGGTAGGCACAGGTATTTACCTTGCTGATATTCAGGAGAATTACTACCAAACCCTGCGAACTATTCTTATTGAAATGGCAATATATATCACGTTATTACTCATTGTCTCTCAATACGTAGCTCGAAATATTACAAGGCCCCTTAACAAATTAACTCGTACCATGTCACAAGTTGCGAATGAAAAAGACCTAACGATTCAGCTAAAGCATCAAGGTAATGATGAATTATCTGAAATGGGTAGAGCTTTTAATGAGAGTAATGCTCAGTTTAGACATGTTCTAGACAACATTAATGAGAATACCTTATCACTTGCTTCACAAGCGGAAGAACTATCAGTTGTAACTCAACAAATTAAAACAGGGATAATAGAGCAGCATACTCAAACCACTTCAGTACAAGAAAAAGTAGCAGACTTAGAAGAGTCCGCACAAGAAGTCTTTAATAAAACGCAACATGCACTTGAAAATGTAGAACATGCAGCTCAACTAACCGAGCATGGTTTACAGCACATCAATGACAACGCTATCACCATTGAGAATGTCTCCTTCAGAGTTAACAACGCAGCTGAAACGGTCAAAGACTTACAATACAGTTCAAATAAGATTACTGAAGTACTAGATGTGATTCAAAAAGTAGCAGAGCAAACTAATCTGCTTGCTCTGAATGCCGCTATTGAAGCAGCTAGAGCTGGAGAGCAAGGACGAGGTTTCGCAGTCGTAGCTGACGAAGTTAGAACATTGGCTATGCGCACTCAGCAATCTACCGAAGATATTCAAACTATCATAAATCAATTGCACTCAGGCGTAAGTGCCACTGTTACAGAAATGGATCTATGTCGACAATCTGCGCAAGAAGGTTTAGTAATAAGTCAGAAATGTGATGAGACGCTTAAAAAAATTGATGCTGCTGTTAAAGTAATCGAGCAAGCCAACAGCGACATTGCTACAGCAACACATATGAAGACCCAAAACATCTCAATTATTTCAGATAAGATGCTCGGTATATCAGCCGTTTCGCAACAAACTGAGGAAGGTGCGGAGCACACACACGCAGCCAGCCAGCAGCTCAGCGTAATGTCGCAGGAGTTAAGTGATTTGGTGCGAGAGTTTAAGGTTTAGAAATTTGAAAGTCAGCTCGCGGCATGAGTGAAGCGCCGCAACTGACGGCAAAACAACCTTAACTTGAAACGTAGCGCAATTTTAGTCCTACTCAATAGTCCCAGTATTTTTTATGTGCCAAAAGAGGAGCTTAATAAGTAACTCTTTTCTGCCCCAAAACGTGTTAAGTCGAGCGTCGCAAATGAGCGAAAAACGGACATTAAATATTTTCTTAGCTAGCAAATGGTTAGCTAATTTGATAAAAACGTAGCATCAGAAAAGTAAGCAGTTGCGCGGTAGAAGTATGCACGATTTGCGCACTTTAAATTGTTATATGCAAAGGATGTTCATGTTCAAGCTGATAGTTTTAAGTTTTCTTCTAGTGGTTACAATTTTTACCACTGAGGCTAAGGGGAAATGTGATATTTCGGGTATTTGGAACCACTCATCTAAACCTGCAAAACTTTTTGTCAATTTGAGTAAAGGCGAGATTTCTGTTCTTTCTCATGATAACAATGCTAAAGCAATTGGATTAGTTGTTTTAAAAAGTATTGTGTTAGATTCATCTTCGAATTCTTGGGATGCAAAAATGTATAGTGCAGCTGAAGATTCATTTGTTGATGTTCAAATAAAATCGAAAAGCTGTAATCAATTAAGTGTTAGCTTTAACAACGAAGAAGTTTTAGGGCTATTAAGGTAAGTTTGCATTTAACAAGCTGTTATCAGGTCGTTAGTTACCTCCAACCTAAAAACGGAAATTTAATGTTTAAAAACTTTTTACTAATCTCTTTTGTATTTTAGCTAATGCTGAACATGGCATATTCAAAGGACTTACAAGGTAGAAGTACACATCAAATACACTACGTGGAAATGGATGATAAGATAAACTTAGAAGTCATCGATTGGGGGGGAGAAAATAAAGCTTTGGTGTTTTTAGCAGGGCTTTCACTAAACGCTCATACTTTTGAGCATATTGCACATGAATTTACCGATTCATATAGAGTTTTAGGAATAACTAGAGCGGGTCATGGGAATTCAGATACCAGAGAAAAGAATTTTTCATTTCAACGTTTGTCAAAAGACATAATAAATGTATTGGATAGTATGAATATTAATAGTGCTATCTTCGTTGGACACTCCGTAGCTGGCGGTGAGCTTACTTACCTTGGTAAACATTTTCCTGAGCGAGTGAAAGGGTTAATCTATATCGACGCGCTCCAAGCGCTAAAATATATGGACAGTCACTTAGCCGTTTGTCCTGACATTGCTTCTGCAAGCATAGAAATGTTTGAACATAGTGAACACTTTTATCGTACACAACGAATCAAAAATGCTGACGGCAGTTTTATGCCGTTTGCAGATCTCAATGCTCTAGGTCAAATCGCAGTTGAGGAGCAAAAAGAAGGTCGCAATTACTCTGGTATTTTGGCTCCTGCTTTAGCGATTAATCATATACCAGAGCAAACCGATAACTTTTTTTTAGGCGTACAGACTCCTAATCAGCAATGCAGAGAAGAGGTCAATAAGTTAACTTATCTAGGAATAGCGGATTTCATTAAGAATAAACCCAATGCAGATGTCGCCGCCATACAGGGTAGTCAGCACATGATTCATAAGGTTACACCAGAAAAATTAGTGGTAATTATGAAAAGTTGGCTCTCGCGAGTATTTGGCAACTAACAAGTCTCTCAAAAGGACACAAAACGCTTGGCTTATGCTCCTTCCTCGCTAAATTTAGCCAAGTATTTATACGGTCATTAGCAAGGCGTTGCCAAAGTCCGAAAGTGGCAAATTTGAGCCAGTCAGTATGATATTTTATTACTCAAGATTTATTTGGATGTATGGATATCCAGATGTTCAGTATGAAACTTTATTTTTGGAGTAACAGAATCACCAACAAGAATTCAGCGCTTTCGGGAAACTTTGGTTTGATACTTTATTGCTTTCTTACAGCCCCTGTGGATGAACAATAAATTCTCATCCACAACAATAAAGTATCACCCTAAACAATAAAGATTCATACTAACCAAGGTCGGCTAAGAGCGAGGACCGGACGTTGACATCACCTCATCACTCTCCAAAATCTGAGTCTTGGCTAATTTTTTGGAATAATTTTAATGCACACATTTCCATGAAAAAGTGCCACTTTTGTTCATGAACAAGGTTCGATTATTTAGATATAAAAAGCAACTTGTTAATATTTAATGCTAAAAATTGCAAATTAAAATTACATAAAAGTCTTTTAATGGCTCGTTAATCTAAATCCAATTTTACATTGATAGGGCAAAAAACTACTGATAGTCTACTGAAAATGAATAATTTATTAGCGTGCAAATATTAGGTTGTGGATAATTTTCATAAATCGAAATGCGCACTAATAAGCTGTTAGGCTTGATACACCTTAGATAGCTATGGAAAAATTGATAAACACAGTTGAGAATATTATCTCTGGTAATAAAGAGCTTCCTTTTTCTATATATAGCTCAATAAAAGAGCAAAAGCTGCTAAATGTTCCTATTGTAAAACCCTTACTAATTGTGGTTCTCGAAGGAAAGAAATACCTTGGAAAAAACAACGATATAGTTTGTCATGCTGGCGACTTCATTTTTCTGTCTGATAGCCCTGCAATAGACATGAGAAACATTCCTAAAGAAAAGTCGTATTTTGCATTGTTAATAGAGTTTTCCCCCCAGGATTTTAGTGGTCTTAATAATTCGACTTTTAACGGGAAATATTACTCAATTGGTAAAACGACATTGATGCTTGAGAAATGCTTACAGCAATTTGTTGAAAGCACATTGTGGGCTCCTAAAGAATTATGGTCTTCACGAAAAAGGGAAATTTTAGAATTACTGTGCCATATTGGGCATAAAGATATTTTATCAATGCTAGGTAGTCATAAAATTGGATATAAACTTCATGAAATATTTTGTGGAAATAACTTCGAAGATATGACCGTAAATGATATTTGTAATCATCTGGCAATGAGTGAATCTACATTGCGTCGAAGGCTCAAGTCTGAAGGTACATCTATTCAAGAAGTTAAAGATCGGGCTAGATTAGGTCAGGGGTTACATTTGCTACAAACTTCGAAGTATTCGATAGGATTGATTGCTGAAATGTGTGGATATCAATCTCAATCAAGATTTTCGGAACGTTTTAAAGCTAGATTTGGTTTAACACCTTCGGAACTTAAAAAAACAAAAATGACCGGTTAAGGCGAAATATTGGCGGTTTATGGACTAAAAAGGCAAGAGCGAGCAGATACAATATCTCTACATTAATTACTTGAGAAAATAGCTATGCATCGTTCACTTAAATTTTTATCTGTTTTATCACTCGCTCTTTCTTCATCAGTGTTTGCCGGATCTCTTACATTAACAAGCCAAGACATTAGTGAAGCTAAGTTTATGTCGAAAGATCATGAATTTAATGGTTTTGGTTGTTCAGGAGGAGATAAGTCACCGCATCTAAAGTGGTCTGGCATACCGAAAGGGACAAAAAGCTTCGCGATTACAGCTTATGACGCAGATGCACCAACTGGAAGTGGGTGGTGGCACTGGCAAATAGTAAATATTCCAATGTCGGTGAGAGAACTTGCGACCGATGCTGGAAATACAAAAAAACCGACCTTACCAAAAGGTAGTATGCAAATACAAAACGACTATGGCACTAGAGGTTTCGGGGGGGCTTGTCCACCTAAGGGACATGGAATACATCATTATCGTTTTACAGTCCATGCGCTTTCTGTTGAAAAGCTTGAGTTGCCTGAAGATGCCTCTGGAGCATTGGCTGGCTATATGATTAATGCACATACAATAGAATCAAGTACAATCGAGTCGCTATATAAGAGGGATTAGCAAAACAAGGGCCAGCCACTAAGAGTAAAACCCGACATAAAGTCGGTGTTACCGAGATTCTAGCATTCAACAAAAAAGCGCAGACCTCATCAAGTTCTGCGCTTTTACTTTCAGCTTATCGCTTTTAACTTAAAGCTTGTGGCTTTCAGCTCACTAACTCATCCTAGCGAACTCGCTTACTTCATCGAAAATCAATCACTCTGCAGTGCTTCTATCGGATCAAGCTTTGACGCTTTTATAGCTGGGTAAACACCAAATGTTAAGCCCACCAATGCACAGATGCTGAACGATAAAACGATGGCGCTGAGCGACCAAGATACTGCCCATTCTGAATAGAATGCAATTAGCTCAGATAAAGCGATACCGAAAAACACTCCAAGCAAGCCACCTAAGATAGAGATAGTAAAACTCTCGGTAATAAATTGAACTTGAATGTCTTTTTGCGTGGCACCAATGGCGCGAAGTAAACCAATTTCTTTGGTGCGCTCTAACACTGTTGCCAGCATGATATTCATGATACCGATACCGCCCACCAGCAATGAAATACCTGCCACGCACGACATTACAATATTGAAAATTTGCTGGGTTTGCTTTTGCTGTGCTAATAACGCGGCAGGCACAATCAGCTTGTAATCATCAATGTCGTTATGACGCCCCTTAACCAAGGCATCAATGGCTTGTGCGGCCATCACTGGGCTAAAGCCCGGCTCAGTTGCCAGCTTAATGCGCGATATTTCTGGGTCGAGCAACTCACTTTTAAAGCGGTGAATGGCTGTTTTTAACGGGATAAAAATCTGGTTTTGTTCGTCGCCTAGCTTCACCCCTTGAAACTCTTTCTTTTTCAAAAAAGGCGCTTCTAAAATACCCACGACTTCAAACCAAAGATGGTTGATTTTAACTGACTTACCTACCGCATCACCAAGTGGAAACAAAGTTTTAGCGGTATTGGCGCCTAGCAGCGCTACCTGTGAAAAGTGTTGTCCGTCTTGCTCGTTTAGCAAGCGCCCTGCACTTAAATCGAAATGCGCCAGCTTGAAGTAGTTTTCACTGACCCCCACAGCTTGGCCTTCGAACTTAGCGTATTCACTGAATACATGGTAGGTTTCGACTACTTTCTCTGCGGCAAAATCAGTGATAAATGGCAAGGCTTCAACGGCGACTTTACCATCATTGAGCGACAGGCCATCTGAGTGTTTACGCTGCTCTCTGAGCTCTTCTTCTTCGAAGTCTTTGGCTTCAATAATGACATTGTTGAGGCCCATAGAGTCGATCATTTTCAACGCTTCACGCTGAGCGCCCTCGCCAATATTTAGCATGGCGATTACCGCACCTACCCCGAAGATCATGCCAAGCAGTGTCAAAAAGGTGCGTAGTTTATGTTGCTGTAACTGTACTACAGCATCTTTAAATAAGCCCACTAGATTCATAATTTGCCCTCCTTATCGACTAACGCAATCACATCTCCCTCTGAGAGGCCTTGAGTAATTTCAACATGGCTTAAGTTGCTTTGCCCCAAACTCACAGGGGTCTTGCTAAAACCCGAGGCCGTTTTAAGTTGCACATACGCACCGTCTTCATCGGCAAATACACTAAACTTAGGCACAACCAGTTTTTCGGCTGCTTGGTTGGCAATGATATTTGCCGTGACTTTTAGACCTGGTCGCAAATGTGCACCTTGCTCATCAATACTGGCGGTGAGCTCATAGTATTTTTGTGGGTCTTGGCGTTTGATTGATTTAGGAAAGGGCGCAAGCTTGGTCACTTTACCTGTAAAAGTTTTGCTCGGATCTGAGATCAAAGAAAACTCCAGTGTTTGGCCTTGCTGCAAGTTAATGGCTTCGCGCTCTTTCACGAATAGTTTAATTTGCATCACTGAGATATCCGGTAAACCCGCAATTTTCTGGCCCGGCCAAAGTGTTTGCCCAGCTCTTGGTTTTTCGCCGCGCCAGTTCACACTGTGCGTTAACAAGCCATCATGGGGAGCAACAACTTCTAATGACGACAAGTTACCATTGAGCATATCAATTTTGCTTTGGTGCTGCTGACTCTGCATGTTTAAGAGATCTAATTCACCTTGGGCACTGCTATTAAATTGCTCTGATTGCCAATTAAAATAGTCTGTTTTTGCATTTAGGTAATCAACCTTTTGTGCCTGCTCTAAGATATCGAGTTTGGAGATGATGCGTACATCATCAATTGAGAAGGTTTCAGCAAATTGCTTTTCTTCTTCAACGATATCAATGTCATACCCTAGATGCTTTCTTCTTGTGTCAATCTCAGAATTTTTACCAGACAAGTCTTGTGAAACTTTATTGTTTGAAAATTCATTTTCGCGCTTTTGCTTACTCATGACACGACCGTCGAATCTCGCTACCACTTCACCCTTTTTCACTTGCGAATATTCAGGCATTAACCATGCGAGCGTTTGTGGACCACGCGAAGAAACAGGCGTACTGATCACAGTTTCTGTTGCTGCGATTAATTCGCCCTTTGCCTCAACATAGTTCTTAAATGGTGCTGTTTTAACCACATAGGTTAATTGCACATCAACTTCTGCCAGTTCTGAGCAAGCCGTTAGTAATAATGCACTGATCACTATCGCTAAATATTTCATAGACGTACCTCATCTCCTTGTTTTACTCCCTCTGTGATCACAGCAAAGCCATTACTGATATTACTGACTTGAACAGACAGTTTATCGCCGCCTTTTTCTATCACGTAAGCGCTGGCTCGCTCTCCACTTGACTGCTCATTGTGTAAGGCCGAGATAGGCACAACTAACACATTTTCAATTTTATCTGTGGCGATTTCTACCCGAGCAGTTAAGCCAGGACGCATGATCGCAGCATCAATGTCATCTAAGGTGATCAGGGTATCAACTATGCGGCGTTTGTCTTGTGGTGATTTTTCACGAAAAGCACTGCCAATGGTAGTAATTTTACCTGAAGTAATGAGCGGCTCGGGGCCATCTATGGTGACTTTAACATGTTGATTAAGGGCAATACGGCCAAAGTCTGCTTCATCTATTTGTGCTTTTACTTGCATGTCTTCTATTACTGCCATTTCAATAACTGGCTGGCCAAATTGCACACTTTCACCCACCGTCGGCTTTTCACCACTCGAATTACTGTAATACATCACAATACCATCCATAGGGGCTTTAACTTTAAGCCTTTCGATGTCTTGCTTTAGTGCGTCAACTTCGGCCTTCAAGCGGCCTACTTTGCCTTCAGCCAATCGAATATTGAGCTCTTTGGTTTCTTTTTGAAATGTTAATTTTTTTTGTGCCAGCTCTAGGTCATTTTTAGCAATGGTGAAATCTATCTGCGCCTTGCGCTTATCGTTGTCTGAAAGCGAATCATCGTTAATGTCGGCTTTACGCTCAGCAATATCAAAGTTCATCTGCGCTTCGGCAAGGGCTAGTTTAAGCTCTTCTTGGTTTTTAATTTCGAGTGCTTTTTGGTTCTCTAGTTCTTTGACTGCACGATCATATTCGCTGTTTTTATCAATTAAGCGATCGCGAACAGGTTTGTCGTCAAACGATGCAACCACCTCGCCTTTTTTAACTTGCTTGTTTTCAGGCGCTAGAAACTTTACCTTGTATTGCCACATGCGAGCAATGGAAGGAGGCGCAATCAGCGACTGCTTTGCTGACTCTAGTTCACCATTGGCCTGTACAGCAAGTTGAAAACTGGTTTTCTCGACAGTGTGATAGTCAAATTCATCACTACCACAGCCAGCTAATGATAAAGCGACAATACTGGCTAGTATGCCTAATTTAAACTTATTCACTTTGGCCTCCTTGTAAACGCACACGCCCAGTCATCCCCGGCAGTATTTTTAGCTTTTGTGTTTCATCAAATGAGAAAACAGCACGATAATAGGCGTCTTTCCCCCATTCTTTTCGTTCTTCAGGTTGTGTTGATAAATTAGTTAACTTGGCTGTAATAGGTGTTTTTTGGTAGGCGTCTAGGGTCAAATTAACGCTTTGGTCAAGCGTAAGGTGCTTATAATCAATTTCATGTACCCAAGCCTCAAGGTAGAGCCCTGTCATAGCTGGAATTTCTGCAATTTTCCAGCCTGGTTGTGCCGTCGCCCCCGAAAATAATTTAGACCCATACCAAGGGTGATTTGCATATAAGATCGGGCCTTGATTGGTTGCCTTATGGGTTAAGTCATTTAAGCGTTCTCGGTTTTCTTTTAAGTTAATTTGTAAACGTGCGATTTCGATTTCTTGTTTACGAATATTCACCTGCGCTGTGGTTTTTGCTTCAGCTAGACTGGCTTTAGCTTTGTGTTTTTGGATCACCGCTTGCTCAAGTTTGAGCTGGTTTTCTTCGTAGTCGAACACGCTGACATGACTTTTCGGCACAGCGGCATCAATTTTCGCTTTTTCGAGTAATAACTCAGCCCGAGTCAAAGCAAACTCAGCTTCTAAAATAGTTTGCTTGCCTTTATTTTTCTGTCGCTTTAATTCATCTTGCGCGTTATTAAGGCTGACCTCATCTTGCTCTATGGTGCTGGCGATTGAGCCGCCTTCGAAAACCACCACCACATCGCCGGGCTTCGCCACTTCGCCTTCTGGCAACATCCATTCAATTTGCACACGCCAAGTATCACTTTGTGGCGAAAAGAAAGTTTGGCTATCACCGGCCTTGATTTCACCTGTGATGAAAATGCTTTGAACATCCTCTGCATAGCTATTAGCGCTGAGCATTGAGCTTGAAAGCAACATAGCCAAACACAATGGTTTTAATGTGCATCGTTTTAAATTAGCTTTCATCGGCGGCTGTCCTCTATTTTCACACCATCTTTCATTCGGATAATACGTTTTGCATACTCGGCAATATCGTCTTCGTGGGTCACCATCACAATGGTGTGCCCTTGATGGTGTAAGTCACATAGCAGTGACATAATTTCGTGAGAGGTTTTGCTATCTAAGTTACCTGTAGGCTCATCGGCAAAAATGACTTTTGGCTCATTCACTAGGGCTCTAGCAATTGCCACCCTTTGTCTTTGACCACCCGACATTTCATTCGGTTTGTGCCCTGCTCTATGATCAAGTCCGACTTTGGCAAGCATGGCTAAGCCTTTTTGCTTGGCTTCTTCTGGTGAAGTCTCGCTGTAACGCAGTGGCAGGGTGACATTTTCAAGTGCACTCAAGCGGGTTAAAAGGTGAAAGGTTTGGAAAATAAAACCGATACGCTCGTTTCTTATTTTTGATAAGTCTTCATCGCGCATATCTTGAATAGACTGACTCGACAAAAAGTATTCACCCTGTGTCGGTGTATCAAGACAGCCTAAGATGTTCATGAGGGTTGATTTTCCCGAGCCCGAAGAGCCCATAATGGCAACAAATTCGCCCTCATCAATGGAGATAGAAACATCGTTTAACGCGGTGACTCGCGTTTCCCCATTGCCGTATTCGCGATATAAGTTCTTAACTTCAATCACTTGCTACAATCCTTGATTATTATTTTTATCAGATATTCACCGTATACAATGTGAACAACTGAGTCAACTATCATAAGCGACTGATTTTAGTAACAATAAATCAAACTGTACCGATTTACCAAAAGTTAACTTTATAGTAAAAAAAGCATTACCAATGAAACATAAAATGCAAAATAATAATGGTTACATTCCAAACCTGTTTCCACTATAGTAACTTTCAGGTTACGGAAAACAGTGATTGTTATGAGAAAAAGTCTTATATTTTTAAGTGTTTGTCTACTTGCCGCCTGTAGTAAAGAAAGTAAACTTGAAGAAAGTTACTACCAGGCTGAAGTACAAAGAGATCACCAAAGCCAATATCAATTCGCGCAGCAACTTGTTGAACTCGGTGAGACATCGTGGCAACAGCGAGCACAGCAACACAAAACAGCCATTGATAAAGTCACACAATCACGGGCACATCTTATTCAACAAGATCTGATAACGGCATTTAATTTAGCCGCTGAAGCTAAGAAATTAGACAATTCAATGGCGGCCGACACTGTTCTTAAACAGATCCTCAGTGACGACGCTTTACAAAAGCTAGTTAAAAGCACCTATACCTTATTAGACAAGCACTCTGCTTTAATTTCACAAGGGCAGAAATTGCTAAGTGAAGCACCAATAGAATGGAATATCATTGAGTTAAACGAATTCTTATTTCAACTAAATTCACTGATTCAAAACTCAGAAAAAACAATTGAATTAACGCCTTGGCAGCAAAGCAATCAGGCTTACCATTTAATCACGTTAAATACGCAGCACATTGAGCAGCTAAAATTAATGCAACAGCAGCTTTTAAGCACAGTTAAAACAGCAACTTGTGATACGCTTTGCGCTGGATTAAAAGCCAATCTAAAAGACGTACAGAAAAACATTAATCTCTTTGATAAAGTCGCTGTAGAAAGCATGATGGCCTTCCCATTTGAACAACAGCTAAAAAAATCGAGAGAATGGCTAGAGCTAAACAATAATATTCGTATCACACTTGAAGAAGTAGATACCATTCTTGGCGCAAATCATAAAGCCTACTATCAATCTTTACTTCGAGCGGTCAGAGGTCCTAAGTATGATCAACAATATTGGCAATTTGCTGATGAAGATGTCGTCAGGGTAAGCAATGCCGAACAAGTCGAAGACGTGAGTTTTATTGCCATCGAGCTCTCGGCGAATTTAAAAACATTCTTAGAAAACTATGAACAGCTTGCGTTTTTGAGATAGCTAACTCAGGCAATAAACAAAAAAGCCCCATCAGCATAAGCAAATGGGGCTTTTTTCGGTGTGATGAATTGGCCTTTATTTGGTTAATCTAGCTGATAAACGCTAAATCCAAGACCAACTACTTGGCCTTTCTCACCTTCAGCTGATTGATAAATCAGTTTCGCATTTTCACTCATCCCAGTCAGCTTAATGCTCTGAGATTTCGTGCTGTTATTAAAGATAACCGCTAGGTTTTGCTTACCTTGCTCACCCTGATACGCTCGTTTGATGGCGAATAAGCCAGGCTCATCTTGTGAGAATAGAATGCTTTGCTCACCTTGACGTAGTGCGATATGCGCTTGATATAGCTCAGCATATTCAGCAAAACGCTGATAGAACAGGTGCGATGTATCAAAGTTGTCGTCAGCTGTGGTTTTATCTGTGGCTAACAGGTCATCATCGTTATAGGTTTTAACCAATGATGGCATCATGTTTTGTCTTGAATCTTGGTCGCCACCGTCACCCACAAAGCCTTGCTCATCACCGTAGTAAATAACCGGTACACCACGGCTAAAGTACATCAATGCATGGGCTAATAGAGTACGTTCAACCATTTCGCTTTCACTATAGTTAAACTCGCTGCTCTTTAAGCGATATGCAATACGGCCCATATCATGGTTACCCGTAAAGCTCACAAGGTGATTGGCATTAAAACCATCTTCATGCTTGTATAAATGATCTTTCGCGAAAAGCTTTGTCAGTTCACTTGTGCCTTTTTGATTCACCACAACCGCTTCAATACAGCCTTGAAGTGCAAAGTCGAGTACCGATGGCATTTTACCTTCAGTTAAGAAAGTACTAAGTAGTTCTGGCTCAAAGCTATACGCTTCGCCATACATCATAAAGTTGTTGATACCTAATGAGGCAGCATGATCCATCAGTGCCGGCGAGAACTGCTCCCAGAATGACATGTCTACGTGTTTTACTGTATCAATTCTAAAACCATCAGGCTTGAACTCGGTGATCAGGTTCTTGTAGATATCGATCATGCCATCAACCACTTTTTGTTGTGTGGTGTCGACATCGTCTAACCCTGCAAAATCACCTTTGATTGAGCTTTCGCCCGACCAATGTGAGTCGCCTTGGTTATTATATAAATCAATGTCATTTAGCCAAGCGGGTACTTTAACTGCTTCTTCGCCTCTAGGGATCAGTGGCTTATAGCGCTCGTTTTCTGGTGTATTATTGTCTTTAAATTGGCAACGGTCACCTTCTACCAACCACCCTAGGCCATCTTTACCATGGCACTGTTCGTATTTGATCACGTCAGCAGTGTGGTTAGTGATGATGTCAAAGTACACTTTGATATTGCGTTCGTGCGCTTGGTCAATGAAGTTTTTAAGCTCTGCGTTTGAACCCCAGTGTGGGTCAATCTCGGTAAAATCTAAGATCCAATAACCGTGGTAACCCGATGTATCGGCTTGCATTGCACGGTTACGTAGTACTGGCGTTAACCAAATCGCGGTAATACCCATGTTATCTAGGTAAGGCAGCTTTTTAGTTAAACCTGCTAAGTCACCACCGTGATACATGCCTTTGTGAGTAACGTCTAAACCACCTCGTGATAACGCACGTTTAGTGTCGTGTTCAGCTGCGCCCATATCGTTACTCGGATCGCCATTGTAAAAACGATCGGGCAATACAAAGTAGAATACTTCGTCACGAAAGTCTCGTTGCTGATACGGTGTCAGCTTAGCCGCTTTACGCTCAAACTGTTCAACGTTCGTCGCTGCAGCTGCGGTATTCGCCTGCGCTGCTGACTCTTTTGCCGTATTCGCTGATTGGCTACACGCTGTAAGACCTGTCGCTAACATGAGCGACAAGGCAATCTTATTCAATGGTGATTTAAACATAGGATCTCCTTTTTATACCAATCCTCTATATTAAATAGTCTATTTTGAGGATTGGTATTATGCTTGCATTCAATTAAGAAAGCTTTGCATAAACGCTCGCAAACGCTGGCATTTCTAAGTTGTTGTCATTAATGGTCGCTGTCACAAGCTTGTGATCTGTAATAAGTGATAGCTCACTTACACCTAACTGCTCAAGGCGGATTGTTTGCGCTTCATTACTTAGGTTAAAGCAGACTAAAAGTGTCAGGCCATTGTAGCTACGTTTAAACGCAAGAATTGGCTCCGGCGTTTCGATAAACTCAATGTCACCGTAAAGAATAGCTTCAAAGCCTTTGCGCCATGCACTGAAATGACGGTAGCTATTTAGTACTGAGTTTTCATCATGTTCTTGGGTATCTACTGCGGTAGTATAATGTGCTTCAGGCACAGGTAACCAAGGTTTTGCTGTGCTAAAACCCGCATTGTCTTTTTGGCTTTCCCAAGGGTGTGGTGTACGGCAACCATCGCGGCCTTTGAATTGTGGCCAGAACGTGATGCCATATGGGTCCTGTAAATCTTCATAAGCAATTTCAGCTTCAACCAAACCAAGCTCTTCACCTTGATAGCTACAAACACTACCGCGCAATGATGAAATCATCGCATACAGCATTTTCGCGAGAGTTGTATTGCCCTCTGCGCTTTGCGTTCTACCCCAGCGGCTTGCAACACGAATAACATCGTGATTCGACACTGACCAACACGGCCAACCATCCGATACACGTGCTTCTAATGACTCTACTACTTGCTTAATGTAGCTTGCTTTAAAATCGTCTGTTAAAAGGTCAAAGCTATACCCCATGTGCAGACGCTTATCACCCTGGGTGTATTCAGCCATGGTCTTTAATGAATCTTCAGACGAAATTTCACCTAATGCCACTGTGCCCGGGTACTTGTCTAACAGTGCGCGGATGTCTTCCATAAAGCCCAAGTTTTCATCTTGGGTATTGTTGTAGTAGTGATACTGATATGCATACGGGTTCTTTGAGTCAAAACCGATATTGGTACGCAGTTCTTGCGCTTTAGGCGGGTTGTCACGTAATTGCGCGTCATGGAAGCAGAAGTTAATTGCATCTAAACGGAAGCCATCTACACCACGTTTTAGCCAAAACTCAATATTATCAAGCGTTGCTTGACGTACCTCTGGGTTATGGAAGTTAAGGTCTGGCTGACTGGTTAAGAAGTTATGTAGGTAGTATTGTTGACGGCGCGGTTCCCACGTCCAAGCAACACCACCAAAAATAGACATCCAGTTGTTTGGCGGTGTGCCATCTGGCTTAGCATCGGCCCATACGTACCAATCAGCTTTGTCATTGGTTTTATCTTCACGACTTTCTAAGAACCAAGCATGTTGATCAGATGTATGACTTAATACTTGGTCAATCATGATCTTAATGCCACGGTCATGGGCTTTGGCGATCAGCTCATCAAAATCTGATAACTGACCAAATAGTGGGTCGATATCGCGATAATCACTGATGTCGTAACCGAAATCTTTCATAGGAGATTTAAAGAATGGCGATACCCAAATCGCATCTACACCTAAACTTTTGATGTAGTCTAATTTTGCGATGATACCCGGAATATCACCAATACCATCTTGGTTGGCATCATAGAAGCTGCGTGGATATACCTGATAAATTACAGCGCCGCGCCACCACATTTGTTCTTTCATTTAAAACCCCAAAGACTCTTCTTCATCGCCCTATACCTCATTTTGTGCTCAGTGCCACGGTTACCGACACTCAGTTTTAAAAGACCCGAGGCATAATCGGATAGTCGTTATAATATTGTCATAAAGAATACGCGTTATGATTTTTTCGTAACAGCCTTTGCATACGTATTCAGGATTTGCAGTTTTATGAATGACGCTATGATGCAATCATCAAGAAAAATGACAAAGAGGTTGGGTGTGAGTAAAGTTTTTTTGGGTATTAGCCTAGTTACAGGGCTGCTTTTAAACCCTTTAGTTGCAGTACAAGCTTTTGAAAATAATAACAATGACAAACCTTATACAATTGTATCAAAAGCGCATAAATATGTGTCGCACAGCTATCAAAATGGTGAGTTGACGGTTACCACAACACTGGGTGATGTTACCTTCTCTGCACTCAATGACAGTGCCATTGAAGCAGTATTCAATGCCAAACAAGCTGTTGTGTCGGCAAGTGACCTGCCTTCTTATACCATCAGTGAAACACACCAAGACCACACCTTACTCTTTAGTCAAAAGGCTTCACAGCAAGGCAATGTGCTTGTTGGCTCAGCAGGCAATATGCGTGTTGAAATTACCACGCAGCCTTATTCAGTAAGTTACTTTAAAGGCAAACAATTACTGATAAAAGAAGAGCAAGGTTTTTACTCAGGCACTGTGATTGAACAACATGACAGCCAAACTCAAACACATAACGTACACGGTGTTCGCTTTAACTTAAATGAAGGTGAGCAATTGCTTGGCACAGGTGAGCGTGTATTAGGTATGGACCGCCGTGGTCATCGCTTACCTTTGTACAATCGAGCGCATTACGGCTACGAGACTGAATCAGTACAAATGAACTTCAGCTTACCTGCGGTGATGTCCAATAAACAATATATGCTGCTATTTGATAACAGCGCCAAAGGCTGGGTTGATTTAGCAAAATCTGAACAAAATGTCTTGCAGTTCGAAGCTGTGGCAGGTCGTAACGCTTATATTGTCATCGCGGGTGATTCTTACCCTAAACTTATCGCCAACTTCACCGATATCAGTGGCACACAGCCCATGTTACCTCGCTGGGCGTTTGGTAATTTTGCCTCACGCTTTGGCTATCGCACACAACAAGAAGTGATGGACACGGTTGCCAAATTCAAAGCACTGAATATCCCACTCGACTCCATCATCATTGATTTATATTGGTTTGGTAAGGACATTCAGGGCCATATGGGCAACCTTTCTTGGGATAAAGACGCGTTTCCTGAACCTGAAAAAATGCTCCATGAACTACGTGAACAAGGCATTCAACCTATTTTGATCACTGAACCATTTATTCTTTCGAGTTCAAAACGTTGGGACGATGCAGTTGCGCAAAAAGTACTGGCAAAAGATGCCGAAGGCAACCCAAAAACGTTTGATTTTTACTTTGGTAATACCGGTATTGTCGATGTCTTCAACGACACAGGTCGAAACTGGTTTAATTATATTTATCAAGAACTTGCTGAACAAGGTGTACAAGGTTGGTGGGGCGATTTAGGTGAACCAGAAGTTCACCCGAGCGATGCATTGCACACCTTAGATAATGGCCAGCAAGTGTCTGCCGATGCCATTCATAATGCCTACGGCCATCAGTGGGCAAAAATGTTATTTCAACATTTACAAACGACGCAACCTGAACAACGTCCATTTATTTTAATGCGTGCAGGTGCTGCAGGCTCTCAGCGCTACGGCATGGTGCCTTGGACTGGGGATGTGAATAGAACTTGGGGCGGATTAAAACCGCAAGTTGAGTTATCACTGCAAATGGGTATGTTTGGTTTGGGTTATACGCACTCTGATTTAGGTGGGTTTGCCGGTGGTGAGCAATTTAATAAAGAGTTGTATATCCGTTGGTTACAATACGGTGTGTTCCAACCAATTTATCGCCCGCATGGTCAAGAACATATTCCTTCAGAAGTGGTATTCCACGATAAAGAAACGCAAGATATTTTGCGTCAGTTCATCGAACTTAGATACCAAATGATGCCTTATAACTACACGTTAGCGTATCAGAATAGCCAATCGGGTCTCCCGCTGATGCGACCAACCTTTATGGATGACGCTGCCAATACAGACCTTTCGAACAAAGACAGCTACCTATGGGGCGATGCGTTTTTTGTACACCCTATTACCTCTGCGAATTTAAGTTCTGTTGACGTCACGCTGCCAGAAGGTGTGTGGTTTAACTATTTCACAGGCAAAAAGTTCGAAGGCGGCAAAACACATAAAGTCGAAGTAAACCTTGAGCAAATCCCTGTGTTCGTTAAAGCGGGGGCATTTGTGCCTATGGTTGAGAAGTTCAAAACCACGCAAAACTACAGCTCTGAGCACCTAGCCTTACATTATTGGGCCGATAACCAAGTGCAAAATGCCACGGGCAGTATGTATGAAGACGATGGCCATACCATAAACGCCGACAAGCGTGGTGAGTTTGAATTACTTAACTTCGCTGCGAAGCAGAATAATAGCCAACTGGGCATGCTGCTTATGCGTCAGGGTAAAGGCTACAAGGGCATGCCTAAAGCTCGTGAAATCACCTTAAAAATCCATAACTGGCAACAGCAGCCAAAGCAGGTTAAGGTAGGCGACCAAATCATTCAATCTTATGATTGGAATAATAAAAACAGCACCTTAACGGTGAAATTTAACTGGCAGCATCAGCCACTGACACTACAGGTTCAATAACATGACAACACAACAGTCTGAGTCTTTAACCCGTATTATCGCCGACATTGGCGGCACCAATATTCGTCTTGCGATTGTCGACGAGCAAGCCGATGGCTATTACCGCAATATCAGCACCTATAAATGTGCTGATTATGCCGGTCTTGCCGAAGTATTAAAGCTGTATATCAGCGAGCAGCAATTAGAAGGCAATCGCTTAAGCGCTTGTTTAGCCATTGCATGTCCGGTGGATGATGATTTGATTTCGATGACAAACCTGCCTTGGCAGTTTTCTCAATCGGCTTTAAAAGAGACATTAAAGCTTGAGTCTTTAACGCTTATTAATGATTACACCGCCATTGCTATGGCTATTCCACTTTTGAGTGATGAACAAAAAGTGAAAATCGGTGACAGTGAAGCCGTTGCAGGTAAACCTATTTCAGTGTGTGGTCCAGGTACAGGGTTAGGTGTTGCGAATCTTATTCCTGTTGGTGACAAATGGCACTGTGTCAGTGGCGAAGGCGGTCATGTAGATTATGCCCCTGTTGGCGAGCTCGAAATCGAGATTTTGCGTTTCTTAAACAAGATTAAGCAGCGCGTTTCTTACGAGCAATTGCTATCGGGTTATGGTTTAGAGCAAGTTTATCAAGCTGTTTCTGCCATTAAACAAAACCCAAATACTGAAAAGCTCTCAGCACAGCAAGTATCAGAGCGCGGCTTATGCAATGACTGTGAATACTGTAACCTCGCACTCAATGTGTTTTGTCGTGTACTCGGCGCCTTTGCAGGTAATTTGGCACTAACATGCAATAGCGTCGGCGGTGTCTACATCGCCGGAGGCATAGTACCGCGTTTTGTTGATTTCTTAAAATCAACGGCATTCAGAGAGCGCTTTGAAAATAAAGGCCGTTTATCACATATTCCGCGTCAAGCGCCGACCTATGTGATCACAGAAAGCCAACCGGGCCTATTGGGTGCTGCGGCCTATGCGATGCAAAGCTAAAAGCTAAAAGCTAAAAGTTAAGTAAAGCCCTCACTTAGCTTTTAGCTTAATTATTTATTCTATATTGTATTTTTTAACCCTACGCCTTCAGCTAAACCGCTAAAAAACCTGCTAAATTTACTTTCTTTTAATTAGAAATAGTCCCTTTTTTAAACTAGTCTTAATTCAATCCAATTTAATTTATAAAAACCTAAAAGCCTTTTATGGATAAACTGTTTAGCTTTGCCCGTGCTGTTTTCATGTTACTACTAATTATTTCTAGCAACAGCTTCGCGCAGATCCCACTACTGACCAATGAATATGCGGTGAAAAGACTCACTGCCGAAGACGGCTTTGTATCCTCTGAAATCTACTCAATCATTCAAGATCAACAAGGGCTGATTTGGTTTGGCACCGCCGAAAATGGCGTAATGCGTTACGACGGCCGAAAAGTCTCTTTATTCGAGTTTGACAGCATGAGTGAAAATGGCCTGTCACATAACGATGCCGGTAACTTGATGCTTGATAGAGAGGGCAATATCTGGATTGGTACATGGGGGGGCGGCGCCAATCGTTATAACCACCAAAAAGGAGTCTTTGAAAACTTTCTCCACGACCCTAAACGCCCAGACTCTATTTCAGCCAATCGTATTCAATCTCTTCACCATGATGAAGATGGCACAATTTGGCTTGGTTCGTATGATCAGGGCTTGAACCGCTTTCTCGGTAATAACAAATTTGAGCACATCAAAAAAGCGACTTTTAATACGCCTGGTCTTTCCCATAACCGCATATGGGATATAGAAAACCATGATCTGAACTCATTATGGATAGCAACTAGTTTTGGGTTAAATTTATTTAACAAACAGACCAACACTTTTCAGTATTTTTTCCCTGACGAAAACAATAAGACCCCAACTGGCGCAAATGAAATACGCCATATTTTAAAAACCCAAGACGGTAAAATTTACATTGGTACACAACAAGGCCCATTTGCTTTTGATATTCAAAGTGGTTCATTTAACTCTATTGGTGCACTCAACGGTGACAATCTAGGCCAAGTTAACTCTATGATACAAGATCAAGAAGGGTTTATTTGGTATGTCACAAGTAAAGGGGTTTTTAGACAAAGCCCTAATGATGATGAAGTTAAACAACTCGATCTTGATCATAACAATGGTCTGCGCATTATTTTTGAAGACAATGCCAAAACACTTTGGATCACCAATGAAGTTCAAGGCATCTATAAACTGGTCCCTCACCGTAAATTTAAATCAATCCAAAAGCCTGAATTACTTGCACCAAACGGTATTCTCACCGATAAAAAAGGCGATTTACTGATCGCAACATCGAAATCAGAAATTTATAAATGGCGTGTTGCTTCGCAAACACTGGTTAAGCTTTCTGACGCCATTTTTACAGAGGCCCGTGGTTTTACTAGCAATCGCTTACTCGAAAAGCCCGTAATGTACTTATCTCAAGACAATATGCTATGGGTTGCGCAAGATAATGGTTTAGCTAAATTTGATCTAAATAACCAACAAGTTGAGCTTATTACTTACCCTAAGGACGACCCAAAGCATCAAGAGTTTAGGGAGTTCAGAACACTCAACTCTGATGAATTTGGAAAAATCTGGATAGGCACATATAAAAATGGCATTTATACCTATAACCATACTAATAATAAGTTTAACCACCTAGATGCTGCTTACGGGTTAACTCACCCCGAAGTATTAGAAATTTTCAGAGATAACAAAAACAACATGTGGGTGGGTACTGGTGACGGTGTAAACCTCTGGCAAGAAGATATGCAATTATTCTTGCCATTTAAAAATAATAGATACAACCCGGATAGCTTGCTAGGCAGTTTAGTTCAAGACATACATCAAGATGATGACGGTAATATTTGGATAGCAACACAAAAGGGTTTAAACCTATATCAAGCTGATTCAAAAAGCTTTAAACATGTAAAAAAAGAAGATGGTCTACCGACTAATTTAATCAGAGCCATTGCCGATGATTCTGAAGGCTATTTATGGTTAACAACGAACAAAGGCATTTCAAAATATTCACCGATAAACAACACCATTAAGAACTTTGATAGTCAAGATGGTCTGCTAGGTCTGAATTACTATCCAAGTAGCTTAGTAAAAGGTCGTGATAATACGCTTTTTACCAGTAGCCAAAGGGGCATTGAATACTTTAGCTCCACAACATTAAACAGTCGCCAAGTTGAGCCAAATCTAGTCCTCACTGGATTTAATATTATGGGGCAACCCATAGAGCTTGATAGACCTTATGAACATGTTACTGACATACAGCTATCTTATTTAGATTATGTGTTTTCGTTTGAGTTTTCGGTTTTAGATTTTGTTTCTCCTAATAAAAATCAATATGCCTATAAGTTAGAAGGATATGACAACAACTGGATTGAAATTGGTAATCGCAATATTGCATCTTTCACCAACTTAGATGGGGGTGAATATAAATTTATGGTAAAAGCCACCAATAGTAATGGAGAGTGGAGTGACAACATGCTCACCATTAATCTGCATGTATCTCCTCCAGTATGGCAGACATGGTGGGCCTATACCATTTATGTGCTATTGCTTACTGGGGCTATTTTTGCAGCCATATATTTAAGAACTCGCCTTCAACGCTTGGAAATAACAAGACAAAAGCAATTTGTTACGAAACTAGAGCAGCAAGTTTCAGAGAAAACTGCCTCTCTTGAATCTCAAGCGAAAGACTTAGCTGTTGCGCTAGAAAAAGCAGAAGAAGCCACGCAACTAAAGTCTGACTTTTTAGCCAATATGAGCCATGAAATTAGAACACCTATGAACGGGGTTATTGGCATGCTCAATTTATTGAAAGCTGGTCAACTAAACTCAGAACAAGCACATACTGTAGATATAGCTAGAACTAGCGCCAACTCTCTATTGTCGTTAATTAATGATATTTTAGACTTCTCGAAAATAGAAGCCGACAAATTAGAATTAGAAGAGATCGAATTTGATATAAGAGAGCTTATTGAATTATTAGCAGAGTCTATGTCATTAAGTGCACAGAGTAAGGGAGTTGAAATGGTGTTAGATTTGGCTGAATTATCAAATCATGTCATTCAATCTGATCCAGGTCGCATAAGACAAGTTCTGACTAATATTCTCAGCAATGCAATTAAGTTCACAGAACACGGCGAAGTCGCTATTTCAGCTAAGTTTGAACCTAGCGATGATGGCTCAACTATGTTACTAACATGTCAAATCCGCGATACAGGGATTGGTATACCACAAGATAAACTGGCCACGTTATTTGACGCCTTCAGCCAAGTTGATGCCTCCACCACCCGCAAATATGGCGGTACCGGGCTCGGACTCAGCATCACTAAGCGATTATGCCAACTGCTTCAGGGGGATATTCAAGTGACCAGTGAAGTTGGTGTGGGAAGCTGCTTTACAGTTACGAGCCTAGTGAAAGTTAAAACCATACAAAAGCACCACGCCGTAAGCAACTTAAGCCTTAAACTTTTGTTGGTCGATTCAAACAGCTCCTGTCGTTTCGCGATCAGAAAACAACTTGAGCTTTGGGGCGTTACAGTTTTTGATGCTGTCAGTGGCGAAGCTGCAGTCCGAGTTTTAAAAGAGCATACTTCGCATTCAGAAACTCCTTTCGATATCATCTTGTTCGATAAGTATCTTCCTTGTATGCAAGGCGAGTCTTTGGCTAAATCACTACGAGCAAACACCTCGAATAAAGTGACTAAACTCGTCATGATGGGGCGATTGAATGAACAATACACCCAAGCGCAAACTTTTGAGTTAGGTGTTGATGCCTACTTCCATAAACCTATGACACAGATAGCCCTAATTAAGACTTTGGCTGTTGCTGATACTGCGCTTAAATATCAACTTACAAATGAACTGGTTGAAGCTAAGGAAGTCAATGAAACCTCGACACTGGATGATAAAACCAATTGGATAGATAAAACTCATGTACTACTGGTTGAAGACAATAAAGTAAACCAATTAGTTGCATTAAAAATACTCAGTAACCTTGGCGTAAAAACCGAAGTGGCAGAAAATGGTCGACTCGCCATCGAGCGTATTAAATCCTGCTCGGAGAAAAATCCATTTAATGTCGTCTTAATGGACTGTCAAATGCCGGAGATGGATGGCTATCAAGCGACTCACGCTATTCGTTTAGGTGAAGCTGGTGGTGGCAATATCAATATTCCTATTATTGCTATGACCGCAAATGCTATGCAGGGCGACAAGCAAAAATGCCTAGATGCGGGTATGAGCGACTACATTACGAAGCCAATTGTGGAAGCTCAAGTCATTGAAAAGCTAAAAGAGTGGTCGTTAAAATAAGCGGCCCACTTCGCTTAACAGTCACTTAATCTAGTGTTTTACACAACATTGAATACGTATGCATAACATGGTGGTTGTTTCATATACTCGGTAGTATTGATTGAATGTCATATTAAATACCATGATTTTTCGATTTAGACTCACTAATTAGTGATAACTAAATAGCCTTAGTCTCCAATCAAAATATCGGTAGAAATTCACAATAAGAGTCGCTTTATGACCAGACAACAAACACAACACACCAAGCCCCAATTGAGCTTCTGGCAGATCTGGAATGTCAGTTTTGGTTTCTTAGGCGTACAGTTTGGCTTTGCCTTACAAAACGCCAACGCCAGTCGAATTCTTTCAGACCTTGGCGCAGATCTTCACTCTCTTTCTCTTTTTTGGCTAGTTGCCCCTGTAATGGGCTTAATCATTCAGCCGATTGTTGGCTCAGCGTCTGATAAAACATGGAATCGCTTAGGACGACGTAACCCATATATTTTAGCCGGTGGTATTGCCGCTGCATTCGGTATGTTACTGATGCCAAACTCTTCAAACATTGCAACCTTTATGACACCACTTTTATTTGGTGCCATGATGCTTGCATTGATGGATGCCGCATTTAACCTCGCTTTCCAGCCATTCCGTGCACTTGTTTCAGATATGGTGTCTGAAGACCAACGCAACCTTGGTTATTCAATTCAGTCTTTCTTAATAAATATTGGGGCGGTATTTGGCTCTATTTTACCTTTCTTACTGACCAATGTGATTGGGCTAGAAAACGTTGCAGATAAAGGCGAAGTTGCCCCTTCTGTGATTTGGGCTTTCTATATTGGCGCAACTGTGATGTTAGGCTCAGTGCTTTGGACTGTTCTGCGTACTAAAGAATATGCTCCAGGCGAGAATGGCTTACCAGAATTAAACCAAGAAGCCGAAAAACTGCCACTAGTTGAGCGTCTTGCTGGTTTCTTCGGGTTAATGAAAACCATGCCTGAAACAATGAAACGCCTTGCTGTTGTTCAGTTTTTCTCATGGTTTGCTCTATTCATTATGTGGGTTTACACCATGCCAGCCATTACCCAACACATCTGGGGGGTTGACGCTAAATGGTTTGATCCTGACTACTTATCTCAAGTTGGTCAAGTTCCAGCGTATATTGCACAAGCTAAGGGTACTGCAGGTGACTGGGTCGGTATTATGTTCGCTGCATACTCGGTTTTTGCTGCTATCGCATCATTATTTATGGCAAAAGTTGCCAACCAAATAGGTCGTAAGCTGACTTATTCTGTCTCACTATTAGCTGGCGCCATTGGCTATATCAGTATCATTTTCTGGCAAGACAGTACGCTGACAATGGTGAACTTAGGGATCACTGAAATCGAGGTGCCACAAGGTGCTGTGATGTTACTTATTTCTATGATTGGCGTTGGTATGGCGTGGGCGGCAATCTTAGCCATGCCTTATGCCATTCTTGCTGGCAGTTTACCACCGAAACAAACTGGTGTGTATATGGGTATTTTCAACTTCACCATTGCCGCGCCACAAATTGTATCTGGCTTGTTTGCGGGTTGGATTTTAACCTCAGTGTTTGAGAGCCAAGCGATTTACATCATGATGATGGCCGGCGGCGCAATGCTGCTCGCAGCCTTGGCTGTTTACTTTGTAAAAGAAAATGGGTCGGAAACAACTGAGACCAATTCAAAGCAAGCAACAGCTTAATACGAGAATCAAAGTAGCGTTTAAAAGTTAAAGTTTATTTAACGTTATCCCAAGCGAAAAGCCGATTGAAGCCAGACTTCAATCGGCTTTTTATTTATCGAATACAACAAAATGACGCTCAAAGCCTGGTGGGAATATATAAGCATTTGTTGTGAATGTGGGAAGAAAGGCCCACATTCTTATTTCTTCTTTAACAAGACTGCCTAACAATAAGCTGAGGCTCTATCAAACGGCTTTCTACCGCTTTGCCTGCAATCATATCAAGCAGCGCTTCAACCAATAACTCACCTGCACGCTTGGTGTCTTGTTTCACCGTAGAAAGCGGTGGCGAGGTAAAGTTGGCAACAGCAATATCATCAAAGCCAACGACTGCCACATCTTCAGGAATGCTTAAACCATGCTCTTTAAGCGCACGCATCGCACCTACAGCAATCAAATCACACGCAGCACAAATAGCATCAAATTCAACGCCTGAATCGAGCAATTTTTTCGCCGCATCATAACCCGCTTCTTCAGTATACAAAGCGTTTATTTGCAGCTTCTCATCAGCTTTAATACTGTGCTCTTCAAGCGCATCACAGTGCCCTTTATATCGGTCGAAAAACTCTGGCGCATGGCTTGAAGCTGTACCTAAGAAAGCCAACTTTCTGCGGCCTTGCTTCAATACGTGTTGCGTTATTTCTTTACCACCCGCAAAGTTGTCGCAGCCAATTGCAGAGCCTTTGAGTTGGTCTTCTCCCACACCCCAGCGTACATAATGGGTGCCTTGCGCAGACAGTTTTGTGAGTTTTTCAGCAAAATCGACATAGTCTCCATAACCCAACAAAATGAGGCCATCGGCTTTGTTACTATCTTCAAAGTCTGCATGCCAATCATTACTCGCTTGCTGAAAAGAAACCAATAAATCATAGCCTCTATCAGCACAGGCACGGGTAATGCTACCCAGCATAGATAAAAAGAAAGGGTTAATGGCTGAACCATCATCGGTTGGGTCTTCAAAAAGCAATAAGGCTAACGTATCACTGTGTTGAGAACGCAGATTACTGGCGTTTTTATCAACTTTGTAATTTAATTCTTTAGCAATTTTTTGCACTTTTTCGCGGGTTTCTTGGTTCACCAAAGGGCTATTGCGCAAAGCGCGCGAGACCGTTGATTGCGACACCCCAGCAAGGTAAGCGATATCGAAAGACGTTGCTTTTTTCACAGACAAAACTCGTAGTTATACTCATGTAAGAATATACCTGAGTAGACCTTTTATGTGTAGTTAAAAGCACAGGATTGATTAGTAAAGTAAAAACCGACTCTTTGTTGTAGGTGAGGTTTTATTTCACGCAGTGTAATACAAATAAAAAAGCGTGGGGTAAACCTACGCCTACAAAAATACAAACTATCAGCATTAATTGCCTACTGTAGGCGCAACTTTATGTCGCGCAAAGTAAGAGCAAAAAAAGAGCAAAAAAAGCGTCGGATAAACCAACGCTTTTATAAAATCGAAATGTTTATTTATGATTGAGACTCTAGGTCAGCTTCTTCTCTAACTTCATCATCACCCAATGCCATCACGTCTCGTACGTTCTTTTGCACTGTGATTGCAGCAAAGCCACTCAATAAAAACGCCATGGCGTAAAAGCCTTTTTCGCTCAGTAACAATTCTGCATTTACTAGACCCACAGTTAACAGTGCAATTGCAGACCCTACAGCTGCCCAGCACATCATAAAATAAGGTTTTGAAATGGTTTGACCCTCCATTTTATCGCGGATGGTCTTTTGTAAAGACACGAATGAAAACAGGCCAAATAATAATACTGCTAGGTAATAACCTTTTTCATTCAATTGCATGGTGGCATTTGCTAAACCAATTAAGAAGGCCGCAACACCTGCTACTAACATGGCAACTGACGCCATTCTAAAAGCTTTACTTGGTTTATTGATAAGTACTTGTTTATTCATCATCTGTGTCTCCATTAATCTTGAATCTATTGCGTCTTGTAATTGGCTTCAGTATTAGAGACACATTTAATTTAGTAAACCCAAACTATCAAAGGTTAGTATTTGGGGACTAAAAGTATTGTTTTAATAAACTTTACTGGGGTTTAACTACTTATGGACCCTGAAACAAGTTCAGGGTGACTATTATTTCTACATTACAAATATACAGGCTGTCATCCTGACGAAGGTCAGAGTACATAGTCAGATTTGAGCCAGGTTTATGAACCCTGAAACAAGTTCAGGGTGACCACTATTTTTACATTAAAACTATACAGGCTGTCATCTTGATGAAGGTCAAGAACCATAGTCAGAATTAAAAGAAGTTTATGGACCCTGAAACAAGTTCAGGGTGACCACTATTTTTACATTAAAACTATACAGGCTGTCATACTGACGAAGGTCAGGAACCATAGTCAGAATTAAACGAAGTTTATGGACCCTGAAACAAATTCAGGGTGACCACTATTTTTACATTAAAACTATACGGGCTGTCATACTGACGAAGGTCAGGAACCATAGTCAGAATTAAACGAAGTTTATGGACCCTGAAACAAATTCAGGGTGACCACTATTTTTACATTAAAACTATACAGGCTGTCATCCTGACGAAGGTCAGGATCTATTTCGTTAAAAATCCTCAAAATTATAAAAACGATTACTTTAAGGTGCTCTCAATAAACCCTTGCATCTGTTCAAGCATTTGCTCGTAGTAAGGGTTAAAGGTTAAGCGCTGCAAATTAGGGGTCGTTTCTAAGTTCGCCTCAGTCAGCTCACCTAAAGTAACTGCGCGGGCGGTTTTACAACTTGCAAATAGATCGCCAGTTAAATGCTCACAATTGCGGTAACTGCCCTGCCAACCATAATGCGGGTTACTAGGTGCATTTGTTGGCGATGTGTGTGCTATATCAAGTACATGGTCACAATACACTTGCCCTGCACACGAAAAGGTCGTAACGGTTTTTAATGAGTTAGATAAGGCATTAAGTTGCTCTTCAACTTTATCAGCATAGTAATACACAAACCTATCTTGTGCCTGAACTGCGCTATTTTGTGCATGCCAACGGGCCAGCATGTTTACCGTTGCATCAGTTTCTATGGTTTGGTCCACTTCGCTCGCCACCACAAAAAACGGTATATTGCGCAGCCCTTTTAACTTTTTCGGTTCGGTCTGCTTCATAAGCGCATGAACTTGTGCACCTGCATTCGCAGGGAACGATTCATATTTAGCAAAGTCGATATCAGCCGCTTCATCCAAATAGTCGGTAAACCAACTGACGTATTTCGCTGCCCACGCCATACCCGCTTTTGCTTCACTGGCTGGCGACCACAGCATTACCCCTTTAAGTTTTTGCTGCTCAGTTTCGTTCAAGGTATTGTGATTCAAGTAATCAACCACCAAAGCACCGCCTGTTGAAAAACCACCTAAATACACGTTATCGAAATCGCTAAGCATACTTTTAATGGCATACGATGCCGCTTGTCGCCAATCAGCTTGCTCTATATCAACCAATGCTTCTGCTGCCGTACCATGCCCTGGTAATAACAGAGTACGCACAGATATCCCCTGCTCAACAAATGAATTGGCTAAATCATGAAATAAATATGGTGAATCAGTTAAACCATGAATCAGTAATACTGCTGCCTTTTCGTTATCGGCTTTGAGTTCAAACGGCGTGATTAAATCTACGACCTGAAGTGGCTTATCTGCATACAAGCGTTTGCTGGTTGGCGTTGAAATTGGGCAAGGCATACTTGCTTTGGGGTTTTGCGCATTAATATGTGCGCGCGCAGCAGCCAAGTAATCTTGAAAAGGTTTGCTTGATGCAAAATCGAAGTTGATGCGTTGAGCGCCGCCTTTTGCAAATCGATAGGTGCCTGCTTGTTTAAATTTTTCGATTTGCGCAAGGTCGTTATTAATCGTCACGCAGTTAAGCGAACTAGTGGCTTTAGTCGTAAACATATTGGCCGCAAACACATTGGTTGAGAAAGCACTCGCTGATAAAACAAAAGCACTCAACATCGCTTTTTTGAAAGTAGTATTAACTGACATGGAAAGTGTCCCTCTAATCTTGTGATTTATTGCGTCGAAATTGCTCAAATAAAGTTGGCTCCCATGCTCGCATCGCGAATAAGAGCCCCATATGTTTGCGTTTAGCAATTGGCAATGCCGAATCTTCTTGGTTCAAGATAGCCGCTTCTTTAGTGAGCTGATTCAATTTACGCTGAATGATCTCAATAGAAGAATTGGAATAACGACCTCGTAAATAAAAACGAAAGCTATCTTCTTCATCAAACTTACTCGCCATAAAACGATGCAACACTTCTTGTTCCATAAATCGCTCTAACGGACCGTTTTTGATCCATCTGAAATCTTGAGCGATGAGGAGTTTATAGTGGTTGTTTGGCAGTAGTTGAATCAGCTTGATTTTATCGAGCCGCGCAAATAAACGAATAAGCTCAAACTGGTCGATATCATATTGTTCAATAATGTCGTCAAACTGCCATGCATCACGCACACAGACCGCCACCAGCAATAGCTTAGGGTTATCAATAAGCTCTTGCTCTTGATCTAATGTGAGCTCTGTTAGTTGGTCTTGTTGCTTCTCGGTGATGGTAAATAAATCAGACAAGCTAATCTGTAATAAATGACAGATCTCTTCTAGGCGCTGCAAAGTAAAGCTTTGTTGAGCAAAAATACGTTTAATATTTGCCTCGCTCATATCGAGCTTTTCGGCAATGTGTTTATACGTTAGCTTTTGCTGTTTAAGCAGCATTTTAAGTGTATCGCTCACCTGCGAAATTTGGCTCATAGTGTTCCTTAAAAGTTTTACCAATGGCTTTAAAAAGGTGCATAGATAGCATAAAAGTCATTACCGCCGACAACCTTTCAAATTGAAATAGCCTAAGTAAAAAGCCAGATAGTTTAGGATTACTATACTTAGAGTTTCTTAAATTGCTACATCTAATAACTGAGTTTACGTTATTAATCCTCTGGTCTAACTTGTAGTCAACGCAAACAAACACAGTATGTTGAATTTTAAAGGACACCACTATGAAACGCATTTCTCAACTTTTCACATTAGGTTTAATTGCATTGACATCATTTGCATCTTACGCAGAATCTGCGTCTGAACATGCCAGTAAAGGCAGCCGCCACTCAGCACTTGCTAGTGCTCACAGCACAACAGCCAGCGCCCAAGTAGCCAGCGGCGTGGTCGCAGTGCCATTATTAGTTGTTGGCAGTACCGCATCGGCAAGCCAAGCCGTTGGCGAGTCACTAATCGATGCTGCATCAGGCAAACATAAAATCGATAAGCATGAACCGCTCGAAATTACCGAGATCACCATTACAGTGGACCGCTCACCCGCAGAGCAAATGAAAAAATCAGACAAGAAAGACTGAGCGTCACCCTGAACTTGTTTCAGGGTCTATAAAAACAAATTACAGTAATTAATTGGATTCTGACCTTCGTCTGAAGGACAAACCATAAAGAAAACATGTAAAACTAAACGTCTCCCTGAACTTGTTTCAGGGTCTATAAATAAATTACGGTAATTAATTGGATTCTGACCTTCGTCAGAATGACGAACCATAAAGCAAGCATGTAAAACTAACTGTCACCCTGAACTTGTTTCAGGGTCTATAAAAAAATTACGGTAATTAATTGGATTCTGACCTTCGTCTGAAGGACAAACCATAAAGCAAACATGTAAAACTAACTATCACCCTGAACTTGTTTCAGGGTCTATAAAAAATTACGGTAATTAATTGGATTCTGACCTTCGTCAGAATGACGAACCATAAAGTAAGCATGTAAAACTAACTGTCACCCTGAACTTGTTTCAGGGTCTATAAAAAAATTACGGTAATTAATTGGATTCTGACCTTCGTCTGAAGGACAAACCATAAAGCACGTATGCAAAACTAAACGTCTCCCTGAACTTGTTTCAGGGTCTAAGGGCAACGTAAAGCCCCTTTACAGCTTTCAAATAAGGAGCACTTTATGCGCTACTTCAAATCTCTTATCTTCTCATTTGCTCTGCTGCTTTCTCTAAACACCTTTGCAGGCAGTCAGCAAAACAGCGAATCTAAATTTGCAGCCGAAGAAGTCGCAAGCTTTGCCAAATCAGTAGAAAAATACGCAGCAAAACATGGCGCGCGTGCGTTTATTATTGCGCGTTTAGGTCAACCTGAAAAAGACTTACCTCGTGGCTTTCAATTCACTCACACAGCTATTGCCGTCTATTCTCAGATCACGTTAGATAATGGTAAAAAAGCTAAAGGCTATGCCATTTATAACCTATATCAAAATGCCGACAACCCAGCAAAAAGTACGTTAATGACAGACTACCCTGTCGATTTTTTCTGGGGCGTAGAAAGTCTAAAAGCCGGGATTATTATTCCCTCACCTGACTTGCAACTTCGTTTAATTGAAGCCATTTCATCAGGTAAAAACCAAGCACTGCATAACCCAAATTACTCGTTAATCGCTAACCCATTTAACAACCAGTTCCAAAACTGTACAGAGCACACGCTGAATGTGATCAATGCTGCGATTTACGAAACCGACGACATGGCGCGCATTAAAGCCAATACTGAAGCCTACTTCACACCGCAACCTGTGAAAGTGAGCCGCTTTAAATTGGCATTAGGAAATTGGTTTGCTAAAGGTGTCAGCACCGACGACCATGGGCGAAAGATTCAAACGACCAGCTTTACGAGTATTGCCCAGTATTTACATGAGTTTGGCTTGATGGAAGAAGCGGTGGTCTTTGAGGATGGAGAGGTGAGTAAGTTGTTTTAGTACGTTCAAAATACACGTTGCTAAGCAAGGTTACTTTTACGCAAAGTAAAATGAGCAAGCTTAAAAAATGCAGAGGGATTTTCAAGCTACCTGGATGTATAAAAACACTGTTCTCAAAACTCTAATTGTAGGTCGTCATTTATGGCGACCTACAATTAGAGTTTTATTACTTCCAAGAAGCTTGGATCCAGTTCCGCCATTCAAATCACAATGCTAGTCTTGCTTCGCAACATATATTTCGCACCTTACTCCTGACACGCAGCTAATAACTTCTCCACCAAGCTTTTATCAATCAACGACTCCGACAAGGCCACAGCACCAATCATAGTTGCAGCCTCTTTAAGTGCTTCAGCTTCTGTCAGTCCTTGCGATTCAATGTATTTCACAAAACCTTTAAATACCTTTTCGTAAGTTTCTCTGACTAAGGGTTCTCGCTGTCTGATGTCAGAAATCAACAAAGCCATCGGGCATTGCTGATTATCTTTTAGAGTTGGGTCTTGCCCTTGCTGTAAGTAGTTATGTTGCAAACTTGCAAAGCCTTGGTCACAACCTTGAGTGATGTTTTCTCTGGCTTCAAATGCAGCAACTACCAGCGCTTGGTTATATAAGTCAGCTTTTGATTTAAAGTGTGCATAAAAGGCACCCCTAGTCATGTTTGCTGATTTCATCACATCATTGATCCCCACAGCATCAAAGCCCTTTTCGACGAAAAGCTTTGCGGCGCAGATTAGAATTTTCTCTTTGCTTTTAGTTTTGTGCGTAACATCCCAAGGCATGGCTATTCCTTAAAATATGATCTTGAACATATTGTCGTTGCAAATAATATCGAGTGCAACCATTCAGAAAAGGAAAGTAAAAATGAACACACTCAAGATTGTAGGCCCTGATTTTTCAACATTTGTTCGCTCAATTGAGATGATCTGTAAAGTAAAGTCATTACCCTATTCGTTGCAAAGCCAGTGGCAAGATGAAGATGTCACTTTGGGCTCCGAAGGACTATTAAAGCTTCACCCTTATGGCAAGGTGCCAGTATTAATTGATGGTGATTTTATCTTGCCTGAATCAAACGCTATTGCTCGTTATCTAGATACACTTACAGGCCCAAGCGTGTTTGCAAGCGACACCAAACAAGCTGCCTTAATAGATGCTTGGAGTAGCATGCTGTCGATTTATGGTTATCGTGATTTGATCTCTTTATATGTTTTAACCCTTAAGTTTCCAGCAAATCAAGATGGAACTCCTTGTTTAGAAGCCTTAGAAAAAGGAAAGCAAGCAGCACATTCAACATTAAAAATATTGGCAGAAAAATATAAATCGCAAAGTAAAAAAAGCACTTGGTTTTTAGGGGAGCAATTCACTTTAGTTGATGCAATCTTACTGCCTATGCTTGATTACATTCATGGTTTAAATGGCGATTTAAACTTGCTAAACCAATACCCTGATCTTAAGCGGTATTATCAAGCTGCCTTTGAATATCCTCATTGCGCTGAAGTTTTGAGTTTTAATAGCTAGCAAATAGGCGGGGGGAAGGTCTGCACCATGTAACCTATTCTCAAAACCAGCAGACAACTCCCTTTCCCCTTCTATCATGACTGAAAATGAGCAATTGATGAGTAATGACAGCGCATGGAGGGATTTTTGTTCCCGACAAATCCCAAGTACCTAAATCCATTTAGGCAATGCGCTGTAAGGCTGATTTAGTCCATGAATGAAAAGGTAAGCAGCCATACAAAAGTTAAGATGGTTCATTTCACCTTGCGCAAAAATAACTTCGCTACGCAAAGTGTATTTTGCACGATTAGGCTCAACGCTAGTCTTGCTGCGAGTACTGTAAAGAGTCCGAAGTGATTTACTTCCATGTAGCTACGCCCATCGGGTATCCATACCCTCACCTCCTCGCACTGCGAAACTTCGTTTCGGTCACTCGTCGCCCTTGCGCGAAAATAACCTTACTTCGCACGCAACAACTATAACCTCAGCTACAGCTAAAATGGCTTATTTCATCTTACGCAAAAGTAACCTTACTTCGTAAGGTATATTTTGCACTTTTAACAAAATATATACATTTGAAATGTCACATGATAATCTGAGCGCCGTTTACCTATTGATAAATAAGACATGGAATGAAAGTGAATGAAGGAAATAGAAAGAAAGCAAAGCACTGAAAGCTTTAAACTTCACGTTCAGCGATCTATTCGGCAAATGCGTCAAAGTAAAGGTTTATCACAAGCCCAACTGGCCAAAAAAATGATATCAAACGTTGATCAATCAACAATTAGTAATTGGGAATCTGGCAAGAGTGAAATGTCTATGACACAACTTTTAGATGTGTTATTTATTTTCGGTGTCGATTTGGATTCTTATTTTTCATTTTTAAGGAAAGATTAAATGGAAGCATTATCAGAATATTTAAATTACTTCACTTACGCTCCATTGCCAATTTTTGTATTTGCATTACTGAAATGCTGGAAAAATATTGGAGCTCGATGGTTTTTAACTCTGTTAATAAGTATTGAGTGTATAGATATATATAGTTATCAATACTCAATCGAATGGACAACTCACTACTATGTCTGGTCTGCATTCATGTGCACTTTATTCTTCGTTCCTTCTTTCTTTAGAAGAAAAATAGCTCTAAATATTTATAGGAAGACAAACTCTAAATACTTTCTCGATGCTTCAAAGTTAGATTTTTCACAACAAGAAGCTGCTCTTTTACTTCTATTCTTCACCTCTATGTGTGCTAATTTAATTAGTTATATAGAAATATTAATGTACAAAAATTACATAATTGATGTGATTTACTTTAAGCTGTACATTTTAGATAAATTGCAGTTAATTATTCATACTCTAGTTTGTTTAGCTGCTTTATCATTTGCAATAAAACCAAACAAAGGACAGGACTATGAAACAGCTAGCGATTCATGAATTAAAAAAAGTTGTTGGTTGTGGCGGTGGAGGTGTAAAAAGCCCACCACCTCCCCCTCGCGACGCTGAGACACAAAACACTGACGGGAGCTACACCCCACCACCAAAAACAGAAGAAGGTAATTAATTCTTCTTTCAATGCACTATTGAAACCTTAATAAACCCTGATTTTTCAGGGTTTATTTGTTTTAATCCCCTCAAAAACCCCCTACACTGTGGCGACTAATTAGAATTTGAATCGCTTGCCTTCATTGCACTTCAAAGTGATTAAAAAATAACTATAAATTCAATGAATAAATCATCACAACAGGGAAGTCTTATGCCTTTAAAGCGACTGTTATTATTAGCAAGCCTAGTGGTTGGGTGTGCTGAAAATGATGAACAAAGCAAACAACACAATACCGAAGCTCAAGACCTGAATTCAGAAAACACTGAACTTGCACATTCGCCAGAAACTGCAGTTGATGAAACAGCTACTGAAACAGTCAACCCATCACTCCCCTCCCTTGCTGAAGAACAGGTTAATGTCGAGACTTTTACCCTTAAACGCGGACAAACGATTACCCATGTTTTAAAAGAAGCTGGGTTTAATCTGTCACAAATCTATGCTCTGGCAAATGATATAAAGCCGCACTTTGATTTTAAGAAAATTAAATCAGGCACTCAGTTTGATGTTGTCACTCACACTTTAAATACGCCTGTTATTGCGACTGAAACAAGTACTGATACCGACATAATCAGTAGCGAGGCAAGTGATACTTACACTGTAGAAGAAGAAAAACGTCTTCGCTTTGCAACCGGTTATGGTGAGTTAATTGAAGCCACATTAGTTGATAACACATGGCAGCTGTCGCCTATTTCACTAGAGGTTAGGCAACGCCGCTTTAGTAAATCGTTCGAGATCAGTCAAAGCCTGTACAAGGCAGCCAGTCAGGCTGAGATCCCAGCCAATGTGATCAATAGTGCTATTTTAGCTATGTCTCACTTTGTCGATTTTCAGCGAGAAATCCGCAAAGGCGATAAGATCACCCTTAACTTTAGCCAATCAATGGTGCAACAAGACACCCATTTATTTGCCAAGTTTAGCGCACCACAAAAACTGGTTGCCATTGAGTTTGTGAACAACAAAGACAGCTATCAGCTGTATCAATTTGAAGACGCCTATTACTTTGCTGATGGTAAACTGGCACAGAACTTTTTAATGAAAACGCCGTTAAATGGGGCACGTTTATCATCTTCTTTTGGTAGACGAAAACATCCCGTTTTAGGTTACACCCGCCAGCACAAAGGCATTGATTTCAGTGCACCAACAGGTACGCCAATTATGGCAGCAGGTAAAGGTAAGGTGTTAAAAGCCAACTATAGTAAAAGCTTTGGTTATAGAGTATTACTCGAGCATCACGGCGGCTATCGCACCTTGTATGCACACTTAAAAGGGTTTGCTAAAGGCATTAGAGCTGGCTCGCGAGTCAAACAAGGCCAAATTATCGGTTATTTAGGTAATACGGGCATGTCGACTTCGCGCCATCTTCACTATGAAGTACATAAAAACGGCAAAGCCATTAACCCTCTGACGATGAAACAACCGAGTAATATTCAGCTAAAAGGTGATGACTTAGTCGCATTTAAAGCCCACATTCATGGTGTTAGGCAAGTTTACGCGGCCGTATACCAAACCCAAAACCAAACTGCTGAATAAAAAAACAAAGTCCTTAGCATAAAACGAAACCATATTAATTGGTTTTAGTTTTATGCTTTTCATTTCTGAAAACCTAAAGTTTTTTCTACCTTAAAACTCTTTAAAAACAAATAACAACCACAAAAACCAAACCTTTATGACTATAAATTGTAAATTAAATGTTTACATTATTTTATTTTCATGGATAAATAGTAGTACACAAGTAGTATATTCATCCACGGACTGGCCGAATCTCCGTCTAATACTTAGAGAGGTAAGCTATGTTAAAACCCCATATTTTCTTCACCTTATTAATAACCTTTTGCTGTTTGTTATCCGCGCAAGTGCAAGCAAATTTTTGCACAGGGAAACTTTATGGCATTAATGCTGGACGAGGTGAGGTAGGTCTAATATTTGATGTGAATGAATACAGTGGCGACACCTTTATTCATTCTAAAGCAAAGTTTAGTTCTGCGGCTTTGGCTTATGCCAATGACTTAAACCGCTTGTACTATGTGAGTGCACCAAGGGCACATGAGTATAAACTTGATGTATCTGGCGTTGCTTTAAATAGTACAGAGCTTAAGTCACTGCCTATTTCAGCAAGCCGACATAAGTATACTCGCATTGCCTATGTTGATATGGATACAAAAGAACATACTACGCTTGCTAAAAGTAAGCCTATGTACCGTCTGGCTTATAACGAAAATACGGGCCTGTTAGTTGGGTCGTATTTCGATAAATTATATAGCATTGATCCACATACAGGTGCTACGACATTGCTTGGCACCCTCTCTGGTTACGGGCAAGACAGAGAGATGTGGCGTGGTGATTTGGCCTTTAACCAAGGGCAGTTATATTTGATCTCTAACTCGGCCATTTTTACTGTGGACCTCGAAACTTTCGCATTAACTAAACTCGCCTCTCATTCTATTCCAACTTTAACAGGTGCGGTTTTTAATGGCGAAGGTGCCTTGATCGTTAGCCGCGATAAAACCAATGATTATGGTAGCTTAAATAAAACAGACCTCTACCAAGTTCAACCATATACAGGTGAAGCATGCGAAATGGCGACTCTTCCTGCGCAATTAAATGACTTAGCCATCGATAATACAAACTCTATAAGCTGCCCGGAGACTCCGCTTTGCCAACCTTTAACACTACCTGAAATTTCATTGTCTGCCATTACGGCCTCAGTAAATGAAGGCGGTACACTAGAGTTTGAAATCTCCCTTGATAGAGCTTCAGGGCAAGATATAAAAGTAGATGTATCAACTACCCCTATCACAACTCCTAATAATGATTACACCTACCCAGATCAGACCATCACCATTGCTGCGGGTGAGGTGAGCTACCGTATACAGATCCCAACGATTGATAACACGGTATACGAGGGTAACAAGCTATTTACTTTACAAGTAACAGCTGCTGAGCATGCCAGTGGTAGCGCGCAACAAACAGCCACAATAATAGAAAATGATCCTAATACTGCTGAGCAATTACAAAATGCCGCTAAATATGGTCAGGTAAACTGGGAGGGCTCAGATGGTTGTTGTCATGGTCAGCGTATCAGAGGAATTAAAGGTCACTTCCCAAATGCCCCTGCAGGCACAGTAGTTAACTTTTATATCAGTAGCCAAAAAATAGCGACCAAAACCTTATCTGGTAACTTTGCTTATGCCGGCGATAGTCAGAGTACTTGGTGGATGAACAACGGCACTGTGGCATGGGCAACGCTCACTTACAATGGTGTCACAGTGAATGTGCATACAGGTCATAAATCGCAGATTCACAATCACCATAATGTCAACTGCGCAAATGGTTGCTGGTAGGCAGCAAAGTACTTACCGCCCCCACAAGTAGTGCAAAAGCAAAATGGCTTCAGGGAGAAGCCATTTTTTTGTTCTGAGATATTTTTATATTTATGTTTCAAGCAAGTCTCATTACTACTTACAAGGCTTGATAAAAATAAAGTGTGAATAAACTATTTAATCGTTAGTTATAGCTGCAGAGTTTAGCCATCTTATGCCTTATCATTAGCCAAACTAGTCATAAGTTGCTTTGAAATACCTTATTGCCCAGTCACCGCCTTTTGGAAGAACTTTTGACGCTGTAACAACCAAGGGTTTTGCTCTATTGTTTTAATGCTTTGAGCATGGCGTTCAATTTTCTGATTTAACTGCCTGACCGTCTGATTAAATAACATAATTGATGATGGACCGCCTAGTTGAGCTATCTCATCTTCTGTGAAACTTCTGCCAGCAAATAGCATGGCATTTAGGTAACCAGGTTCAGATTCAAAAGTATCATCCGTCAACAATAATAATTTCTCAGATAACGCCCACCTATCATTTATTTCACCTTCGTCTTTTTCACCTACCAGTTCACCATTAATAAATATTTTTAATGCCCCCTGCTCTGGCGCGGCATAGAATACGAAGGCGACACGATACCAGGTATTTGCTTGTAATGAGCCAAAGTAACCACTATCTGTCGTAGTGATCCCCACCCCATTAAACTCTCTGTCTACATACAAGTCTGCGTCATCTGTATTTTCAACATTGGTCTGTAACAGTGCTCTGAATTGATCTGTACTAGACTCTGGCCATAACAAATCCATCACAAGCGTATAATCACTGACTTTACCCTGTTCTAAAAAGTCACCATTAGCTGGGACATTGTGTGACAGTAATAAGCCTTCTGTCGGACTGTGACGAGAAAAGGCCAACACTCTGCTATCTTCCCCATTTATCAATGGAATTGACAGTGCAGACGCCAATTCAAACTGGCTGTCTTCTAACCACCACTGCGAACTTTGAGGATCGAAGAAACTTAACTCACTAGGCCCGCTATTCGCTGTTAGTGGTTGCTGTTCATCATCAAAGTTCCAGATAGAAACATGCTCATCAGGCGTACAGGCAGTTAAGGTTGTATCTGAGTCAATATGCAAACATTGACTCGTACGGTGGCGACCATATTGATCTAGACTCCACCATGACTCACTCAGAGCAGTGAGCTCATTGAACGTCACCGATTCAAAAAATAACTCAGGGTTAAAGGCTGCGCCTTTTTGTAATGCCACCGTGTAGTTTTGAGTATCAATTATCTCGGATTCATCTGCTTTGCTGAACAGCCAAGTTGGTTGAGCTTGCAGCATCTGTTTTAGTCCAGCACCAGAGACATCTACTGAATAGAGCGCATTGAATCCAGGTGTATCTGAAGGCTGTCTTTCAACATAATAAGTTTCATGTAGTTTTTCTTGAGTGATTTTCCCAGGTGTCCAACGATTTTGTACTTGGATAGGGTCAAATAAAGTAGCATCGACTTGGTGGGTATGTGACACAGCCTGACCTAAAAGTGCCGCAATTTGAGACTCGGTTGGAAAATTCTCAGAGAAGGCTATTGCGGTGTTGGCATCTGGCGCATATCGCCCCATAATTTCATCAATGGTTGAAGCCATTTGTGGCTCAACATAGTTCAATGAGGTAGAAGGTATCGTTTTATATTCGTAGTCTATCAGCGCCTTACTTTTTGCATCAAAATTCAAAGTTAAATCTGTTAGGCCCTGAGCAAAAAAGTTTGGCTGGATCACTAAAGCTCCATTCTCAACTTGCTCTATTCTTTCACCACCATGGGTATGACCGCCAAGAACAAGATCAATGCCTTCGACGTTTTCAGCAACTCGATTATCTCCACCGTAGCCAAGGTGGCTCAGCATAACCAAGTAGTCAACATCGTCGCGATATGTGTCAACCAAACTCTGTGCGACAGCATTCCAATCCCAATTCATTTTAAAATTAGGAATAAAATCAGGAATAGGCGCGGTTTCAACAGGCTGATCTAATTCGTTCCATGGCACCGAGGTCATGCCAAAGAAACCAACTTTTACGCATCCAACTTGAACTGCGGCAAAATCGACAGCTGCAAAGCCGTTTTCATCGTTACCCACATACTGGGTATTACTTGCTAGCACAACCGCATTATCATCACTGGCATAATCTAATAATTGGCTAGGACCCCAAGCATAATCATGGTTGCCAACAACCCTGACATCAAACTGCATACCTTTAATCGCTTCAACTGTCGCTAGCCCTTGCGAAGTTTGCTCAGCCACAGTGCCTTTCTCATAATCATCACCGCCATTGGTGAATAAGGTGTAGACTTGTTCTTGTTTAACTTGTTGGTAATAGCCTTTGATCTTACTAAAAAGTTGTTCTTTATAACCAAAGCGAGAGTGAAGATCTGCCACATGCACAAATCTCACGGCTTGCTCAGTCGCGCTATCAAGACACGCTGGACCAATAGACTTAGTCACTTCAATAGTTTGTTTTTCTTTATAAAGGACCGCATATTCGCCTAGCTCAAGTACATCAGCACTAATTTGTGTGTCGCTTAACTGTGACTCTACGGGCAGCCAAACACCTCCTTGTTTACGAACAATCAAAAGCTGACCATTGTTGAATTGTGTGGTGTCTAAAAAGAACGTAATACGCGCTGTTAGGGATAGTGTGACTGACTCTGGGGTGAGCTGATAAATATTTGATACAACGCCTTGGCTTTCGTCTTCAGTGCTCGGCGGTAAGGTCAACACTTGCAATGTAAACGCACTCTCAACACTGCCAGAAGACAGCACTACTTCAAACTTGCCATTGTCTGCTTTACCAGAAAAACTGGTTTCCACATCTATTGGCACACCACCTTCTAAAGTTGGTGCAAATACTTTTTCTGTTTCACCTGAGCCACAGCCTAAGGCTATACTTACCAAAAATGAGACGAATAAAAAGCGTATAGAATTCACAGTTCACCAACTTAATACTTATAAATAAAAAGAAAAATATAGAATGATACTTTTCATTCTATTAACCAAGTTTCATTTATACATCATTACAATAATGCGCCTACATATCATCAAGGTAATACCAACAGAGGCAAACTCAGTGTAATCTTGAATGTGCCTCTGTTTAAAATGAAAGCTATTGCGGATACTTTGTCCACATGCCGTTATCTAATTGGATATAAGGCTGATCAGAATAGAGTATCATTTTCGAGTTTTCATTTTCTGCCACCATTGCTGATGTCGGTAAGTTTGATAACAAGCTTCTAATATTGATAGTCGCTTGATCAAACGGATTATCTTCGATTGTTCTTGCGATAAATTCTGAAATAGCAAAATAACTCAGCGGCTCATCATACTTAATCGGGTTACTGCCTGACTCTTTATTTGGGCTGATAAACTTAATGCCTACAGGAACATTGACGATAGACGGCGTAGGAATTTCTCTTAAGCCCGAGAACTGCATTTGATCGCCCTTAAGTGCTGCACCATGCTCTGGTACCATGACAACTAAGTAGTTTCGACCCGTATTTGTTAATGTCTGAAAGAATCCATCAATATCGTTTAATAAAGCTTGTGCTCTTGCTCTATAATTATCGATTGAATTAAAGCGATTGGCTTGCCCTGCCATAATGTTTCCATCATGTAGGCTAATGCTATTAAAATAGAGTGCATGGCGCTCTTGGGCACTTTGCTCTCTATTATCAAGCCATTTGCTAAGCACTTGTTTATCGCTATAAATTGGCGAGCCATCGAATGATCGTTGAATAATATTAATGTCATCAAGAGGCTGTAGCGGAGCACTGATCCCACCTTCAGTCTTAATTAACTGTAAAAAACTATCGAAAAAACCATTGTGGTTCATGGCTAAGTCGGTTTGAAAACCTAATTGCTCTAACTGTGCGAATAAGTTGCACTCTTCTCGTTTATTACCGTATAAGCCATTATGCGGCCTTTGCCCACAACTGGAATTTAAAAGACGGGTTGCGGCTGGGCCTGAATAAGACGTCGCAGAATTAAAGTTTTCGAAAATAACATCAAACTGGCTTAATAAAGGATGATTCTCCATACCAATATGGCGTAAATCGCCCCACCCCAAAGAGCAGATATTTAAAATAACCACATCAAAGTTAGAGCCAATAAATTGATTCGGAAACTCTGTAACTAGGCTTTGTTGCTGTGCATAGAATTGTGTCATCGCACTTGCAGGATCTGTTACTGGACTCGTTAAGTTAGTAGGCGCATCCGGTATTGCTTGTTTTACTACTCGAGTCGGAGCGGCTTGAATATTTTGTTGATTGTTTAGTGACGCAGCCCCCGTCACTCCAACAACGAAGAAGGCTAAGATGTTTACACCCGTGAACCTGATCCACTGATTGAAATACAAATAAGTAACCAAAGTAACCAGCATGAGTGCCGTACCTTGTAATGAAACAACTCGCATTATCAATTCTAGTAAATAAGCAGGGCTAAAGGACATCAACAGATCATTGTTACTCATCAACAAAGATAATGGCGGTAAATAAGAGTCATGATGTAAAAGCATCATAGCCAGCACAATACCAACAATGTGCTTGAGTTTATGCAGTAAACCACTTCCTAACGGAAAAACCAAAAATGCAATTAAGGCAAGGTTTTCTAATACATGTATTTCAATATAAGAAAAGTAAAACAAGCCAAACTTGAATAAGAAATAAACATTCCATAAACCCAAAGGCTCCCATTTAACTTTTGACAATAGGGGTGACGTACTTTCTTGGGACATGGATTACTTCTCTTTCTTCTTAACTGTTGGGGTATAAACTTCAAGCACTCGATGACGGAATCGCCACTTGTTATAGATAGGAGCGACCAGCTTGATCATATCTTTTATAAAGACACCCAGCGCAATACCGATCAATAAAACGATAATAAGCGTGGTGATAGTATTCTCATTCATGTTCGTTTTTAACTTTTAAAGAAATGGGAGTCGCATTTTTGCGATTAAAGTCACTAAATTCTTGTTTTGAATTTTCTGTTGAACTAGCCTGGCTTTGATTTAAATCTGCAACATTAGATGACTCTATTTGACTAGAATAATCTTGCACATCGCCATTCATTGCAGCTTTGCGTATAACCCGGCATTGTTCTTCAATACTAAGCTCTGTTGAGAAAACATCATGGAATAAAAAGAACTCGCCTAAAGACAATCTAAATAGTCTAGATAAGGCCAAATCTACATCATTTTCGCGGCAGGCATTCAGATAGATATAAATATGCTTTTCAGTAGCAGTGAAAATATCACCACTGCGTTTTACATTAAACAAAGACACCACATCACCCGCATCCAACCCTTTTTGTAATGTGAGTACCACCATCACGCCACTGACTCCGGTATTCACCGCAGTTTCTCTGTGCCTGAATACTTCATCAATAAAACTAAATACTGATAAATAGCCTTTTTCTGAAGAACCTTGAGAGTATGATAGAACCTCTGCAAAGCTTGGTGGTAATGGCCTAGAAAATTTATAACCTTGAATTGCTTGAATTTGTGACATTAATCGTGAGATATCTGTCGAACTATGCAAAATTAAATTCACACCTACGGTTAAAAACAGACATTCATCTTTATGTCTAATGACCCCATCGGTATTTTTAAGCACAATTTTAAGCCAGTTACCATTCGACTTTCTCAGTTGAAAGCACTGCTCAGCAAGTACATTTTGGTCCGTTTTCTTATTAATATTGAAAACAATAGTTGCTGCTTTTTTCTCTTGCACAGCAACAAATAACGCTTCATTTGATTCAAATACCTGATAGGTAGGTGGTAACTTAGTATCACTAGGCACGATGGCCTGAGTAAGCAATACTTCATTTTGATCAGCAAATTGTTGAAAGTGGCCAGAGTCCAGCTTTTCGTACACTTTAAGTGTAAGTGGCGTATGGGAGGTAACTTGGCAAGATACTTCTGTAAGATAACCTGTTTCATGTCGCCAAAAATCAAAAAATAAGGTTTGACTTGCCGCTTCTGTTGCAACCGTTACAAGCCCAGCTATGACTTGATTGAATCGACGCAGTTTATCAAATAGCGTTAAAGCCAAATCACCCGTTAACACCCAAAGTATCGTGGATTTCATTTCCCGAGCAAACTCATCAGCTTGCTGCATCATAATTTTAACAGTATCTAAACTGATAGGCTTCAATAGCTCTTCATCTAAGTGAATGATGATATGACTATTCTTAGATTGGGGGTAAAATTTAATTTCGTTTAGTAATTGTTCAAAGCCATTTTTTCTCAAAAAATAAGTTCGATTAATGCGAAATGGATAACAGTTTTTTTCTAAGTCAGACCACTGCCAATTGAATAGCAAGGGTAAATCTTTTGTATAAAACCGTTCAACATCTTCAGAGATTAAAAAGTTATTAACATTTTTACTAATGCTTGATAAACCATATTCTACTCCTTGCTCTACGCTTCCAGCCAGTACAACATAGCTTGATGAATCGACCAAGGAGAATGATTTTCCACCTAGGCCATTTATTGCCAATCCCCGCATAATTATATTTTGTATCTAAAATAACAACTAAATTCAGAATAACATAAAACATAGTACTTTTTCATTGTTAATTTAATGAAATATTTAGTATACTTTGCGCGCTTTTTAGGGACATAAAAACAACGCCCTTAATATTATCAATAATTTAATTCTGTAGTAGAGGTGTAGAATTAAAGATTTAAAAAATGTATCCAATGGCTATAACAGACATGATATTTCTAAGCTAACTCAAAAAGTCGACTTATCTATTAATGACTATGTTGAGATAAATGAAAAAACTCAAATAAAAGACATAATAAATAAATACGCGCTTTTTTCTGAAATAGAATTAGCTGTTGCAAACAATACTCAACTGAAAAACTTGAAATCATCTTGAAACGTATATTTTTCTCTGGCCTCAAAGGTGGGGTTGGTAACACCACATTACTTGCAAATTTAGCCTGTGCACTTGTTCAAGCAGGAGAGCGTGTAACTTGTATTGACCTTGACTCTAAAAATGAACTTAGGTTGCACTTTGCACACCAATGGGATGACTTGTGTGGTTGGTCAACACTTGAAAATAACACTCTAGAGAAAGTCGCTTTTGCCGACCCTGATGGTGTTAAATTTATTCCTCATGGCTATAAAGCCTCCACTTTGTCAGAGAAAAAACAGTTAGTCTCTTTTTCACAAAATCTAATTTTAGATGAAAATGAATGGCTACTTTTCGATGTGCCAAATTATGCCAATGCACGTTCTTTAGGTTTAAAAGATGATGACTTTTTTATTCGTACTGTAAACTGTGATGTAAGCTGTCATAGCATCATCAATCAAAGAAAATTGATGCATAATAACGATGATGAATACTTCTTAATTAATCGTTTTAATAGTGCCGTTGATATTGAAGTTGAGATTGCTAGGTTATGGCGACAGCAATTGCCCCATATGCTACCTGTCTTTATTCATCAAGATGAAGTGCTGAAAGAAGCTTTGGCTTTTAAGAATGTCGGTTACAATTGTGCGCCTTTCAGTGTGATTAAAGATGACTTTCAAGCACTCATTAGTTGGCTGAAATTACATTTTAGTAAGGTAGCTGAGTGAAACCCCTATCTTATTCTGGCTCTAATTTCACATTGTTCTTAAGTTTGTTTTTAACCTCAAAGTCAATTGATTGGTTAAAGCAACGCTATCGCTTTTTCTTTCAAAATTGTGGTTACAGTGTTTTCAACTCTGCCATATTTACCTTAATCAGTATTTTACTATTCAGCATTTTTAGAATCGATGCATTGTCGAGTAGAGGCAACTTCTTCCTTTACTACCCTCAATTAAGACACAATGAATTCAGACCCGGTGATTGGCTTCGTTTGACCATTCAAACCATCTATTTAGCGCTATTCAAAAATAAACCAAGAAGCAAGCGTACTAAAAAAACAACTCATTCAGTGTGGTTTATCTTACCTGCCTTAATCAGAGTATTGACCAAAATTGACAGCGCTGTAAGTTCTGCGGTGAGGCAGCGATTAGGCAAGCAACACAGTACTGACAAGACTCTTTTTAAGATAGTTACAAATGCATCCATTTGGGACAACAAACTGTTTCGTAATAGTGTCTTAGTTATCTTTTTTGCATTTTTAATCGTGCTCATAACTGTGCCATTTTCTTTAACTGCCCAAGCTATTTTTATGGGTTTAATTTTATTTGTAGCGTATTCATTACGTGGTATTGAAGGCCGTATGCCGACTATGATCATGGTGACATTGTCTGTCACTATATCAAGTAGGTATATATGGTGGCGGATCACTGAAACACTCAATTGGGATGACCCTTTTGCGTTATTCCTTGGCTTTGGTTTGCTGGCCGCCGAGCTCTATGCTTGGCTGATCTTAATTTTAGGCTTTTTCCAAACAATACACCCCCTTGAACGCAAACCCGTGGTACTGCCAAAAGACACCCGTTTGTGGCCAAGCGTTGATGTGTATATTCCAACTTACAACGAGCCACTTAGTGTTGTTAAACCAACCGTCATTGCGGCACTGGCGCTGGACTGGCCAGCTGATAAATTAAATATTTATATTCTTGATGATGGTAAAAGAGACTCATTTAGAGAATTTGCAGAGCAGGTGGGGGCAAACTACATAATTCGCCCAGATAACAATCACGCTAAAGCTGGTAACCTTAATCATGCGATGCAGTATACCGATGGTGAACTGATTGCTATCTTTGACTGTGACCATATTCCTGTTCGGTCTTTCCTACAAATGACCGTGGGACAGTTCGTAAAAGACGACAAAATGTGTTTGGTACAAACACCTCACCATTTTTTTTCAGCCGACCCATTTGAAAAGAATCTAGACAACTTTTCAAAAGTACCAAACGAAAACATGCTGTTTTACGGTTTAATTCAAGACGGTAATGATATGTGGGATGCTACCTTTTTCTGCGGTTCATGTGCGGTAATAAAAAGAACTGCGATTGAAGACATTGGTGGTTTCGCCTTCGAAACAGTCACTGAAGATGCGCACACTGCTTTAAAGATGCAACGTAAAGGCTATCGGACCTCGTACATAAACCTGCCACAAGCAGCAGGTTTAGCAACTGATAGCTTATCAACCCATGTTGGACAGCGGATACGTTGGGCCAGAGGAATGGCACAGATATTTCGCCTCGATAACCCTGTATTTGGTAAAGGTTTATCGCTGGCACAAAGGTTATGCTACCTCAATGCGACTTTACACTTTTTCGCCGGTATACCGAGGATCGTATTTTTAACGGCGCCTCTGGCATTCATTTTCTTCGATGCCTATATTATTTACGCACCATTTTTGGCCATCCTCTTATACGTTGTGCCTAGCCTCATACAAATAAAGGTCACAAACTCTCGGATCCAGGGCAAGTGGCGTTATTCCTTCTGGGGAGAAGTTTATGAAACAGTCCTTGCTTGGTACATTTTAAAACCGACTACGATTGCCCTATTTATGCCTCACAAAGGTAAGTTTAATGTCACCGAGAAAGGCGGCTTAAACGATAAAGACTATTATGATTGGGATATATCAAAACCCTATATTGTACTAGCATTAATTAACTTGACCGGCCTGATTGTGGGTATTGGTCGTTTCGGTATGAGTGACTCTATACAGATGGGCATTTTAATCATCAGTATGGCATGGTCTCTTTATAACTTAATCATTATTGGCGCGGCTATTTGTGTTGCCACAGAAGCACGCCAAGTTCGTAAATCTCATCGTATTGGTTGTCAATTCCCCGCTATCATTTATACCTCCGCTGGCCGAACGATTAAAGTCACGGTTACTGACTTTAGTAACTCAGGGGTGGGTATAGAATTACCTGCTGAAGGCTTATTAAACCAAAGTGAAAAAGTTGAACTATTAATCAGCCGAGGCAGAAAGCAATTTGCTTTTAAAACCGATATTGTCAACATCACCAAATCTAGGGTTGGCTTGCGATTACATGAGCTCAGTGCAGATAAAGAAAGGCAATATATTGAATGTACATTCTGCAGAGCGGATGCCTGGTTAAGCTGGCAAGATAACTTTTCTCATGATCTTCCCTCAGAAAACCTTAAGCTTATCGTTCGAGTGAGCTTAAGAGGGTTCAAGAGCTTATTTTTACACGCTCCTGAAAGAGTAAGACCAACAATTAAACGCGTTATTGCACTCATAGAGTCACTCGAGACTTTTTTACCACGTAAACCTAAAACAAAAGATGAAGCATAAAATGAACTTTATTAGGATGTTGTTACTTTCAACTTGTTTAGCTGGAATGAGCTTTAATAGCTCAGCTTTTAAACCCACAGACAAGACTGTATTTGCACAAGGATACCCAGAACAAGCCCCTGTGACTTCTCACAAGTTTACGTTTGAACAATTAAATCGTGAAGGTATCCGTTTATCTGGTGCTTTACCAAGTAGTGATGTTAACTTTACCAACCGTATTGATAAAATAATCAAAGAGCTTTCTGTTAAGTTAAAGCACACCAACTCACCAGCTTTACTGTCACAGTTATCTCATATCAAAGTGTATCTAAATGATCAGTTAATGGCGATTGTGCCTGTCACACCTTTAGAATATGACAAAGTGCACCAAACTCTGACAGAGCAAACGCTTAAGCTTAAACCGCACTTAGTTCGAAACTATAACACCATTCGTTTCGAGCTCATCGGTCATTACACCAACGAGTTTTGTGAAGATTCAACACACTCAAGTATTTGGGCTGAATTAGACAAAGAAAGTACGCTTAAATATAAGGCGCAACAAATTGCATTGAAAAGCGACTTATCACACTTTCCAGAGCCACTTTTTGATGAGTTCGACTATGCAAAGTTGTCATTACCTATGGTGTTTGCTGGTACGCCTTCTAAAACAGCCACGCAAGCCGCAGCAATATTAAGTTCATGGTTTGGTGCAAGAGCAGATTGGCGTGGCGCAAGCTTTCCTGTGCAATATGATGCAATACCTAAAGACCATGCGGTTATATTTGCCACAAATGATACTAAACCGCACTTTTTAGCCGACTACCCCGATGCAGAAGGGCCAACGGTAGAAATTATTGCCAACCCTGAATTTAGATACAAAAAGCTGCTCTTAGTTTTAGGACGTACCGAAGAAGAATTAATCACAGCAGTAGAAGGCATCGCCCTTGGCCTGCCTGTTATGACTGGCAGAACGGCTGTCATAAATGATGTATTTCATCTCAAACCCCGTGAAGCATATGATGCCCCTCGATGGTTACGCACAGATAGAGCGGTTAGGTTTGGTGAGTTGCTCGACTACCCAACACAATTGCAAACTACTGAGGGCAGTGATCAATCTGTCAAACTTGATGTACGCTTGCCGCCAGATCTTTTCACTTGGCGCACCGACGGTCTGCCGATCGATTTAAAGTACCGTTTTACACCGCCGACGGATAAGGCCATATCTCGTTTAAATATGTCAATTAATAACGAGTTCATTCAAGGCTTTACTCTGACTCCTGAAGGAGGTAAATCAGTTGTTTCAGAATTAAAGATCCCACTACTTTCAAATGATGATTCAGATAAGGACCGCTATTTTTCAGTCCCAGGCTTTAAAGCCGATATAAAAAATGAATTAGCATTTAAATTTTTATTCTCAACTGAAAAAGAAGGCTTTTGTACTACTAGCGCCAGAGGTGGTGAGCTAGGTGTGATTGATGATGACTCAATTATAGATATATCTGACTTTCACCATTATATCGCCATGCCTAACTTGCATGCATTCGCACAAGGTGGCTTTCCATTTACTAAATATGCAGACCTAAGTGAAACATCCGTTATATTCCCAAGTAATCCTTCTCGTTTAGAGCTAGAAACATTATTCACAGTCGCAGGGCATATTGGTAAAACAACTGGATTCCCTATTTTTAATGCAGACTTGCATTACGCCAATGAAAATATCGATTTAACAGGCAAAGACGTCTTAATCATCGGAGAAGTAGAAAATTTCATGGCTCAAATGAATGAGCAAAGTCAGCTATCTGTGCTCCTAGAGCAATCAACTAGAGAAATCACTCAAGCTGTCTATGATGGCCAGCCTTATGATTACGCTTTAGCGAATGAAGATGCCGCAGCAACAGTCTCATTGTCAAGCTATGGCCCTCTAGCCGCGATTGTAGGTTTTCAATCGCCATTCAATACTGAACGCAGTGTCGTTTCCATCATGGCTAACAACAATGATGACTTAAATCTCATCAATAACACTTTAACAGATAGTGGCAAGCTCTCTCAGATCCGTGGTAATGCAACCATTATCAATCCATATAAAGTTCATAACTCATACCTCGGAGAGCGATACTATATTGGTAGCTTACCACCGTTTACTTACATTTGGTTCCACCTCTCAGAGCACCCTTTAATTTTGGCTATTTTGACTTTGTTAACCCTATTAATTATCTCTTTTGTGCTATGGCGGATCCTATCAGCGCTAGCGAAGAAACGAGTAGAGACTCAGGAGTAATAATATGAAAGCAATATTATTCAGCGTCATAATGATGGCAATTAGCACATACTCATACTCTCAAGATGTGTGCTACAGCTGGCCCCATTGGGAAGACTTTAAACAAAACTTTATTTCTGAACATGGCAGAGTCATTGACCTAGGATCAGAAAAGAACATCACCACCAGCGAAGGGCAATCTTACGGTTTATTTTTCGCGCTCGTTGCTAATGATCAAGCTATGTTTGATAAGTTGTTGGGTTGGACTGAAACACACCTCTCAGAGGGTGATTTAAGTGCCCGACTGCCTGCGTGGCTTTGGGGGAGAAATGGCAATAACTACGAAATTCTAGATTCTAACCCAGCGTCAGATTCAGATATTTGGATTGCTTATAGCTTGTTAGAAGCGAGCCGCTTATGGCAAGAACGTCGTTATGCTGTGTTAGCTTCGGTACTCGCAAAGCGAATTTTAAGAGAAGAAACCGAGTACCTTCCAAAGCTTGGACTTACGCTCTTACCTGCGCCTTATAGTTTTCAATTAGACGATAATATTTGGCGTCTAAATCCAAGCTATGCACCTTTACAATTACTTAAGCGTTTTGCAAAAGCTTATCCTCACTCTCCTTGGCAAGAAGTACATGATACGTCTTACCGTTTACTCATCGAAAGTGCACCTAAAGGGTTATCACCTGATTGGGTTTTATACAGCCCAGAAAAAGGCTTTTACTTCACAAGAAAGCGTCCTGATTTAGGCAGTTATAACTCAATCAGAGTCTACTTGTGGGCTGCACTTATGCACCCAGATGCAGAATATGCTACACAGCTCATTTCGCACTTTAAACCAATGGCAAAAGCGACCAGTAAACGCAATTTAGTGCCACTTAATACTTATGCGCAAAGTGGTAAATATCAAAAACGAGGATCAGTCGGTTTTCATGCTGCATTACTAAAGTTTCTTGATAGTAGTGAAGAAATTAATGCGCTTGTCAGTATAAAACAGCACGTTGACTACAACATTGCCGAAGAGCTAACCAAGAACTACTACTCAAGTGTATTGTCTTTATTTGGCACAGGCGCAATGGACAATCGTTATAGCTTTGGACCAGAAGGTAAGCTACAAACCCAATGGCAGGCACAATGTTCAAAACAGTAAACAGCTTCTTGGGTTTAGTCTTTTGTGTTGCATTATTGCTATCTAATAGCATTAATGCATTTGCGAATGAACAGGGCACAGATCGTAGCTCTATAGAATGGTTACAAACACAGGTTAATATCGGTGAAATTTTAGGTGACGAGATTTTAATTTCAGACTCACTTGAAAAGTTACTGCAAATTGCACCAAACCACCTATTAGCCAAGACAACCCAAGTACAGGTTTTACTGAATCGCGATGAGACAAGACAAGCACTTCGTATTTTTCGCCAATTAGAACAAGAATTTCCCAATCACAAGCAAGTTAAAAGACTTAAGCTACTTATTAATTTAAAACAAGATACGGATGCGCGACGTCAATATGAAAGTGCAAAGCTATTCGCCTTAACAGGCAAAGTTGTACAGGCAATTGATGCCTATGAAGCCGTTTTTTCCGCCGGTTTCCCATCTATCTTTTACGAGCTTGAATACTATAAATTGCTCAGCCGAGATGATGCACATTACGACAAAGCCATTGTCGGAATAACTAGGCTCACACAGCGCTACCCTGGGGTTGGTGATTTCGAGCTCCAAAAAGCACGTATCATTCTAAGAAAAACCCCAAACAGCAAAGCGGCCATCAGTGTCTTAAAGCGTTATGCAAAAACCGACCGATATAAATTTGAAGTAGAAGGACTCTGGCTCAATACGCTTGCATCTCTTGAGCTTGAAAAAAGAACTGACAAACAATACCGAGATTTTTTAAGACTCTTCCCTAAATCTATGCAAGGCAAGTTGCAGTATGAAGCATTTCAAAAAGATTACGCTGCATACAAAAAGCTACTTAAAAACCCAGGCTATCAAGCCTATTTAGCAGCCGTTAATGCGCTAGATAATGAAGAGTCTGAAAAAGGCCATCGACTATTAAAAAAAGCCTTAAGATACCGCCCGAAAGATTCGATGATCATCGGCGAGATGGGCCGTGCACACTTGCAGTTAGGAAACTATGAAGAAGCGATAAAATACTTTGAGAAAGCACTCAAATATACCGAGTTCGAAGGCGCTGAGCGCTGGGAAGGCTTGATTAACACAGCAAGATTTTGGGGGTTGATCACCCAGCTAAGACAAGATTTAACTGACAATAATCTCGAACAAGCCAAAAAGCTGCTCTCTCAGGCAAAAGCACTTGAAGAAGACAACGACACTGTCCTCTTTTACCAAGCTGAACTGTTATATCTTGAGGGAAAAGAGCTACAAGCCTTTCAGATTTATCGTCAGCTCATAGAGCGCAATCCAACCAATCAGTCCGCATTACAGCGTATACTTAGATCCGTTCAAACGGAAAACAGCCTACGCTCATTAGACAAGCTGAGCGATGTTTTAACTCAAGAACAAAACGAATTAATTAGACCAGAACTATTAGTCGCTAAAAAAGACATTGCTAGAAACCTAGCTGATACAAAAGCTGAGCGTGGTGACTTTCATGGCGCAATTCAATTACTTGCCAGTATTCCGAATAACAATGAAGCGGATCCATGGCTGGTTTACCAAAAAGCACGTATTTGGCGCCAAGCTGGCAGTGAGAGTCAAGGTATTAGGTTATTCAATGAACAGACTTGGCAACACCCTTTAAATGGCGAATTACGCTATGCACAAGCTCTTTACCTCTCGAGCATTGATGAATACCAGCAAGCAAAAGAAGCCCTACAATTTGTCCCTCTAAAAGATAAAACACCCGAAATCATTTCATTAGAAAATGAACTGGTGTTTAGAGATTTTCTACTCGAAATTGATCAAGCGATAGCCGAAGATGAGTTAAATACAGCTAAAAATCAATTAGCTGCACTTGAGCTAGATGTGATCAGTTCAGCGAATGTGAAAGCACAAGTCGCAGCAGCTTGGTATGCTGTTGCAGAGCAGACCATAGCGATAAACTTACTCGAACAAACGCTTAATGAAGATCCATCTTTAGCGCCATATTGGCATATTCAGCTTGGTACTTGGTTACTTGCACAACGAGATACCGTTAAGTTACAACAGTGGCATAAAAACAGACATAGAATTGCTATAGAGACAGAAGAGGAACTAGCGCAAATCGAGCAATTGTCACTTGATTATAAATTACTTGCCTCTGACTCTCCACGCACATTATTAAACACATTGATTGCTGAATCACCGTTTAATATGGATGGATATGCTCGATTAGCCAGCCTTGATATGAATGATGACGAATTTGAACAAGCTTATGATACCTTGCTCAAAGCCCACCAGTTCGGTGAGTTTACCCGAGAAACTGAAGAACAACTCCTAGATCAGGCACTGTTAAAGCAAGACACACCGCTTATAGAATACCTAGCTAGCCATTTGATTCGACGTGTTGGTATTACAGATACCGCATTGCAACAAAAATTAATTTCACCTCTGTTCTTTTTTAGAGATCAAGAGAAAGCCATGGAACTTGCGCAAGATTTAGTTTTGTTAAGCTCATATGAAAGTGAACTAGTAAAACAAGCCGGTGATTTAGCTGAGCAAGTAGGTCGTCATGATATCGCTGCTGAGTATTACCAGAGAGTTGTTAATACCGCTCCAAGTTCAAGCCAAAATGAAGCTTGGTATGTCAGCTCTGCACGAACAGGGATCACCCGTGTCAATCAGAAAACTGACGGACATATTGCTTTTGCAACTGATTTAAGCGGCCAAACCAGTACACAGTCAGACTCTGAGCTCGGAGTTGGTGCTTCATTATTAGAAAGTTACTTCCCTCTTTGGAGTGGACACGGTTTTGTTAAGCTCGATGACTTATATGTATCAGCACAATCAACAGACTTTACCGCGAACTTCAGCGCAGGTAGGTATGGTACAGGTTACTTGTGCTACCCACAGTGTATTCTAGAAAAAATCACCCCTAAAGATCATGGTGTCGCAATTGGTTTAGGTTGGCAAAATGAACAATGGCGAGTCGATATTGGTACTACGCCAAAAGGTTTTTTACTTGATAGCCTAGTTGGTGGAGTAATTTATCAATCTGATTTTGAAGACTTTAGCTACGACATAGAATTAAGAAGAAGACCCTTAACTAACAGTTTATTGTCTTTTGCAGGTATGGAAGACGTCACCTTAGACAAAAAATGGGGTGGGGTAATTCAAACAGGCATCACGCTGGGTGCTTACTATGACTTAGGATTAGAGTACGGCTTTTGGTCAACCCTAGATTACCATCTATTTAAAGGTTTAAACGTTAAAGACAATGACCGTATTCGTGCTATGGGTGGTGGTTATTACCGTCTATATCAAGGTGAAAACTATGAGTTCACTGTCGGCTCTAACTTGCTTTACTGGAGCTACAAGCATAACCTATCTGAAGAAACATTTGGCCATGGCGGTTACTACAGTCCACAAAGTTATTATGGCCTCTCGATCCCAGTAACCTTTGATGGAAAGTGGCGAGAAAAGCTCGTTTACAGACTTAGACTTGGGGTTGGCTACTCTACCTCTGAAACCGAAGAGATTGAGTTCTTCCCTAACAACCCTGAATTACAAGCACAGGCATTGTCTCTCGTAGATGAAAGAGTTGAGGCCCCTATCTTTGAAGGCAGTGAAGGTGAAGGTGTATCATATAACCTGCAAGCGATAGCTGAATATCACTTTTATGATCATTGGATCATGGGTCTCAGTTTAAGTGTTGATAGAGCAGAACTCTATGAACCTAATTATGGTCAGTTTTATATTAAATATAAATTCAATCCTATTTTGAGGCCTTTGGATTTAGGCCCTAGCCCGATTTCACCTTATGTTAATTTCTAACTGAAACTCCCCTAAGGCGCGTTCTACTTATCTCACACTTGCCTTTGACATGAAAAAACGCGGCTTAATTAAGCCGCGTTTTTTCGGGAGTTATACCTATCCGCTTAACTAAGTGGTCTATTTTGAGGTAAGAAAACCTTGTTGATAGCACCGCTCACGCGTCCTGCTATCGCTGAGGTACCTACATCCATGTAGGCAAGGCAAATATTTCATTATTTAGTTGTTCTAAATGAGAAATCTTTAACGCAGCTATCGTCAGATTTAATCCCTCAAAATAGTTAAGTGTTATTGCGGATTGGTATCAAAATCTATAACTACTACTCATATCGCAGAGCTGTAATAGGTCGCTCTTTCGCTGCAATAGCTGATAAAGAGCCAACTGTTACCCACGCAATCACAAAGGCCAAAGCCGTAGCAACAGCAAATGGCAATATAGATAAATCAATACGATACACAAAGCTATTTAACCATTCTTGCATAATGAAGTAGGCAGCAGGCCATGCAATGATGTTGGCAATCAACACCTGCTTTGAGAACTCTTTATTGATCAAAATAACAATATCTAGCACAGATGCGCCTAACACCTTACGTATGCCAATCTCTTTAGTGCGACGCTGTGTAGTGAAAGATGCAAGGCCAAATAACCCTAAACATGCAATAAAGATAGCCAGCAATGAGAACAGGTTAAACACAATGAATTCTCTGTCTTCTTGCTGATACATTTGGTTGAATCTATCGTCTAGGTAGTCCAATGCAATCGGCTGCTCAGGTACAAATTTACTCCATGTTTGCTCAATGTAGTCGCGCACTTGTGCAGTGTTGCCCGAGTATTTAATCGACATGTTGCTACCATTGTTATGGTTAAGCAAATGATAGGTTGGTGCCACTTCCGTTTTAAGTGATGAAAAATAATAGTCTTCTGTTACACCCACTATGGTCGCTGTGCCTTCAGAGGTACGAGTAAATAATACTTTAAACTGCTTACCTAACGCTTCTTCAGGCGAGTAGCCCAATGTTTTTGCGGCTACGCTATTAATGACCACGCTAAACTCTGGGTTAGGGTTTTCTTCTGAAGGTTGAGAAATTGCATCTGCGGTAAAGTCACGGCTAAAACCTCGACCACTCAGTAGCTTAATATTGTAAGACGAGAAATAATCTTCATCGACTGCCAGCACTGGCATAAGCTGCATCTCTTTCGTTGCAGGGTTAAGTAAGCCCATTGAATCCGTCAGCGAACCCGTAGGAAAGCGTGATGTCATAGTGACGCTGGTGATATCAGGATTTGCCAGCAACTGAGTTTTAATGGCATCGCGTTGTGGGCTGGCTTCAGTGGTCCACAAACCTCGCAAAACAAAGGTATTCGTTTTGTCATAGCCAAGCTCAATATTTCTCGCATAATTCAACTGCATACTTGCAATCACGGTTGCCACAATTAATATAATTGCCACACTAAACTGGAATACCACCAGACCTTTTCGCAGCAACGCTCCGGTTTTACCTTGCGTGACTTCACCTTTTAACACTCTGGCCGGCTTGAAGGCGCTCAAATAAAATGCTGGATATATACCCGAAATTAAACCAACCACTAGCCCTAACGACAATAAAATACTCAGAGTATTTAAATCTAAATAGCTAAAACTCAGCGCCTTACCAATAAAATCGGCAAACATAGGTAAAGTCGCTTCAACCAACGCAATCGCAATAAACAGAGCAATATAGCAAAGCATGATGGCTTCAATCATAAACTGAGTGACAAGACTATACTTCTTCGCACCCAGTGTTTTACGCACTCCAACTTCCTTAGCCCGTTTAGTTGCGGTTGCTGTCGATAAATTCATAAAATTAACGCATGCAATTAATAGGATCAGCGCAGCAATGATACTGAATGAGAATACAATATTAATGTCACCATTCTTTTTCATTTCACCATAAAGGTGTGAATTTAAATAGATATCAGTAATATTGATCAGAGTGTAATGGAAAATATCTCCGAGGCCTTCTCCGATATGATTTTCTAAAAACTCAGGAAAGCGTGCTTCAAGTGCTTTAATGTCCGTATTTGGCTTCAATTTGAAGTAGGTTGAATAATTGAAACTCTGATCTGTATCCCAATTAGGGTTTTGAAGAAACTCAGCAGCCGTGCCCATACTCACTATTGCTGAAAACTCTAAATGCGTTCGCTTTGGAAGATCTTTGATAATACCAGTGACTTTTAAAGGAATACGATTCGCTAAAATAAGCGTCTTATCGAGTACGTCTGCACTCGAAAAATAACGACGTGCTGCAGACTCTGTTAATACAACAGTATTGGGCTGGACTAAAGCGCTTTGCTTATCTCCCTTTATCATCTCAAGAGACATAAAATTGAACACATTGGCATCAGCTAATGTTAGCCCTACATCACTAAAGTGCGTATCACCAAAACCCAAAGTAGCCCCCATTGACCGAAGACGGGTAGCTTCAGTGATTTCATCAAAATAATTCGTAAACCGCTCCGCGTTATATACAGAGCCTTGAGCAAAACTCTGAGTAGGCGAGCCTGGCACAGTCATTTTTAATGACGTACGGTAAATGTTTTCGTGGTCTTTAATGTGTTTGTCGTAACCCAACTCAGACTCAACAAAGATTGCCATGCTGATACAAATCACCAAGCCAATGGCTAAACCAAGAATATTAATACCTGAGTAAAGCTTTTGTTTTAACAGATTGCGATAGGCAATGACTAAATAGTTATTAAGCACAACGCACCTCCTGCATATTTTGAGACACGATATGGCCGTCTAATACATTGATAACGCGGTGTGCGTAATTGGCATGGTGATCTGAGTGAGTAACCATCACTATGGTGACCCCTTCACGATTTAATTGCGCAAGTAGCTTCATAACCTCTTCACCATTTTTAGAATCTAGGTTACCTGTTGGCTCATCGGCCAAGAGCATTTTTGGCTCTGCGACTATGGCACGCCCAACTGCTACCCTTTGCTGCTGACCGCCCGACAGTTGCTGTGGGTAGTGATCTTTACGGTGCGCAATGTCGACCTTTTCTAAAATTGCCAATACGCGCTGCTCACGCTCTTTTTTTGCTATGCCTTGATAAACCAATGGCAGCTCAACATTTTCAAAAACGGTTAGCTCATCTATCAAATTAAAGCTTTGGAAGATAAAGCCAATGTTGTCTTTACGAATGTCGGCCAGCTTATTTTCGGTGAAGCCACTGATATCTTGGCCTTCAAAGATATATTCACCTTGATCGATGTGATCAAGCATGCCGACGATATTCAGTAGCGTCGATTTACCCGAGCCAGACTGACCCATTATGGCCACAAACTCACCACGCTCTACGTGCAATGTGACGCCATGAAGTGCATGTGTTTCGACTGATTCTGTGCGGAATATTTTGCTAATGTTGGTTAGGTTGATCATCTGTTTAGTCCTAATTCTTTTTAAATCTATTTAATTATTCATTGCTGACGGGCTTTTACTGCGTCAGCTTTAAAGTCTGCATATCGATAAAAGTGCTATAGCTTGAGGTGATGACTCTGTCGCCCTCGTTTAACCCTTCTAGTACTTCAATGAATTTGTTATTGCGCTGGCCTAGGCGAACTTGCTTGCGAATGGCAACTTCGCTACCTGGCTCGATTACAAACACCCATTTACCTCCTGTATCTTGAAAGAAGCCGCCATTTGGGATCAGCTTAGCGGGTTTTGCATCAGCTAGTAGCAACTCCATTTGTAGGGTTTGGCCACGACGAATACGCTCAGGTAAGGCATCGTTAAAAGTTAGGTCGACTTCAAAGCGACCATTGCTTACCTCGGCATAAACTTTTGCAAGTGTCAGTGTGTAATCTTGACCTTGATGGATGATTTTTGCAGTTTGCCCAGCAAATACACGGCCTAAGTAAAATTCATCAATTAACGCGCTGACCTTGTACTCATCGACAATATCAACCTGACCCAAACGTGAGCCACGCGACTTTGACTCCCCTAGTTCAGCATTAAATGCGGTTAGCTGGCCGTCGATTGGCGCTTTGATCACTAAGTTTTCAAGGTTCTTGCGGGCAAAATTTAAGTTCTTATTTAGCTGCGCGACACTGTCTTCAAGCTGAGCAATTTGGGCGGTACGAATAAGCTCATCTTGCTCTTGCTGTTCAATCACCAGCGTGCGGCGATCTTTTAAATATTGTGTGCGGTCGTTCACAGCTTTTAATTCGTTTTGTGACACCAAGCTGTTTGCCACCAGCTTTTTATGTTGTGCCAGCTTGCGTTCACTCTGTTTAATCTCAAAATCTAGTTCTAATAAGTTACGCTTTAGGTTTAAACGATTTTGATCGATGGCCAGACGGGTGTTGTGTAGGTTATTTAACTGCTCAGAAATTTGCGCCTCACGAGAGATAACATCAAGCTGTAATCCTGTGTTACTCAAAGCTAAAATCTTATCGCCCTTTTTAACCATCGCGCCTTCTTCTACAAAGCGCTGCTCTACACGTCCCCCCTCAATAGCGTCTAAATACACTGATTTACTCGGGGTAACATTACCACGAAGTGGGATCATATCTGTGAATTCACCACCAGTGACTGTGCTTACCTTTATTTTGTCCATTTCTAGGTTGTAACGACTGCCACTACTGTTTGCGGTATTGCTTATTAAAAAGTATGTAATGGCAATTGCTGGGACTGCCAACCACCACGCTTTAAATGTGCGTTTTTTGCTGATCACTTTATCCATTTCTAACATCCTAATCGTTTAGATTTGTTAGATATAAGACAATTACTGTGCCAAAAACAAAAGCATATACATAACAACAACTTATAATTTTAAGCGCGATTTAACACAGATAAAAGTGTAAAACTTTAAAACACTTGGTGTACGATATCGTACACTTTGAAAGTAAGGAAATGCGCCATGGCTGTAATTAATAAGTCGATTCTAGTGGTTGATGACAACGCCGAGATATTAATTGCCACTAAGATGTTATTAAAACAACACTATAAGCATGTTGTTACCCTAGATAACCCGCATAAAATCAATGACGCCATGGAGAAAGAGTCTTTTGCTTTGATTTTACTCGACATGAACTTCACCCGAGAATCCACCTCTGGTGCTGAAGGCTTTTACTGGTTAAAGCAAATAAAAGCCATAGACGAAGACGCCGTTGTGGTGCTATTTACAGCTTTTGGTGATATGTCGATGGCGGTGGATGCCATTAAACAAGGGGCCAGTGATTTTGTGCTAAAACCTTGGCAAAACGAAAAACTATTGGCAACCGTGGCGAACTGTATCGACTTAAGCGCGCAGCGCCAAAAAAGCAAAAAGCTGAACCAAATCGCGGCGCTGTCTTTGGCAGATCAAAATCGTCCATTTGAGAACCTCATTGCAAAAAGTCCTGCCATGGAGCAAGTGTTCACAACTCTCGAAAAAGCCGCAAAGACCGATGCCAATGTATTGATATTAGGTGAAAGTGGCACTGGTAAAGAAGTTATCGCCCGAGAATTTCATAAGCAATCACTGCGTGCCACCGACACCTTTTTATCGGTTGATATGGGCACCATTGCCAGCTCGTTATTTGAAAGTGAGCTATTTGGTCATGCCAAAGGCGCGTTCACCGATGCCAAAGAAAATAAGCAAGGTCGCTTTGAACTGGCCGACACCGGTACCCTCTTTTTAGATGAAATCGGTAATATTCCGCTCGAATTACAAGGTAAGCTATTAACTGCCATTCAAAACCGCGTGATAACCCCAGTTGGCGCCAGCAAAGAGATCTCAGTCGATATTCGTTTGATCACCGCGACCAACATGAATCTATACGACATGGTGCGTGAAGGGTCATTCAGACAAGACTTGTTGTATCGTATCAATACCGTCGAGATCACACTGCCGGCACTGCGCGATAGACCGCAAGATATTCCGTTACTGATAGAATTTTATGCCGACCTTTACTGCAAAAAATACAAGCTAAGCCATAAAACAGTGAGTGACAAAACCATGGCTCAATTACTTGCCTATGATTGGCCAGGTAATATCCGTGAATTGCAGCATTTAGTAGAACGCTCAGTGATTTTATCTGATGGTGAACAATTGCAATTTCAGCTCATGCCAAGCCAAGAGACACAAAGCGGTTCTGCGCAGCTCGATACCTATAACCTTGCTGACATTGAACAAATGACCATAGAGCGCGCCATTGCTGACTTTAAAGGCAACATCAGCCATGCAGCTAAAGCACTCGGTATCACCCGTGCGTCGTTATATCGCAAAATGGAGAAGTACGGTGTTTAATAAAAACAGCGCAGCGGTGTTGGGTTACTTTATCTCGGCGGTCGGTTTTGCCTGTGTTGGGCTTTATGGTTTTGCATTCAGCCATGCCACTTTGCTCAGCATTTTGGCTTTATTTGGCTCTGCCCTATTTGCAGCCCTGACACTCAAACTTTTTGCCAAACAGCAAAAGCAGTTCAACGAAGTTATCAACGCACTGAAATATCAAGACAGTAGTTTTCGCCTCAGTGAAACCCACACCTTAGGTTTACAAGAGCAGCAGATCTGCAATGACCTGATCAAAAAAGTACAACACGATAAATTCAAGCAAGCCGAACAAGTCGCTATTTTTGAAACCATGCTACAACACATTGATGCAGGGGTTATTCTTATCAAAAATCAGCAAGATGTGGTGGTGTGTAACAACACCGCTAAACGAAGCCTAGACATTCGAACGTTTAGCGACGCGAAAGAGCTCTTAACTGCAAAACCCATTCTTGAACAAACCAAGCAAGGTGCCAGTGTCGAAGACGACATACTATTTAAATACTTCGCCTTTAATTACCATAACAATCGCTATGAGGTTTGGCTGTTTACTGCTATTTCAGAGCAAATCGAAAGTACGCAAATCGATTCATGGCAAAAGCTTATTCGTGTATTAATTCACGAAATTGGTAACTCTGTCGCCCCAATTTATTCGCTGTCAAACACCCTGGCGACCATCACAGAGCAGCAACTTGCAAACCAAATAGATGACCAAGACTTAGTCGACGATTACCTACAGAGCCTTAACGCCATTGGCATTCGCAGCCAATCCTTACTTGGCTTTATTGAAGACTATCGTAAGCTCACACATATTCCTCATTTAGAGCTACAACCGATCTCAGTGCAAAGCCTATTTGATGATTTGCAGCCGCTCGTAAAACCACAATTTGATGGGGCCAATATTGCTTTAACGATTTCAATTGAGCCCGAAAACTTAACTGTATCAGGCGATAAAAAGATGCTTGAACAGGTGCTAGTTAACTTAATCACCAATGCCCTAGATGCCTTAAAATTGAGTCAAAAAAATGAGAAAGCAGTGAATATCACTGCGAGTATTAACCGCTATGGAAAATGCGAAATTGCCATACAAGATAACGGCGATGGCATTGAACCGAGTGCACTTGAGAAGATCTTCGTGCCTTTCTTTACCACTAAACCAAAGGGCTCTGGCATAGGCTTAGCGCTTAGTCAGCAAATTATTCATCGTCACAAAGGGCGTATAAAAGTGGCCTCTGAAGTAGATGAAGGAGCCAGTTTTACGCTGGTTTTATAATAGCTTCTAAGAAGAGCCTGAATTAAAAGCGCTAGAAAGTTCTAACGCTTTTTCTTTTATCAGTTTTGTGTTGGCTGATAAATCAAAGTGCTTGATAAAGTTTCTTGCGGACCAATTTTAGCGGCGCCACCCAGCACATATACTTCCCCGTTTAAACTCACTTTACCGTGACCATGACGCGGGGTCGGTAAGGGTTCAAGCTCCTGCCACTCGTCAATGTTTGGGTCATACAAAAACACCGAGTTAAACACTTTGCCATCTTGCCAATTGCCTGTATTTGAAAAGGCTTCGCCACCAGAGACGATTATTTTGCCATCAATCACGGCAGCAGCGAGGCCAGCCGCGGCAATCGGTAAAGGAGCGCGAGATTCCCAAGTTTCAGTTTGGGTATCGTATACTTCAACAGTGTTTAAGTTTTGTCGATTTTCACCGCCTGTACGTCCGCCAATCACATAAATATTATTACCAATCACCGCACCAGCCGCAGAAGCGCGTGCAGTCGGTGCTGGCTTTGCTTTACGCCAGTATGCATTATTCACCAGCACGTAGTGGGCGTTGGTGTCGATATTTTGCTTCTCGCCTCGTTTTCGCGTTTTCCCACCAATCACATGAATGCTTTTACCAACGCTTGCATAAACAGACTCGGCCAAAGGAATTGGTAAAGATGATGCACTCATCCAGCGACTCTTTCTGCTGTCTAAACGATACACTGAACGTTGTGGTTGCCACGCATCCTCCTTAGGGCCGGAGAAACCACCGATGGCATAAACATAATGAATATTGCTCGTCATCCCCAAATGATGCCGAGACTCAGGTAAATCGGGTGCTTTTTCCCAAAACTGTTCTGCAGGGTTTAAAATAAAGATCTTTCTTGTTGGCCCAAGGCCATAGAAACTCTCTGATTTTGATGGCACGAAGCCGCCCCCAACGAATATACGATCTAAAAACACCGCTGGGTAAACCTCTTGTATGGCGACAGGAAGATCAGGTGCAGGTTGCCAAATTTGCTCCATACCAGTCGGCTCTATAGTATCGACAGCTTTCTCTTCAGCAGCAGAATAGAAACTAATCAAGCTCAATAAAACCAAAGTAATCATTCCAGCAGATAATTGTTGCATGTACATTCCTTAAAAAATGTTCTTTCAATTATACCATTCAGGGGTGTATCTAGATCAGTAACATAGCCGTCATATTTGGAGAAGATAAATGCGTCTAATCGTTGATTACTAAAGATTAGTTAAAGCTAGGTGATTTTGACAACTCAGTCTGCATAAATACAAATGAATGACTGATATTGCATTCAACTCACAATCATCTTAATCGAGTTTTAATATCGAATTAGAACACTGTAAAACCCCTTTACAGTTCATCTCGAAGAAACGGCTAAACAAGTGAAGGCAAAAAGTACTCAATCAAATTCTGCAATTTGCAAAGGTTTTTAATTAACGCTTTTGAGGCACTTATTTATAATACTCAATACAAAGTTTGTTGGACTCTATTATGAAAAGTGCCATTTATTTAATTTTACCTCGAACACAAGTTGCTGATGTACTTGCTCAACCTTTTTATATAACCCCTTCAATTGAGTCTGAGGGGTTTATTCACGCGTGTAGTGAATTACAAATAGACTATGTAGTTGCACGATTTTATAAAGATAAAGGGCCGCTTGCTCTTTTAAAAGTTGACCCTGATTTGATCACTGCTGAGGTGAAGTATGAAGGTGCCACGAACAACCCTGAATTGGGGCTATTTCCACATATTTATGGCCCGCTGAATACCAGTGCAGTTGTTGAAGTCAGTGAGTTAAAGTACCAGTAAAGCAAATAAAAAACGCGGTTTGACTTTAACCGCGTTTTTCAAAATTAACCTATGGCTTTAATCAAGTTCATTTAACAGCTTTCGCCAACCCACAACATTAGCTGGGCCTTTCAATCGAATAATACTATTGCGAATAAATCGACCAATTGGTGAGCGTCCTAACCCTGCTAACTTAATGATTTTATTAGACTCAGATACCGTCCAAGAGATCCGCTCTGCTCTTGCTGTTTTATAGGCCTCTAACGCTTCATCTACTGGCTTATTACTCAAGTTATCTGCAAGACAGTTTATATCTTCTAAAGACATGCCTGCACCTTGCTGCAGACTTGGCGGGCAACCATGCAGCGCATCTCCAACTAAAACCACACGATCAAATACTGATTCTGTTTGCTCAACACTCTTAAGCTGCCCCAGCACTATATGCTGTTGTTCGGTTAAGCCTTTTACGCATTGCGCAACAGGCACATCATATTCTGAGAAAATATCTTGCAGTGCTTTATCACTCGGTAGTGCAGCATACTGACCTTGCTCATCAATAATTTGACCATAGCAATACACCTCACTGTCACTGATTGGGTAAATCATGAATGCAGAGTCATTACCCACATAATAAGTCGGCTGTATGTTGGCTTTAGGTTTTTTATTGATAAAACGCCAGTTAGTAACTTGATGAGTCAGCAGTGAGGTGTTTGGTTGAACCATACCTCTTGTGGCTGAGTTAATTCCATCAGCCGCAACGACAAGGTCATACGTTTTACAAACGCCTGTATTGAAAGTCACCGACACTTCATTGTTTTCTTGGCTGAGTGCTGTTGGCCAAGTGTTTAACTGCACATCAGCCGCCATACCGTCTCTTAAAATAGACATCAGCGCATCGCGCTTCAAAGCAACAAAAGGCGCTTTATTTAAAGGCGCTTCATGTAATGAAGCAGAAGCCAAGGTTTTGCCCGAAGAGAGCGCATATTCGATTTGATCAACTTGAAAAGCAAGCTGTTTAACCTGCTCGGCCAAATCTAGTTGCTCTAGCGCTAGCATGGCATTGGCAGGTAAACAAATCGCAGCGCCTTCAGAAGCCAACTCTGATGACTTTTCAATAATATCAATCTCATGACCGAGTGGCTTTAAGCGACGATACAAAGCACAACCCGCAATGCCCGCTCCAACAATTAATATGCGCATTAAATTATTCTCATAACATGTGAATTTAAGCACAATATAACATTAGATTAGCCTGAAAAGTCATCTTATCAGCATGATTTTATGTTTACTTTTTAAAGCGATAGCGATGCACGTTGACGATACACATCTACGACGGCCTGCGAAAACTGAGGCTGCTGCGTACCAAGTCGTTCGACAGCTTGATTGTAAAGATGCGGAAACGCTCTTGGCGCCACCATAGACTCAACAAGTTGTTCCTTCATGCCTGCTTTAACTATGGTTTGTGTCATATACCAGCCGACGACGTGACCCCATAAAGGTAAGCCTGCTTTTTGAAAGGTCATAAAGTCAGCATTTTCATGATCACTTGCCGCTTCGCTCATGACTTTATTTAACGCAATTATATAATTGGGCGCTTTTTTTAATTCACTCGCAAAGTAATTTTTAATTTCATCAGAAAATGGTGACTGCGCTTCTAAAAAACGTGATTTATCTATCAGGTTAGCGACCCCTTCGTGTTGCATGTGGTCAATGGCTCTATCGAAGCCATTTTCTCTATCTAGTGGCTTTGTTAGTTTGATTTTTGCACGTAGATTATGGTGCAACTCATGGGCGCCTAGTTCAAAAGGTGCATGTAAGTCTGACAAATACCCGAGGTAAGGGTCGAGTACTACACCCACAGCACTCGCATGGGCGTTTTGTCCGAAGAAACCAAATACATATTGTGTGGCTTGCTTTGATTGAAAAGCCTTTGGGATCCATTGATTGGCGAGTGCTAATGAGCGTTCAACGGCATCAGAGCCAGTGAGCATATTTTTGTATTCATTGATCCAATCTAAGTTATATAAAGCCGTCCTTAAATGTTTCACCTCTTGCTTTTCGAAAGCATTTAATGCGTCAAAGTGCACAGCTTTCATTGGCAGGAAAGCGATTTCGAAACGGTTTTTTAATTTTTCTTGAGTCAGATCCGAAATACTAAACACCAACTGATAGGCGTTATGAGAAAAAAGTTGCTGCCACGCTTGTTCAGATGGACTTATACCCATTTTGAGCTGATTCACGATACGAATACCATCAGCTAATGACGAAAAATCGTATTGGCTATGTGAAGATATGTGCGTGTTTACAGTTGATGAAGCGTAAACTTTACTTGGTAAAGCTGTATTGGTTAATGCCACCGTAGATAATATGGCAGCCGAGATAAGTGATTTCATTTTTGTTCCCCAGACGTTGACGCTAGGTAACTTAAACAAGTTTAAAAATGAAACAAGTTTAGCACGCTAAAAAGCACATGTTTTGAGATAAACTGCGAGTGGTCTTTATGACTACTCGCTCAACTAAGTCTATTATAAACAAGCTTTTTATTATTAGGTTTTAGGTTTAGCCACAAAAGTCTTATTCACTATCCGCCAAGCGTCATTAAATTTATATAACACTAAGTAATCTATGTAATGGGTTTTTGACGTCTCAAAATTCAACTTAACCATCGCCATTTGCTCGTCAACCACATCAATTGAAAGGATATGGGCTTGCCAATGGTCTTTAGTCGGCTGCTTAAATATCTTGGCAAAGTCACCCAGCTTTTGACTGCGAATACTTTGCTTACCCGTTTCTTTATCTGTCACGATAGACTTTATATGACCATTTTCTAGCTCAAAAGCTTGCGCTATTAAGGCTTCGTCTGACTCTGCAATGCCTTTAAAGTAACTGTTTACAGTTTTAACGATATCGTTATGCTCAGCATGAAAGGTGGCTTTTGCACTGCTTGCGCCAGAGAAAGACACAACGGCTGCAAACGCAATGACTTGTAGACTAGATTTTAAATTCAACATAAGTGATCCCTTGAAAATTCAGTAGCTAGCATCTCGCACAGCTCAAATTATGTAAACCATCCATAAAGATATTTATCAAATATCTAAAATCCTCACCTTACTAAAGTAAAACTACCTAATGACAAATTAAACTTAAGTATTCCATTAGGTAATACTAAATAACAAAACAGTATTTGACATCTTGATTTTTTCTCAATTTACAAAGTATTTACATTAGGTACACTTCTTTGTTGGTTATTTAACCAAATAAAATATTTATAAAAATTACTAAAATTAAAGACAGGATCACTATGCATTTTAAACTTTCTCCCGTTCATAAAGCGATTTATGTAGCCTTAATTGCACTGCCATTTGCAAACTTTGCAGCCGATGAAAGTGCTGTTAAAAAAAATAATGTAGAAGAAATAGAACGGGTTACAGTGACTGGCTCTCGCTTAATCAGACCAGAACTAACCTCATCACTACCCATAACTAGCGTGAGTAGTGAAGATATAGCCTTAAGTGGACTTACCTCTATTACAGATGTGTTTACACGACTACCCGCTATGAATGGTAATCAGGTATCAATTGATGAAAACTTTGGCGCTGATGCTAGAAATAATGATGGCAGACAGAAAGTACAATTAAGAGGATTAGGCTATGCGCGTACACTTAACCTGTTAGATGGTGTGCGAATGGCAGCAGACACCGACGGTTCAGTGGATATTTCAGTTATACCGACTACCATGCTAAAACGTGTTGACATTAAAAAAGGTTCAGCTTCTGCAATATACGGCTCAGATGCTATTGCCGGTGTCATTAACTATCAATTATTGAAAGATTTTGATGGTGTTAAACTGAATGCGTCTACGGGAATAAGTGAATATAACGACGCCCCTACGCATACTTTCAGTTTTGTCGGTGGCAAAAGCTTTGATAGAAGCGGCTTCACTTTAGGTGTAGAGGCTAAGAAGGTTAATACATTTAATAGAGGAAATCGCAGCTTTTATGACCCAGATCGTCGTGATCAGAAAATACATGGAATATTCGAGGGAACAAACTGGAATAGTATCTATGGACCTGATGGCAATTTTACCTATGCGGAATGTAACGAAGATACGGCAACAGCTACATATCATATGTTGCATAGAAATAATGGCACCCAAGGAAATAGCACTTCTGATTTCATACCATATTCGGCAACATACACAGGGGAATCTGGACAAGCTTGTTGGGAACTAGAAGACCTTGCGCAAGAAGAGGTAGAAAAAATTTATAAGGATGCTCACGGTTATAACTTTCAAAGCGAAACCCTCGATGCATCTGAAAGAACAGAATATAGCATCTTACTCAATTCTTATTATGACTTTTCAGATACCTTAGAAGGGACATTCCAACTCCTCTATGCAAACAAAGATAATTATGCACAAGAAGCCGCCGCCGTTGTTTCTCGCTTATTTGTCAGTGAAAATAACAAATACAATCCATTTGGCCGTGATGTTCGGATGAATCGCCGTTTAACTGACATCAATAAACGTAATACCACAACTCAAATAACGCCGCTTCATATTCGCTTGGGACTAAAGGGGGAACTATCAGAAGATTGGTCATGGTCTGCTGATATTGTTCATAGCAGCTATAAGGCTAGAACAGATTATCCTGCCGCATTGAACAGAACATTATTGCAAGACAGCTTAAGTGGTCCAGAGGTGTGCTTACCAGAAAATAATTGCACAGAGCTGAATCCTTTCTTAGATCTTGAGGCACTCAACGAGCAACTACCTGATGATATTATGATTGATGGTATTTGGACTGAGCATGAGGCAGTCACAAACACCATTAACGTCAGCGCTGTCGGCGAGGTATATGAGTTACCGGCAGGTGCTATTCAATTAGCGGTTGGCGCAGAATATAGGACAGAAATAGCCAGTAATGAGTATGACGAAGTTCGAGGCCAGTACAAATTAGTTGGAAATTTAGGGCAAGAGGACAGTAACTTACCTCCTAAACGTAAAATTAAAGAAGCCTATTTTGAAGCGAGTTTTCCAATTCTTCAAGATGCCTATTTAGCGAAACACCTTAGTATTGATATTGCTGTTCGGTATTCAAGTTACAGTGATTCAGGCTCTTCAAGTACACCGTCATTTAATGCATATTGGAAACCAATTGATGAACTTCTGGTGAGAGCAAATTATTCAGAAGGATTTAGAGCACCGACCTTATTTGACTTATATCGTGGTAAAGAAGTATTCACTGACAGATGGTATTCAAATTCGTCAGATCCATGTAGTAAAACAGGTTGGGACGAACTGCCATTATGCAAGAGCTTCGGCGCTAAAGTTGCCAAGGCCGGTCCCTATGAATGGGGTTTTGAAATGGGTGGAAATGAAAACTTACTTCCAGAGACATCAACATCGCGAAATCTAGGGCTAGTTTGGACACCTGATTACATAAATGGCTTTACCGCAACTTTAGACTTTTGGAAAGTTGACATCGAAAATGCACCTGAACGTTTAACTCGTGTCATGCTTAGAGAGAACGCTCGAACAAATGGCGAGCTATTTGGTGATCTAATTCAGCGTAATCCCGAAACTCATGTCCTTGAGTACTATAAAAGTATCATCATCAACATAGGAAAAACCCGCTCACAAGGCTATGACTTGGACCTTAACTATACTTTTCCAGAGACACAATTTGGACAATTTAACTTAACTTATTCTTTAGCTGAAATTACACTCGGTGATGATCAGTACTTAGGCGATGATGAATGGACACCGTCGATTGGTCGATATAATAACTTGGAAACAAAGCAGTCTTACGGCATTTACTGGAATATGGACAATTGGTCCTCATCGTTTACGGTGGCTTATGGCAGTGCGGCCTTCAATTCAAGTGAAGATATCGAATTAGATTTATCAGATGTGCCAGAGAAAGACAAATATAGAACCGCAAGAGACTATGCAAGAGATTGGTCACCGTCTTATGACCTAAAAACTTTTAATCTTGGGTATGATGCTGACGAGTATGGTCGTTTTAATTTAACAATACAAAACCCATTTGGTGAAACACCTCCATTCTTTGATACAGCAAGAGGATACGATCGTGGACCAAATCCAAGAGGCCGTTATTACACATTATCTTGGTTTAAAGAGTTTTAATTTTTTCAACTTCCAGATGGAGCAAAGGTAGATTTAACAATCTACCTTTTTTCTTTTACTAAATCACAATCTAAATAAATAAACCGAGCAAAACACTAATTACCATAAGCCCAGCGCAGATAAAACGTAAATACAGTGCTTGTTTAGGTTTAGAAAAAAGTTGATGCAATTTGCTGCCAATTGCCATCCATAATCCATCAACGATGACGGCTACAATAAAGCTCACCATAACCGTTATCATAGCGCTGTAAACAAGTGATGTTGCAGGTACCATAAAATTCGAAAAAATCGCTAAAAACGCGGCATAGGCTTTAGGGTTGATTAAATTTAATATAAAGCCATCTTTAAAGCTTGGCGCTGCACCTGCTCTTTGCTCTATACCGTTGGTATTAATCGCGATCTTGTAAGCCACGTAAATTAAGTAAGCGGTTGCAATACCTTGGCAGGTTAATTTGACCATCGGGAGTTGCTCAAACAAGCTACCTAACCCCAATGCCACCGAGCTAATTGCCACCAGCAAGCCGAGTAGAATACCAGCAAGAAATCCTAAACCTTGCTTAAAACCAAAACTGGCACCGACACCTGCTAGGGCTAGCGGTGCAGGCCCAGGCGAGCCTAATAGAAGTGCGGTTGTGAGTGCCAGGGTGGTGATTGCTTCTATCATTTATTCCTAATCCCTTTACTTTGAAAATATAAATACGGAGTGATTCAGCCATTAAAAAAGGCCCTCTTGGGCCTTAGGAGTATCACAACTCATGAACAATTTGCTTAAATTAACTTGAGTAGGTTTTTAATTAATTCTGCGGTACGCGTACTGAGCCTTCCATTAGCACTCGTGCGCTTCGGCTCATGACCGCTTTTTCAGCCAGCCATTTACCATCAACAAGTTTTGCAGCTGCACCGACTTTTAATGTGCCCGATGGGTGACCAAAGGTGACGCTTTCACGCTCAGTGCCACCAGCAGCCAAATTCACTATGGTGCCAGGAATTGCAGCAGCGGTCGCAATAGCAACAGCCGCTGTGCCCATCATGGCGTGATGAAGCTTACCCATCGAAAGTGCACGTACACACACATCGATATCAGACTCTGCAATCGCTTTACCACTTGAAGCGGTATAAGCCTGCGCAGGTGCAGCAAACGCGATTTTCGGCGTATGCTGACGTACTTTTGCTTCTTCAATATCTTTGATCAAACCCATTTTCACTGCACCATGGGCGCGAATGGTTTCAAAGCGCTCAAGCACGGCTGGATCGCTATTAATGGATTCTTGTAGCTCTGTGCCTGTGTACCCTAAATCTTCTGCATTAAAGAATAGGGTCGGAATACCTGCGTTGATCATGGTCACAGGGAAAGTGCCAATACCCGGCACTTCAAGACTATCAATCAAGTTACCTGATGGGAACATATCGCCTTCGCCGTCAGCTGGATCCATAAACTCAACCACCACTTCGGCAGCAGGGAAAGTCACGCCATCTAACTCAAATTCACCGGTTTCTTGCACTTCTCCATTAGTCATAGGGATATGCGCGATGATGGTTTTTTTGATGTTTGCTTGCCAAATGCGCACAACCGCAATGCCGTTTTCAGGCACACGCTCAGCGTCAACTAGGTCATTACTGATCGCAAATGCGCCTACCGCAGCGGTTAAGTTTCCGCAGTTTCCGCTCCAATCGATAAAAGGTTTATCAATCGCAACCTGACCAAATAGGTAATCTACATCGTGATCAGGCACATCACTTTTTGCCAGAATCACGGTTTTACTGGTGCTTGACGTTGCACCGCCCATACCATCGGTGTGTTTTGCGTATGGATCTGGGCTGCCAATCACGCGTAGCAATAAATTGTCACGAGCTTCGCCTGCAACTTGTGCCGTAGCGGGTAGATCAGCAAGGTTGAAAAACACGCCCTTACTGGTACCGCCACGCATATAAGTTGCTGGTACTTTAATTTGTGGTTTGAAAGCCATTTAAAAATCCTTCAAAAGCGAATGAGAAAGCCTCATTCGCTTATTTATTAATTATTAGCTTCTAAAAAGTCTTGTGCGAATCTTTGAAGAACACCGCCAGCCGCGTAAATTGATACTTCTTCTGCGGTATCTAGGCGACATAACATAGGCACTTCAACACGCTCGCCGTTTTGACGATTAACCAATAAGGTTAATGTTGCACCTGGGCTTGGCTCACCAATAACGTCATAGGTTTCAGTACCATCAAGACCGAGTGTTTTACGGGTTGTACCGGCTTCAAATTGCAGAGGTAATACACCCATTCCGATTAAATTTGTACGGTGAATACGCTCAAAGCCTTCTGCTGCAATCACTTCAACACCGGCTAAACGCACACCTTTGGCTGCCCAGTCACGTGACGACCCCTGACCGTAATCAGCACCTGCCACAATGATCAATGGCTGCTTACGTTCCATATAGGTTTCGATGGCTTCCCACATGCGCGTTACTTTGCCCTCTGGCTCAATACGCGCCAGTGAACCTTGTTTTACTTCACCGTTTTCGTCTAACACCATTTCGTTAAACAGTTTCGGGTTAGCAAAAGTTGCACGCTGCGCCGTTAAGTGGTCACCGCGGTGTGTTGCGTATGAGTTAAAATCTTCTTCTGGCAGACCCATCTTCGCCAAATACTCACCGGCAGCACTGCTTGCTAAAATTGCATTTGAAGGTGATAGGTGGTCGGTAGTGATATTGTCACCTAATACAGCAAGTGGACGCATGCCTTTCATGGTGCGCTCAGCTGCTAGTGCGCCTTCCCAATATGGTGGGCGGCGGATATAGGTACTCATTTCACGCCAGTCGTAAAGCGGATCATTCTTCTCGCCATAATCGACGTTTAAGTCAAACATTGGCTCATATACTTGGCGGAATTGCTCTGGCTTCACGCTTTTTGCAATAACTGCGTCGATCTCTTCATCCGTTGGCCACAAGTCTTTCAGGGTAACTGGGTTACCGTCTTGATCATGACCAAGAACATCTTTTTCGATGTCAAAGCGAATGGTTCCGGCAATCGCATACGCCACAACCAGCGGCGGCGACGCTAAGAAAGCTTGTTTTGCATAAGGGTGAATACGACCATCAAAGTTACGGTTACCAGACAGTACCGCTGTAGAATATAAATCGCGGTCGATAATCTCTTGTTGGATTTTCGGGTCTAACGCACCGCTCATACCGTTACAAGTCGTACAAGCAAATGCCACAACACCAAAACCAAGTTGCTCTAATTCAGGCAATAACTCAGCATCTTCAAGATACATTTTTACTGTTTTTGAACCCGGCGCCAGTGATGATTTAACCCAAGGCTTACGAGTTAAACCCTTTGCGTTGGCATTACGTGCAAGTAGGCCAGCGGCAATTACGTTGCGCGGGTTAGAAGTATTGGTACAGCTGGTGATTGCTGCGATGATCACCGCACCGTCTGGCATTTTGCCTTCTTCGTTTTCAACTGTGCCAGCAATACCCGCTTGTGCAAGTTCTGAAGTAGATACACGACGATGTGGGTTAGAAGGGCCTGCGATGTTACGGCCAACCGTTGATAAATCAAAAGTTAAAACGCGTTCGTATTCTGCAGTTTCTAAACTGTCGGCCCAAAGACCTGTTTCTTTCGCGTAGTTTTCAACAAGCTGAACTTGCTCGTCGTCACGACCTGTGATTTTTAAGTAATCGATGGTGTGTTGGTCGATGTAGAACATCGCCGCTGTCGCACCATACTCAGGCGTCATATTTGAGATGGTTGCACGGTCGCCAAGTGTTAAGCTTGCAGCACCTTCACCATAAAACTCTAAGTAAGCGCCAACTACTTTTTCAGCTCTTAAGAATTCTGTGATTGCTAATACAATATCAGTTGCGGTGATACCCGGTTGTGCTTTGCCTGTCAGTTCAACACCAACAATATCTGGTAGGCGCATATAAGAAGCACGACCTAGCATGACGCTTTCGGCTTCAAGGCCACCAACACCTACTGCAATGACACCCAGTGCGTCAACGTGTGGCGTATGACTATCAGTACCAACCAATGTATCAGGGAATGCTACACCGTCACGGGCATGGATAACTGGCGACATTTTCTCTAGGTTGATTTGGTGCATGATGCCGTTACCTGGTTGGATAACGTCAACGTTTTTAAATGCTGTTTTTGTCCAGTTAATAAAATGGAAGCGGTCGTCGTTGCGACGGTCTTCAATGGCACGGTTTTTCTCGAACGCATCTTTTTCAAAACCAGCATGCTCAACCGCAAGCGAGTGATCAACAATAAGCTGAGTCGGAACTACTGGGTTTACTTTAGACGGATCGCCACCTTTTGCAGCAATCGCATCACGTAAGCCAGCCAGGTCAACAAGAGCGGTTTGGCCCAAAATATCGTGACACACAACACGTGCAGGGAACCAAGGAAAATCTAAGTCGCGTTTGCGCTCAATTAACTGCGATAAGCTAGCATCTAGCTTATCAGGCTCACAACGGCGAACTAGATTTTCTGCAAGTACACGGGATGTGTAAGGGAGTGTGGCATACGCGCCAGGTTTAATAGCATCAACGGCTTCACGGGTATCGTAATAAGCAAGTTGAGAATTAGGTAAGATTTTACGGTATTTGGTGTTCATAATTCTATCTTCGGTGACGGGGTAGAAAAGGCTAAAATCAATTGAATTGAAAGTGCGGCCCTTTAATAAGGTTAAGGCGCCACACTTTAAATAATACGATTTAAATTAACGCTCTGAAATTGGCGTTACAGGGCGTAGCTCTTCACCTGTGTATTCCGCAGAAGGACGGATAATACGGTTGTCAGCACGTTGTTCCATCACGTGTGCAGCCCAGCCCGTTAGACGAGACATAACGAAGATAGGCGTGAATAGCTTAGTCGGAATACCCATGAAGTTGTATGCAGATGCGTGGAAGAAATCAGCGTTACAGAATAGTTTCTTCTCACGCCACATGACTTCTTCACAACGCACTGATACTGGGTAAAGTACGTCGTCGCCTACATCAGCCGCTAGCTTTTCAGACCAGCCTTTGATGATTTCGTTACGAGGATCTGATTCTGAGTAAATCGCGTGACCGAAGCCCATGATCTTCTCTTTACGCTCAAGTTTACCCATCATTTCAGCTTCAGCATGTTCTGGTGAAGTAAAGCCTTCAATCAGTTCCATCGCTGCTTCGTTAGCACCGCCATGTAGTGGGCCACGAAGTGAACCAATCGCACCTGTTACACATGAATGCATGTCAGAAAGCGTTGATGCACAAACACGCGCTGTGAAAGTAGACGCATTAAATTCATGCTCTGCATAAAGAATTAGAGACACATGCATAACTTGCTCGTGTAATTCTTTGGCTTTTTCGCCGTGTAGCATTGTAAGGAAGTGACCACCAATTGAATCATCATCTGTTTCAACGTCAACACGCACACCATCATGGCTAAAACGGTACCAATAACAAATGATACTTGGGAAAACCGCTAGCATGCGATCGGTTACTTGGTCTTGCTCATCAAATGTCGCTTCACCTTCAAGGTTACCTAACATTGAACAACCCGTACGTAATACGTCCATTGGGTGTGCATCTGCTGGAATACGCTCTAGTACATCTTTAAGGGCTTGTGGCAGACCGCGCATTGCACGTAGTTTGTCTTTATATGCGTCTAGCTCTGTTTGCGTTGGTAGGTGGCCTTTTAAGATAAGGTGCGCCACTTCTTCAAACTGACACTTTTCAGCTAGATCTTTTACGTCGTAACCACGATAAGTTAGGCCAGAACCTGATTTACCTACTGTTGATAATGCTGTTTTACCCGCTACTTGTCCGCGTAGGCCTGCACCGCTTAGTACTTTTGCCATGATGTTGTCTCCTGAATTATTTTTACCTGCTGGGTATTGATATGTGCTGAGTGCAGGTTCATTGCCTGCACTTCAAAATTACTACTTATAATTATTTATTTTTGCCTTCGGCGAACAACGCATCAAGCTTCTGCTCGTAGTCGTGATAGCCAAGGTAATCATAAAGATCCATACGAGTTTGCATGGTATCGATGACAGCTTTTTGATCGCCGTTTTGTAAAATGCTTTGATAAACCAATTCAGCGGCTTTGTTCATTGCACGGAAGGCACTCAGTGGGTAAAGCACCATATCTACGCCCCACTCGCCAAGCTCTTCTTTGTTCCAAAGCTCTGTTTTACCAAATTCTGTGATGTTCGCTAAAATTGGCACATCTAGCGCCTCGCTAAATGCACGGTAGTGTTCTTCCGTTTGTACTGCTTCTGCAAAAATGCCATCAGCACCAGCAGCAACATAAGCTTTTGCACGCTCAATCGCGGCTTCTAAGCCTTCTTGTGCAAATGAGTCAGTACGCGCCATGATGAAGAAATCAGTATCAGTACGCGCATCGACTGCCGCTTTAATACGATCAACCATTTCTTCGGTTGATACGATCTCTTTATTTGGACGGTGACCACAGCGCTTTTGTGCCACTTGGTCTTCCATATGCACGGCTGCTGCACCGGCTTTTTCCATATCACGTACTGTTTTTGCGATATTGAACGCGCCGCCCCAACCTGTGTCGATATCCACCATCAGTGGCAGCTCACATGCAGAGGTAATACGTTGTACGTCAGCAATGACGTCGTTAAGAGACGTCATACCTAAATCAGGAAGACCATAAGAGGCATTTGCAACACCACCGCCAGATAAATAAATTGCTTGGTGGCCGATTTTCTTCGCCATCATTGCGCTGTAGGCATTAATGGTGCCCACGATCTGTAGTGGTTGATTGGCTTTTAATGCATCGCGGAATTTTTTACCCGCACTGATATTTCCTGCTGTCATGATGATGTTCTCTCTAATTTCCTGAATTTGATTTATGGTGAAGCTCACTGCTGGAGTTTGGCTTCGATATTATTTTTTGAATACATAATGTGTCGGCGCATCAACATTTCGGCCAACTCAGGGTCGCGATTGCTGATGGCTTGCACTATATGTTTATGCTCGTCAAAGGCGGTACTTACGCGAGGACCTGCCATGCCTAACTGCACGCGATACATACGCACCAAGTGATATAAGCCATTGACCAACATATTAATTAAATGATTATTTTTGCTGCCGAGAATAATACGGTAATGAAAATCTAAATCGCCCGCTTCTTGATAATAGCGCTCAGTAGTTTTGATATTTTCTGATTGGCTATTTAGGAGCATTTTCAGCTCTGCCACTTCGTCATCAGACATATTAGTTGCAGCAAGACGCGCCGCCATGCCTTCTAGTGACTCACGCACTTGATAAAGTTCAATTAATCCCTCAGGGCTTAATGCCACTACACGTGCACCCACATTTGGCTTGCGCTCAACCAAGTTACAGCTTTCTAAACGGTTAATTGCTTCTCGGACTACGGCACGGCTCACTTCATATTTTGTCGACAACTCAGTTTCACTGAGTTTTGCTGATGCTGGGATTTCACCTTCTACAATCTCTTTTCTTAAGCGAAAAAACGCTTTATCTGAGGCTGTTACAGCATTTTCATGAAAAATCGACATAGTAAATCTTAAAGCCGTGTTTAATAAGTTGTAGACAATATAGTAGTGCTTTACGTGCACGTCAACCTGAAAACGACAAGATTGTCGACAATATTCAAATATAGTGTTTATAAGTTTGGTGAATATTGGGGAGGGGATATTGAGTGAAATATTGAAAGTGAGATTTTTATTAAACGGATAACTTTTTAATTATGGTTGCTTTCTAGTGTTGTAAATAAGGGGGGAATTAGGCTCGGTGTTGTTTTACATCCATGTAGCTACGTCCATCGGGTATCCATACCCTCACCTCCTCGTGCTGCGAAACTTCGTTTCGGTCTTGATAAAGTATAGTGAGTATATTACGTCCATGTAGCTTGGGTCCGGTTCGGCCCATCCAAGGCCTCACGCTCAACGCTAGTCTTGCTGCGCGCACTCGCAAGCCTCAAGACGCGTTTCGCCCTTGCGCAAAAATAACCTTGCTTCGATAGGGTGTCTGGTTCTAATGTAGTTAAATTTGCTCTTTTCACCTTGCGCAAACAGCGCGAACTTCGTTCACTAGTTTGCACCACATATAAAAAAAGCAAGCTAGTGCTTGCTTTCTTGTTAAGTGATTAACACTTAAAGTACAGTGATGTTCTCAGCTTGTGGGCCTTTTTGACCGGTAGCTAATGTGAACTCTACTTTCTGACCTTCAACTAGAGTGCGGAAACCGTCACCTTTGATAGCGCTGAAGTGTGCGAAAACATCTGGACCATTTTCTTGTGCAATGAAACCAAAACCTTTTGACTCGTTAAACCACTTAACGGTACCAGTAACTGTATTAGACATAATATGTATATCCTGATCTTTAAAATTAACTATGCCCTTGTGGGCGCATAGAGCAAAAACTAGACGGTACTTAAAAACTTCAGGACGGTACTACAAGTATGACTCATACAATAACGTGGTGGAAATTTATAAACACTGACAAATTTTTGTCTGTCTTCATAGTAAAGCCCTCTCAAGCTAAGTCAAACGATTTTAGGTCAAAAAATGATTAATTTTTAATTACAGGTAGATCTCTCACACAGCATAAGGCATACGCTCACAAGTAATATTATTGTATATAAATCAATGTAGTTATGACCAATCAATTAAACCGGGTGATAAATTGGCTTAAGTCACAGGTGTTTAAAAACCGAACATTTATTGAGCACGCTAAGCTCTAAGCTTGCTTTTTTATTTAGCGCACAAGGGCAGTTTAAGGCAAAATTAAATCTGATATCATGCCATTTAAAATAGCCTTAATTTTTTGTGTACCCGATGACCTACCAGCGTGACTTTATAGACTCTATTTCAAATATTTCGGAGCATACTTGGAACACACTGACAAATGACCATGTATTTTCCAGTTATGCTTGGCTCAGTGCATTGGAAATCAGTGAATGTGTAAACAAACAAACTGGCTGGCAGCCTCAGCACCTTGTAATTAAGCAAAACGGTCATGTTGTGGCTATCTTACCTGGCTATTTAAAAGACCACTCTTATGGTGAATACGTCTTTGATTGGGCGTTTGCAGAAGCCTATGAAAGATATGGGCTAGTGTATTATCCTAAATGGCTATGTGGTGTGCCTTTTACCCCAGTGCAAGGTCCTCGTATTCTCAGCCAGCACATCACACCTGAATTAATAGCTTATATAGAAGCAACATTACTTGAGTTAGAAGAAAATGGGTTCAGCGGCATTCATCTTAACTTTTTATCTGAACACAGTAATTTCGCTAACACTAGCTTAATACATAGGCGTAATGTGCAATTTCACTGGCAAAATAAAGGCTATCAAAACTTCAGTGACTTTCTATCAGCGCTTAATGCTCGAAAGCGAAAAATGGTCAGTAAAGAGCGCTTAAAAGTACAACAACAGAACTTAACCATAAATTGGTTTTCAGGCTGTGATATTAATGACACCTTACTCGATGCCTTTTATTTAAGTTACCGTCTGACTTATTTAAAGCGCTCAGGTCATAATGGCTATTTAAATCGCGAATTTTTCGCTTTGATAATAAAAAGCTTACCGCATGCAGTTCGTTTATGCTGCGCATTCAAAGATGATGATATTGTCGCCACTAGCCTTTATTTTATTTCAGGCGATACCCTATACGGCCGCTATTGGGGTGCAATTGAGTCCCAATATGACTCGCTTCACTTTGAGCTATGTTATTACCAAGGCATTGAACTTGCGATAAAAGAAGGCATCGTTACTTTTGATGCCGGCGCGCAAGGAGAGCATAAGCTCGCACGCGGTTTTGAACCTGTTTGGCGTCACTCTTACCACACCTTGTTTAGGCCAGAGTTTAAAATCGCGCTACAAGACTACTGCGAAAGAGAAACCCAAGCCTTACAGCAGTACTTTATCGAGTGTGAAGCTAAGTTACCGTTTAAACACCAATAGTCGATTATTCGCTGGCATTTCATGGTCTTGAACTAATTCAAAGCCTTGTTTCTTCGCCAAAGAAACAACCCATTCTTGATCTCGAATACCACTTTGTGGGTCTCTTGCCCTCAGCATGGCATCGAAGCCTTGATTACTTTCACTGGTAAACTGGCCATTGTAGTTAAACGGGCCATAAATGAATAAATGACTTTTCGAATGACTGTGTTTAGCCGCACCTATGATTAGCTTTTCAACCAAAGTCTCAGACACTATATGGAGCGTATTAGCAGTGTAAATTGCATCGTACTTTTCAGTCACGGGCCAATCATAATTTAAATCTAGGGTAATAGGCGCAAATAAATTACTCAGCTTAGCCTCATCTAACCATGCGTTAATCCCTTCATGATGCATGGCTTGATCTGCCGTTTGCCAAATTATATTCGGAAGATGCTTTGTAAAATGCACCGCATGCTGCCCGGTACCGCTTCCTATTTCTAAAATATCTTCTTTGCCCATTAGATAAGGTTTTAACTTACTCAGAATTGGGTCTTTATTGTTTTCACATGCTTGAGAATATGGCTTTGTCATGGTCGTTTTGCACTAAATTGAGGAGTTACTGCCCGTTATTGATGCAATTAATTTAAGAAATAGCAAGCGAGATCAATAAATTTTTTCTATAACTACTTAAAGTGTCTACATAAGTTTTTTTGGTACAACTTCTGCAAAACAACACAGAAATACCAATACTTCAAAGCGTGCAACTCGAGGAGAGATAAGATGAAGATTTCAGAGATCACCCAAATGCCAACTGAATTAAAGAGCCAAGGCGTCATTAAAGGGAGTAGCGAAGAAGACTTAAAGAAAAGTAAGTCATACCAACAAGAAGTCGCAAACCTTATGCAACTTGAAGATCAAGAAAATGAACATACAGAGCAAAGCTTTTTATATGGTTACAATTAAACTAAAAACACTTTTCAACAAAAAAGGCCTGAAGAAAACTTCTGGCCTTTTGCTTTAACTTAGACGTATTTAATGAAGTGTCACTTGCCTTCTACGTCTTACAAAGACAGCAGTTAAACTTGCAAGCAGAAGCCAAACTGGCATTGAACCGCCACCTGAGCCTTCAGATTTAGATATGCTTGTACTATTTATGCTTCCACTATCTGTGCTTC
>NZ_PNEC01000043.1 GCF_005886345.1 Pseudoalteromonas phenolica
AGCGGGCGTTATGCGTCACTTTAAATCGCTGTCTTTAAAACGGTTTTTACTTAAAGTCTTTCCTTAAAGGTCAGTTTTTAGGTACGGTGACGTAATCAAAATTTAAGTTGGTCTTGGCTTTTCGTTTTTCAATTTAAGCTGTGACCAGAAAGGTCATTCACCAGTAGAGCGCTTCTTTGCAATTTTTGGTTCGGTGAGTGTTTTTATAAATAAAAGTTTAGCTCGTTGGTGCAGGCGCAAGCGCTTTGAAAGTGGTGTGTCAACGCATAACAAGCAATTAAACAGGGATAAAAAACTTGCGGGCTATTCGCTTCGCTCAATTTTAGCCCACAATTTTTTACCCGTTAATCGGGCTACATGGACACCCCTTTGTCAAGCAATAGGTGTCTTCGACAACAAGAAGATCTGACAGCAGCTCTACATTCGGCGTTTATTAGCTTTGCTACGCTATCGCCCTGATGATTTGCGCTTGAGCAATGACCTCATTCGTTAGACAGTATTTGCTACTTCCCGGCTAAACAGGTTTTATCGCTCTCGGTCTGACCGTGTTATCGTCAATTTCTATTGCTGAGACTCGGTGGGGTTAACCGTTTTGGTGAACCGCGCTTAGCTAATTAAATCACACATAATCAACCTGATATTCTTTGCCTGATTGTAATAGCGCCCAGATTAAACGGGCATTTTTTGCAGCCAACGCTACAACAGCACGTTTAAAACCCCGACGTTCAATCAAGCCTTGCACCCATAAACTGGTTTTGTCTGTTTTCGTTTTGCAGTTGGCAATCACAGCGCGAGCCCCATGGATGAGTGATGTTCGTATGTGCTTTTCACCGCGTTTACTAATGAGACCTAAATGAACGTTGCCACCCGTTGTGTATTGTCGTGGTACTAAGCCAACCCATGCTGCGAACTGGCGGCTAGAACTAAAGTGTTTCGCACCATTAACTGTCGCAACAACAGCGGTTGCAGTGACTTCACCAATGCCAGGTATGCTCACTAGTAATCGTGCAGCAGGCATTTGTTTAGAAAGCGCATAGAGTTGTCGGTCATATTTTAATATTTCTTGATTAAGCCCTTGTATGCTGAGCCACACATCGGTTAAGAGTTCACGAGCAAGCAGGGGTAAACCATTTTCAGCGTCTTCTAAAATACTGGAAATGGTATTTTGTGCTGGATAACGACCTTGGGGCATCACGATACCAAACTCAGCAAGTAAACCGCGTAAGCGATTTATACTGGCGGTGCGGTCTTTTATTAAGCCTTGGCGAATACGATGTAGACACAGCACCGCTTGTTGCTCTTCACTTTTTATGGAGACAAACCGTGTTTTAGGACGAGCAACCGCTTCACAAATAGCTTCAGCATCATTGGCGTCATTCTTTTCTTTTTGGCGATAAGGAATGACAAACTTAGATGCCATAATACGAACAGTATGACCGAGTTTAGTAAACGCTCTTGCCCGATAATGCGCACTTGAGCATGCTTCCATGCCAATTAAGCAAGGTGGCAATTTAGTAATTTCAGCTAAGAGATTGTTTCGTTTAATAGTTTTACGCAATTTGCACTTGCCATGCTCATCCACCCCATGGATACTAAAAACATATTTGGCTAAATCGATGCCAACAACTTTAATTAAAGACATATGGACTCTCCTCGTTTTGGTTCAATTACCACTATGGCACATTGTGGTTAAGTGGTTGGGGAGTCCATATCATTCGTTATACGCAAAGGGTAAATTTGTGCACTATTTAAAAAATCTCATACTGATTTCCATTAGTATTTTTTCAATTTTTTCTTTTGCAGACGAAAAAGTTAATGTTGGTATAAAAGCTAAAAAAATTGTTGATAAGCACAGGGTTGCTTGGGATGGCATACGAAAACGTCCTATCTTGACCCATATCTTTTATCCTACATTAGATAAACAGGTTGAGGCACTGAAACTGGGTGGAGGTGATATTGGCTTGTTTAACGCGGGGAATGTGGTCTGGAATGCAAAGCCTGTCATTTCGAAACCTAAACCATTAATTATTATGTCTCATGGAACTGGAGGCTCATCTCTTCAAATGTTATGGATTGCCAGTAAATTGGTTAAAAATGGTTACATAGTTGCCGGTGTTAACCATCACGGTAACACTGCTGTTGAATCGAAAAAATATGCGGAGGGCTTCAAATTATGGTGGGAGCGAACTCAGGATCTAAAAGTAGTATTAACTAAATTAGAAAACGATATGTACTGGCGTCGACATATAGCGTTTGATCAAGTTGGTGTGGTGGGGTTTTCTCTAGGTGGTTATACAGCTTTATCAGCTTTAGGTGGGATTACAGATAAAGCTCTATTTTCTAAATTTTGCAAAAGTAAAGAGCGTGATTTTACTTGTGAGCCGCAAATTGAGTTTGCAGAAATTAATAAAGAATACGAAAAAGTGAAAAACTCCCCAATTGTAAAAAAATCAATATCGAAACAACATGACTCATTTAAGATTAGCCAAATAAAGGCTGGCCTTCTTATAGCGCCTGCAGTAGTGCGTTCTATTAGAGAAGATAGCATTAAAACCATTAATGTTCCGGTTAAAGTGGTAGTTGGAACAGAAGATAAAATTGCGCCTTCAAAAAACAATGCTAAAAGAGTCGCTTCGTTAGTGGCAGACAGCAAATATATGGAAATCAACAATGCAGGACACTACACATTTTTGTCTAAATGCACCAAATATGGAAAAAACGTATTGCCTATTCTTTGTAATGATAATGGTGAGATAAATAGAAGCCAAGTACATGAAGATGTCAGCAATTCGGCTGTCAAGTTTTTCGACCAGGCGTTTGCGTATAACAAGCCTAGTCAGTCGGATTCTTAACATTGCCGGATTTTTTGCTTAACCGCTCTGCGGGCAAAAAAACGCCTATGTTACTCACCGCTGCTTGGGGCGTTAGGAGTGGAACTTGATCCGATAATGCACACATCTCCAAACGAGAAATGGGTGACAGATATCACGTATATTTAGTTAACTTTTAAGTGTCGTGAAAGCTGATGAGATCAGTTGTTTTTTTTGACTAATTGCACATCATAAATGAATAAGCTCTAGCACAGAAGAAAGAGCAACAGACGTGTTGCTCTTTTCAAGTCAGTATGACCTCATTATTCTTGATTCATTTGCGTTAATTTATCGCCAATGGGGCCTGAAAAATTATAGCCGTCATACTTATCCCAGTTAATTGACCACGTCATTACACCGCCAAAGTTTTTATATTGTTGATTGGGTACAATTGTTCCGCATCTAGTACCTTTTGTAATGCAGTCTAACGCATCGTAAATGTTTTGCGTAGGTGCTTGCCCTGAATTGGCTGAGCGAGGGCCAGAGGGTAAACCAATCGCGACTTGGTCGTCTCTTAAAGGTTGAAAGCGCGTTCCATTAGCTAGATCAAACCCTTCGATCAGCATTTTCGCATGAGCAACCATCATATTCACAGTTCCCTCATTGGCTGAGCCTGGCTCATATGGATTGGGTAAGCCACCATTGTTGTACAATTGAACATGCAATAAATCTAAGGTATCACGCAATTCGTCTATTAGTGGTATATATGCTCCCCAAATACCCGAATAAGCAATCATGCCACCATGCACATATGGATGTTCTGGCGCCATAGTTAAATACATATCACCACCAATATTTTGCTCTATTTGCTTTAATGCTCGCGGTAATCGAGTTTGTATTTGTGAGCCGTGAACAAGGTTAGAGCCACTTTCATAATCAACGTCTAGTCCATCGAAGCCCCATTCTTGAATTATGGCTGTTAAACTAGAAATAAAGTTCGCTTCATCCGCATCGGTGTTGAGGGTAATGGTCCCTTCTGCGCCCCCTAAACTCAGCACAATGATTTTCCCTTGCGCTTGAAGGTCTCTCATGTCTCGTTTAAATTGCACGGGATCAATCGGTGGGCAATCTGAACGAATGTCTTCTTGAAAGAGGTTAAACTCAACGGTGCCATCAGAATCTCGTTTATTATCAGCAAAAGCAATGTCTATAACATCCCAAGCGTTAGATATTTCATTGAGTGGGATAGGGCAACCTGCAGGGTTAACAAAGTTATGCCAATAACCAATTAACTTATGTTTTTTGCCAACTGGTGCATCGACTACCGAGACGCTTACTGCGTTACTGGTTGCTGTGTTGTTATTACTGTCAGTTGCAATGGCTGCAATGCTGTATGAGCCACTCGCTCCCGGCGTGTAAGTAGCTTTATATGGTGCGCTTGTATCTGTTGCAACAATTTGTCCATTAACACTAAAACTCACTGATGATACTGAACCATCTAAAGCTGTGGCGTTTGCAGAAAGCGTGAGTGCTGAGCCGAGCGTAATTCTATCACCAGAAACTGGACTGGTTAATGAGGTAACTAAAGATTGATCTGTTACATTAATCAACACACTTACTTCGGATGTATTGCCTTCATTATCGACTGCAATGGCCTGTAATTGTTTCTCACCTATTGTGTCAGGTGTCCATTGTGTTGCATAAGGGGGAGTCGATATCACAGCAACTTGTTGTTGGTCTACCAACAATGTAACCGAGGTAACACGGCCATCTTGATCATTTGCTGAAACACTAATATCGAGAGGATTTGCAAGCAGAACGGTTGCATTGTCACTGGGAGAAGTAAAGACGACTTCAGGTGCAATGGCACAAACACTATTATCAACCCATGCATCTTCCCAATAGAGGCCAACTCCTGGTTCGTATGCCCAAGTTGAATTAGACGAACACCAGCCAGCAATTTTACAAGTGAACTTATGGTTTACGTTTTCAACAACATCACCCGCTTGGTATGTTGCACCAGGGTTAAATGATGGCACACCTGCACAGCCACCAGAGCTATTATTTTCAACATTTAGCTCAACACTCTGAGAAAATGAGGTTGCTTGCTCATTGTCTATGGCTTTAGCTTGAAAACGATGTACGCCTTCAGTTGCTTGCCAAGTCACGTTATAAGGCGCTTCTGTAACATTGCCTATTTCTACATTATCAACATAAAAACTAACCGATGAAATACTTCCGTCTATATCTGAAGCATCAGCACTCACGGTAACAAGGTCATCAACTTTCAACTGTGAATTTGATGAAGGGCTAGTGAGCGTGACAATCGGTGAGGCATTTTGATCCGGGTCAATGACATTAATAACATGAGCCATCGACACTGTTTCACTGCCTTCATTGTCAATTGCTTTTGCTGTAACCGTATATTCACCTAATCCAGCTGTCCAATTGACTTGATATGGTGCAATGTTATCTATTGCCAAGCTTTGGCCATTCAAAAAGAATTCAACTTGAACGATCGTGCCATCAGTATCGTTCGCTTCTGCGCTGATGATAGCGCTGTCATTTTTGCTCAAGGTTGCCCCATTTAATGGTGAGATTAATGAGACTAACGGTGATTGATTGCCATTAGAGCAAATACCTAAAGATGACCACTCTTGCCATGGTCCTGAATTATCGGCTGGGTTTTGATTTTGTGTCCACCAATTGGCTTTGTAAGCATTCTGTTGATAGACAACTTGTTGTCCTGATGTATAGGCAACACTTGGTTGCCAAGACGATAAGGAAGAACAATCAAATGCAAAACTTGTGATTGGGAGCAAAACCGAGCTTATAATCGCTGCGGTTAGTACTTTTCCTTTGTTAATTAACATGTAAAAACCCCTTTGTTGTTTTTTTGTGCAAAATCTAACTTAGCAGTTAATACTTGTTAATCAATTGTTATTTTGTTTTTGTTTATATCAGGGTGGTATAAAGAGTAAGACTCTGTGTTAAGCCCTATCAAAGAGTTTGATGTGTTTGACGACTAGCTTAGTGCATTAATTGTTATATTTATTAGAGTGTTACAGTAATGTTGATAGAGGAGAGTTAGATAATAAGATTACATAAAATCAATTGAAATAACATAAGTGAAATTTATTCACTTTTATATTTTTTGGTTAAATAACGGCGCTTTCCAAATCTAACAATGCGATTTTTGCTTTGTTACAGAAGGTAAAGAGAGTGGCTGTATTAATCAATGCCCACGTCTTAATGCCATTAAAGCTAAATCAGATATTACAATTTTACCTAAACATATGGCGCTTATATTTAGGTAATAGTTTCAAGTTTTAAGCTTTCCAACACTAAATCATAAAATAATTTTGGAGAAATCCCCAATACTGGATTTCAAATAGAAATTCAATTTTCATTTGATATGTTAAAGATTAAATATTAATAAGCTGACGCTGATATCATAAAAATGTAATAATTAACTTAGTTTTAATTAAATATTATCAACTTCACCCCTCATGATTTTTAATTGAATGCTCATTACTTTATTTTTAAATATTTATTGAATCTATGATTATAAATATTTTATTTTCAATGAAATAATTATAACATGCTCTGGCAGCTCATGATGCTCTAAAAATTAATTTAAAGTATCTGGTTGCGATAAAATATAATTATAACTTAATCATTAAAGGAGATTATAATGATCAAGCATACACTATGGCTTTCAATGTTTGCATGTTCAAGTGCGATTGCGGTTAACGAGTACTCTGAAATTTCTGCAAATGATGCTTGGAATACGGTAAGTCATACAAATGGAAATCAATTATTTACCAGTGTACCCACCGACAAAGAGGCTGATGCTGGTGTAATTTCGTTAAAGCTAATTGATGGTAACTCAGAAATAAAATTCCAAGAATGGCCGTATCTTGATGGTGCTCATGGAAGCGAGGCGTTGGCGATTCTTTCTCTACCCTCTGGTCGACAAACACTATCCGATGGCACAATTATAGAGGTTGGCACTTTTGAACTAGGAAAAGGCGAACAAAGAATTAGTTTCTTGGAGAAGTTTGAACACACACCTCACATTTTTCTATCCGGTCAGTCAAATAATAACCAACAAGCTTATGTCACCAGAGTACAAGGCGTATCTCAACATGGTTTTGTCGCCTTCAAACAAGGTGAAGAAAAATCGTCAAAGTTAAATGAAAAAGAGAAAGTTGCGTATATCGCAATATATGCATCTAATAATACTGGTAATTTCGATGGTCAGAACTTTATTCTTGACCAAGTGAAGATTGATCACTCGAAGCCAACTGAGCAAACATATGGCCTTTTTCTTCAAGAGGAAAAGTCTAAAGATAATGAGTTGTCTCATATTGTTGAGCACGTCAATATCATGAAATTTAACCAGTATATCTTTGCCCAAGATGTAACCTCATATGGAAGGGATACAGTGGCTCCAAGATTAGCTGACGATTTTGCTCAAACTCCAACAGGAAGTTCTTGTTCTGAGATTAAAGAGCAAAACCCTTTAGCCAATAGCGGCTACTACACCATCACTCCTGCTAATTCGGCTGCTATTGATGTTTATTGTAATATGGATAAAGAATCGGGTGGCTGGACTTTATTTGCAAGACATAACATTTCATTAAGCTCTGTTAAGGCTGTAGATGCAGTAAAACATGATGATTGGGGTGTAATGAATGATACGGATTGGCAAGCTGTTAGAGATAACATGCAATATGGCCTTATGTTTGTTGATAGTAGCGGAAAAGTTGGCATTGTTGAGAAAAGTGCTTTATTGAACGCATCATGTATTTCACTACCTGAAACAGATTCATTGGCAAATAACCCTGCACCTTATGGTCGAATTTGGCACACTGAAACATCAGGGTGTAGTGGCACAGGTGGCGATTACAGTGAAGCAATCATAAATGTTGGTTGGTCACATGTTTATAACTTCACAGGTGTATTTACGAAGTGGCAGTTTAGTGGTGGTTACACATCAAGCATTGTTGAATACTATATTAAGTAACTTTTGGTAGAGTAATTAAAGTTCTGCATAATGAAAAGTCAAGTCAAAATGTGTCTTGGCTTTTTTATCTTAATATATAAACAATATATTTTAACCTCCTAATTAATTAAATAAAAATCTAAAAAATTACAAATATGTCAAATTCTAAGGATTTCAATTTTATTATTTTGTCTACAATATCGTTAAATATTAAATGCTGTTTAGTAGCTTTATAAAATTTACCATGACATAAATAACTTTAATTAGACCCACTCAAAGCATCATATTGTAAAACTCAGTAAATAAACTTATCGCGTTCAATGTATTCGTTTATCTATTTATAAACCAAAAGAGAAAATTTTAAACGATCTAAACGATTTTCAGTATTTTTGCACTTATGGTAATTTAATCACTGAGTAAATCAGAACGAGTACTGAGAATGGGGCTTTTAGATTGAGACGATAGGTTTGGAATATGAAAATGCCAAAAATACATCCATAAAACGAAGTGAAGAGTTGCACTGGAGTATTTAGATTTCGAACTGACGAATGAGCTTTTTAATAGCGGTTTTAGCAGAAGATATACGGCCAAAGTGAATGGGTTGTGCCCCTCGATTGTCTTCAATGTAGGCTACTTCCACAAACTCTTTATGAGTAGTTAAGCCAATGAAAAGTATGTTATGTTAAGTCATGCTAGCCTCTGCTATTTAGTTATTTGACAAACTAATTATGGCTCTGGCTCTGGCTCTGGCTTTGAGCTGACCCACGGAAATGCGGAGGATAGCACAGTGTGGGAGTAATTATGTCTATGTTTAAATCAACTATGTTAACAAAGTTCACTATTAGCTACTTTCCAATATTGATATTGATATTGATATTGATATTGATATTGATATTGATAAATATATTTAAGCTGTTTCAATGCTTTACTGATGACGCTTTTGTTTCTACTGGAAATATTATCTTTGGCATATTTTTCATTTCTTTAATAGTTATATTCTCTCTTGCTGGATATTCGATAGCGACCAATAAAACATGGAGGAATAAATATGTGACTTATTGTCTAGCTTTCATTTCGCTTACCTTTTTCCTTGCTGTTTTATCGAATATTTATATACTTCACGGAGTTGGTCTTGTTCCAACATTCACTAACTTCGTTGGGTTATCTTTGTTTAACCTTGAATTTTGGGGTTTAGTATTCGATTTTTCATTTATAGTACAACTAAGCATTTTTCTCATAACGTTAACAATATTATTTAATTGGCGTGAAGTTTAAACATAACAAGCGTATTAAGCATGGGATTGCTAACAGTTTGCTCGGTTCCTCTCCGCTTCACATTTTAGCAAACTATTATCAGCCCCTTATGCGGGCTACATGGACTCCCCCGATTGTCAACGAAATCATCTTTGATAATTAGATATAAGACTGCACCTCTACATTCGGCCTATTGACTGAGTGTTAAACTCGGACCTAGATGAGTATTCGCTAGGAAGAGTGCCTTATTCGTTAGACGAGCTTTTTAAGCTCACCCGCAATAAACAGGCTATGGCTTCCTCGGTCTGACCTAATTGTCATCGATGCCTTCGCAGGACTCGGGTAAAGCAGATAAACCTTCTAAACTAAATAAATCGTGTTACTTCATAATGGTTGCTTTAATAAATGGCGCATAGTCATTTAGACTAATTAATGACCTTGTAATCTTCTTGTTTAACCATCAGCGTCCAAATAAGTCTGGCGTTTCTTGCTGCTAATGCGACAGCGGCTTTTAGATATCCACGACGAGCGATGAGCTCACGTATCCAACAACTGACTTTGTCTTCTTTTTCTCTTAGGTTTGCCATTACAGCTCTTGCCCCATGAACGAGGCACATTCGTAGATATTTATCACCGCGCTTAGTAATTCTTCCGAGTCGTATTTTGCCACTTGTGGTGAACTGGCGAGGTACTAACCCTAACCACGCGCAGAACTGGCGGCTATTTTTGAACAATCGAGGGTCAGGCACATTTGCTGTAACAGCAGTTGCAACTTGCTCACCGACACCAGGAATGGTCATTAAGCGCTTGGCGACAGAGTCTTCTCTAACTTGTTTTGATTGATGCTCAACCTTATATCCAGTTAGACATTCAGCTCACTCAGTACCGTGACTAATTCTTTAGGAATCGGGTATTCATAGAATACAGTCTCTTTTTTAAGCATGTTTCACTATGATGCAACAGTAAGACGGTGACTTCAGAGAAAGCCCATTTGAGATGAGCACTACTAATTTTGTTACCTAGTGGGCCATAGATTTTTTAGGTGGCCAAAAAAGTGTTTTATTCAAATGTTGCTTATGAGGTATTTTGTGACGATTTCCATTTTATTGTCATTATTAAGTGTTTTAATTGTCATAAAGAATATATGAAAAGCTTAAAATGAAGAGATTTCTAGGATTAATTTTAATACTTCTTTCGGGTTGTAGTACAACTCAACATTCCCTATCTAGTCAGGAAGTTCAAGTCGGTGTAAGACCGTATTATTTACTTGAGCAATTACCAGATTCTAAACTAAAAAGTCAGCTAAGTTTATGTCAATCCTCAACTTTCAAAAAGACTGATTTTTCAATAGGTCATCGCGGTGCCCCTATGCAATTTCCTGAGCATACTAAAGAGTCATACATGGCTGCGGCTAAAATGGGGGCTGGCATTTTGGAATGTGATGTGGCGTTTACCAAAGATAAAGCTTTGGTGTGTCGACATTCTCAATGTGATTTGCATACGACAACGAATATATTGGCAGTGCCTGAACTTGCAAAGAAGTGTCGTATTCCCTTTGTTGGTGGCAGTAAAACGGCAAATAAAAAAGCGCAAGTTCAATGCTGTACATCAGATATCACTTTAGCTGAGTTTTTGCTGCTCGAAGGGAAAATGGATGGTGCTAATGAATATGCTGCAACAGCTAAGGAATATATGCTGGGTACTCCTAATTGGAGAACTGATTGGTATGCCTCTTCTGGGACTTTAATGACCCATAAACAAAGTATTGAGTTATTCAAACAGCTTGGTGTTAAAATGACACCGGAGCTTAAAACCCCACAAGTAAAAATGCCATTTGAAGGTTTTACTCAACAAGCCTACGCAGACAAGCTCATCTCAGAGTATAAACAAGCTGGGGTCTCGCCATCAGAACTTTTTCCACAGTCTTTTTTACTCTCAGACATACAATACTGGATAGCAAAACACCCAGAGTATGCTGAACAAGCTGTTTATTTAGACGATAGTTACGAATTGCCCGGGTTTAATCATGAACAGCCAAGTACTTGGCAGCATTCAATGCCTGAACTCAAAGCCATGGGAGTGAATATCATTGCGCCACCACTATGGATGTTGGTGACATTAGATGCACAAAATAATTTGACTCAGTCGGCATATGCCATAGAGGCGAAAAAAGCGGGTCTTAAAATAATAACATGGTCATTGGAACGCTCTGGACCACTCAAAAGTAGCGGTGGATTTTATTATCAGTCAGTTAAAAATATCGTAAATAATGATGGGTTTACTTTGACATTGCTTGATTTTCTCGCACGCGAAGTTGGCGTCATCGGCGTATTTAGCGACTGGCCGGCAACAACCACTTTTTATGATAATTGCCGCGAACAGGTGTTGTAGTAACTAAGATTTAGTAATAAAAAAGCCCCAAGAAATCTTGGGGCTTTGCACAACTAATTTCAGGGATTAGAAGTTATATTTAAACTTAGCATACATTTGACGACCTAAAGCACTGTGTGTTTTATTGTCTATACCAGACCACTCTGAAGGTGCTTGTGGTGCTTCTTCATTCATCAGGTTTGCAGCGCCAGCGGTTAAGACTAAATTATCAAAGCCCATATAGCTGACAGATGCGTCAAGTGTTGTCCAAGCATCAATTTTGAATTTATTACCATTTGCATCAGCCAGATCGTTATACTCGTCAATGTGACTGAAGCTTAGGGTCGTCAGTACGTCCTCTAGTTCCCAATCTATGCTGGCAGTCCATCTGAATTGCGGATGTTGATATTCGCCATTTAGATCTTCAGCAACAATGCTGGTATTACCCTCTTTGTCACTTTCGAAAGATTGTTCTTCAAAGTTCAATGCATAGCTTAACTTGTAATCAAACTTGAATAGACCCATGTCTCTGGTATCAAGTTTATAAGCGAGATTTAAGTCAAAACCATCCGTTTCACGACCACCAATATTAACGAATGTATCGTAAATAGTTTGAATACGGCCTGGTGTACTGCCTTCATTCGGACCACGCACAACTAATTTAGGATCGGTACCACAACAATCAACTAGCTTTTGCGCACCAATTTTCTTGATTAAGTCTTCTTGGTCATAGTTCCAGTAATCAACACCAATTGAGAAGTCTTCAGTCGCTTGCCAAACTACACCTAAGTTATAGTTGGTAGAGGTTTCTGGCTGTAGGTTTTTGTTACCAGCCACAACTGCTGTGTATTCATAAGGTTCACAATCAAGTTCTGACTTAGTGATTTGACAGCGCTCTTTATCGATGACACTTGGCGATTCATCAGTACGGCCTAAGTGTAACTGAACCAAAGAAGGTGCTCTGAACGCCGTGCCCCAAGAACCACGAACAACTAAGTCTTCATTTGGTGACCAACGGAATGCGATTTTAGGATCTGTTGTGTTACCAAAGTCACTGTAGTTTTCATAACGTAAAGCAAGTTGTAACTCTAAATTTTCTAGTACAGGCACGTTGAATTCAGCAAAAACCGCAGTGTTATCACGATCACCATTTGCTTGTGTTGCCTCAGTACCAAAAATTTCACCTCTTAGGTATTGGCTATCTGGATTGTCTTCAATTTTTTCGTAGCGGTGCTCAACACCGAATGCAGCAGCAACGGCACCTTCAGACATTTCAAACAACTCACCTGAGATAGTTGCATCAAATGATTGCATGCTAGAGCTACCATAGCGGGTTGTTGTGGTTTCAATGAAAGCTAACCCTTCAGCGGTATTTGTGCTTGGTTCAAATGGATTCCAGCGACCTGTGTTAATTGCTTCTTGAGCACGCAATTTGTTAGGGAAACCATCAAAGCCTTTTTCTACAGCGCTTGAACGAATGGCAGAGTAAGCTGTTTCCCAGTCCCATTCATTGTAGGTGCCGCGTGCACCAATTACAGCACGGTAGTATTCAGAATCAACGTCTTTTTTACGGTTACCAATATCATAAGTACGACGACGCATTGAAATGTCCATGCCGTGTAAGAAATGATCAGCGTCGTTTGCTAAAGGGTGATTCGGGTTATCACCGCTCATAAACAATTCAGTAAAGCTCGGGCTACCCGCACCTTGAATAAAGGTTGACGCATGTTGAGCTGAAAACTCCATAAAGCCTTCAACGCCGTCAGTGATTTCTTGAACGCCGTTGTAGTTAAAGCTTATGCGCTCAGTTGATGGCACTAGACTCATATGCGGCGCATAATCGTAACGACAAATATCGCCAATGATTAAATCGGGGTCACATTTATCATTGCCCCAAACATCTGCAAAAATGGTTTGTTTTACTGGTGTACCATCATCGGCAATGCTCTTGGTTGGTAAACCATTCCACTGTGCATCAGTCACTGTGTAGGTGTTGCCTAGTGAATCAGTGCGCGTGCCTTTAAAAGCTTCGATACTGCCAGGAATACCAGACGAGCTTAAAGAGTTGTTACCGCCACGAAAACGTTGATCTGCGGTCGATGCATAATCGCGGTCGGCATAAAAAACGTCACCGCGCTTGAAGTAATCTAAAGAGAAATTGTGATAGCCTTTATCACTTGAAGAGCCCCAAAGTAAGGTAAAGTTTTGCTCTTCACCGCCACCATCTGCGGTATCTGAAATTTTGCCAGCGACTTCAAAGCCATCAATGTCGTCACGCATAATGATATTGATTACACCAGCAACCGCGTCAGAACCATAAGTCGCAGATGCACCATCTTTTAGGATGTCGATGCGTTTTACTGCAGAAACTGGAATGGTATTTAAGTCAACGAAAGAGGTTTCGATGTCTTTGGCAAATGGGCTAACGGCGACTCGGCGACCATTAATTAAGACCAAGGTAGATGACGCGCCTAGACCACGAAGTGCCACACTCGAACCGCCATTGGCAGTATCGTCACTTGAGTTACCTTGCGTACTGAATGTGCCAGCACCTGATACAGGTAACTTTTGTAATGCACCGATTAAGTCAGTTGAACCAGTTGCTGCTAAGTCCGCTGCTGAAAGAGATTGAATTGGAGAAGGGCCTTCCATATCTGTACGTTTAATATGTGAGCCGGTGACTTCAATGCGTTCTACTTTATTTTCATCAGTGTTTGCAAGCGCTGAATGTGAGTTAGCAACAATGACAGCCATTGTTACTGCAGATAGTTTATTGATTACTTTCATATTTTCCCTGTTAATCTTTGTTGTCGTTATGTTGGACTACATTTTTTTAACACACTAACAACATGAATGGAATAGAATTTTTAATTGCAAATGCATCATTATGTTTCTATTGAAAAACTTTTCTAACCTAAACTTGTTGAAGTTACTGCAATGTCCTTGAATTTTTATTATTTGCGAATGCGAATTAATTCCTTACAAATTAAAACATTTTTTAGAATGCACATCTGGACGAATCTCGATATGTTTCTGATTGAGGAAAACATTTATAAGGAATCCGATCGTGCGCCCAACTTTAGCGTTATTGACCCTACTTACTTTATCTGCATGTGGTTCTGGTGGTGGTAAAAATGAGCCAACAAACACCCAAACACAAAATCAATCTCCTGTAGTAACGATTTCAGGTGAGGAACAAACTCTTTCATTGAATACGCTTCGATTGACCACCAACATTACTGAGCCAGAAGGTGAATCTGTAATCGTAGAGTGGAGTAGTGACCATGCTGGCGTAAGTTTCAAAGATGCATCAGAGAACGGTGTATTGGTGCAAATGCCAACGGTAAGTGAAGATCAAGAGATTTCAGTCACAGTTAAGGTCACTGATAGCGCGAATAATACCGTGTCTAAATCATTTACAATTTTAGTTAAGGCGCTTCCTGATAGTTCGCAAATAGATTTGCGGTCAAGTTATGAATTTTTGGCAGGTGAACTTGTCACTGTCACTGCAAAATATTCGATTGACGAAAACATTGATGACCTTAATTGGCAGCTTAGCGACCTGACAGTGAATGATATGGATGTGTCGACTTTTAGTCGCAATGGTGTTGCCCAATCTACAGTGCAATTTACGGCACCAGATGTGACTGACGAGCAAGCATACACACTTTCATTAATACTCGACGCTGCTTCAGGGCAAATCTCGCGTTCGACTCAGTTAACTATATTGCCAAAAACGGCTGATGAATTAGTGGTTAATTTAGATGCAGTGTATGAAGGCAATGAAAATGACCAAATGCTGATTAAACCTATCATTCAAACTTCAGATAGAGTTATTTCTTATCAATGGCGATGGTTAGACAAGCCGTTAGGTGAACTGGTCGGTGAAACAAGTAAAGATGTCGTTATTAACACTCAAGCTGTCGAAGAAGATGAGATTGCAAGCTTGGCGTTAGACGTCGAAACCCAGAGTGGCGTAAAGAAATCAATTGAAACACAGATCAAAGTAAAAAATGTGGTGCAGACCGGAGGGCTTTCACTGGCCGTGAACCGTGTTTATGCAGCACCCGGACAAACAGTGACAGTTCAGGTTAGCGCAGATAATACCAATGATATTGAAAGCTATGAGTGGCGTGTTGATGAAGAGGTGTTTACTCAAAAAACAGAGTCGGCAACAGAGCTTTCACTTGTTATGCCTAACCAAGATATTTCGATGCTCAGTACGTTAGTGAATTATAAAGCCACTTTTAAAAATGGGTTTGAAGTTGAAAAACAAGCAATCTTTGCGCTGATGAGTGAATCAGCAATTAAAGCCACATTAGATATAGAGCAATCGACAGATTTACCTCAACTTTATAAAAACGAAACACTGACTTTTAATGCGTTAGCGATTGATAAAGCTGGCGTGTTAGATAGTGTTGCGCTTGACGTATCGAATGTGAATTACGCAGATCTAGATACAGCAACACTGACACAAGATGGTTTAAATTTATCTTTTACCTTGAAAGCTTCAGATATTTTGCTCGATAGAGAGTTGATGCTCAGAGTTGTAATGAATGCCGGTACGGTTTCAACGACAGAGTATGTATCGGTCAATCTTAATAAAAGTAACTTGAAGTTATTTGCAGGTTCAGAAAAAACCTATATTTCAGGTAGTGATTTTTATGTATTTGGTTATGGACAAGAACGTTTAAATAATCCTATCAACGCAATGAGCTGGTCAACGAATTATGATGACCTAGCAATTGAAACTCTAAATTCGACCGATGCGAAAATCACTAATGAGACAACGAGCAGCTTTCCTACAGTGACACTCAGTGCTCGAGATAGTGAAGACCAATTGATACAAGCCGATGTAAGAACCAATATGACGTCTCGTATTTATGATAAAGGTGAACGCTATACTTGTTATTTCAGAACCGATGAAGTGCTTTGTCGAGATAATTCAAATACATTGCTTAATGTAGGGGAGCTTGCTGCACCAGTTAAAGCGGGCGTAACCAAAGGGGAGTTTGTTTGCTTACTCAATAATGATGACCAATTGAGTTGTCATGGTGCGGGGCCATTATCTGTGCTTGAAGTACCAGAAAGAGCGGGGGTGGCTAACATTGTTGCCGCGAGTAATTCAGACATGTGCGCGCAATATAGTTCAGGTAATTGGCACTGTTGGGGCGAACAGGCAGATTATTTCAATAACTTGTTTGTAGGCAAAAGTCATATTGATAATCTAATTGGTACGCAACAGGGCGTGTGTTTAGTTAACTCAGGTTACCTTGAGTGTTATAACGATAAAAGTGAACTGATTTATCAAGATAAACGCAGTTTTGTAAAGTCGCTAGAGTTCGTAAACATATTAAACAAGGTGTGTTACACCACCGAGCGTTCAACATTAAGAACATGCCCTGATGAGATTAACTAACGTTCAATGAATCAAAAAAGAGCCTAAATGGCTCTTTTTTGATTTGATTAAGCACAAACGTCTTGGAAAAGCTGTTTAGCTAACTTTTTCAATGTGTCAGGTTCTGGGTGGGTATTGGCAAATGTGCGCAAGCCATAAATACCCATTACAAAATACCTTCCTCTACACTCTGCTGAGCGTTCATCAGAGATATCACCCTCATCTTGTGCACGAGCAAACTTATTGGTAATTGCTGCTTGCCATGCTTCTAGCTGCTGGCTTATCAAAGTTTGTACTTCGTCATCTTGTTCGGCCAGTTCATTGAGTGCCTTAGTGAGTAAACAGGCTTTACTGGTATCGCAGCTTAAACACTCTTCAACGATATGCTCTAAGTAGGTTTCAAGACCTTGTTTACTTGAGTCGCTATTGATGAAAAAAGCACAAAATTCATCGCTTCTGTCTTGGTTATATTGCGAAATTGCAGCCAGTAGTAAGCCTCGCTTATTCTCAAAAGCACAATAAATAGACCCAGGGTGAAGACCGGTTGCTTGTTTTAGATCTTGCATACTGGTTTTAGTGTAGCCCTTATTTAAAAAGGCCTGCATGGCAGCTCGAAGCACTGCAACTTTGTCAAATTCGGCACTACGCATTGTATTTGTCTTGAAGGGTTAATGAGGCAAGTTTAAAACAATTTGAATGTTTGTTCAAAAAAGTTCTTGAACGATCATTCAAATAGGGCTATCTTGAATAATCGTTCAAGAATGTTACTTAAAGAGAAACTCCATGACTGACAACCTATTTCAACCATTTGCATTAAACAGCACCATAGAACTAAAGAATCGCATCTTAATGGCACCGCTTACGCGTTGTATGGCCGATGATAATTTGGTACCGACTCAAGCGATGGCTGATTATTATGCCCGTCGAGCAGGAGCAGGCCTTATAATCACAGAAGCAACACAAATTCGCGCTGACGGCCAAGGTTACCCAAATACACCGGGTTTATTTACGCCTGAACAAATCAATGGTTGGCGCGTTGTCACAGACGCAGTTCACAAAAATGGTGGAAAAATTTTTGCACAAATTTGGCATACAGGGCGAGTATCACACCCGTATTTTTACGAAGGCGATGAGGTACTTGCGCCAAGTGCGGTGAAGGTTGAAGGCACTGTGCCGAGAATGCGTGACCTTGAATACCAAACGCCAACCCCTATGACGCAAGTGCAGATCCAACAAATGGTAGAAGATTTTGCACAAGCGGCATCGAATGCCATCGACGCAGGTTTTGATGGCGTGGAGATCCACGGCGCTAATGGCTATCTTGTTGACCAGTTTTTGCATTACTCAAGTAATACCCGTGAAGATGAATTTGGTCAGACACCAGAGAATATGTCACGTTTTCCACTACAAGTAGTAGATGCCATCAGTGCAAGAATTGGCGCAGACAGAACCGCGTTACGTGTTTCTCCTGGGGCATATTTTAATATGGAAGCAGACGGCAGAGACAAAACCGTATTTGACTATTTATTAGATCAACTGTCTGAACGTCAATTAGCGTATCTGCATGTAGGTATTTTCGATGATGCCATGGAGTTTGACTATTTAGGCGGTACGGTAAGTCATTATATTCGACAGAATTACCCACATACGCTGGTGGGGGTCGGTGGTTTCTCTGCAGAGATAGGAAGCCATGCAATAGCTGATAATAAATTCGATTTACTGGCGATTGGTCGACCTTTCATTGCCAACCCTGATTATGTTGAGCGTGTTCAATCAGGCGAAGCAGTGGTTGAATACTCCGAAGAAATGCTAACACAATTAGTTTAAACGCTGAGGTTTTAGCAAACTAAACAAAAGTTTCCCGATTAAAATTCACTTAGACCAAAGTGCTTACTCTCTAGTAAGCACTTTTTTGTGTTTTTTTACTTAATTTCTTTATTTTATTTTTTGTAATTCAAACTGACCAGCCACGGTCAATCCCGTCACTTTTTTGCCTTCAAATTTAAAGACAAACTCATTGCCAGAAACTGCACTGATAAACTTGGCGGTGTTTTCTGGTACGAGTCGAGACGGTACTGGATCACCCGGGTTCTGAATTGTCACTTTGCCATCATTCACACTAATTTTAGAGATAAAATCGCCGTTATAACCAATGTCAGTGAGTAGCAGATACTCGCCTTTATAGGCGTCTAATTGCTGGGTGTTAAGTGTGATAGATTGAATGACAGTTTGCTCTAAAAATGCGACATCATAATGCTTAGATAATGTCGTCATAATTTCATTGTTCAGCGTATTAGCGTTGTCACCATTCGACATCACAACAAAAGCATCCCCTTGATTTACCATGGCTTTAAAATCATTTGTGAAGCCAAGATTCTTTCCTCCATGGCCGAATGCCAATTGCCCTTTTATATCCATTAACTCAGGGCCCAGTCCCCAATTATTTTTATGCTTGGTGAACATGGCAGTGACGGTTTCTTTTTGCAAAATGCCGTCTTTTTTGCCTTGCATGATGGCTTGCATATGAGAGGCATACCTTAAGATGTCGGTCGGGGTTGTCCAAAGCCCAGCTGCAGGTTTTTCAGGGTAATCATTGAATACAGCTGAATACATTTTGCCTTCAGCATTAAATGCCGCACTGGCTCGTTGCTTGAGATTATTTGGTAATTTATGCGCAAAGGTGCTGTTCAGCATGCCCATAGGTTTAAGAATGTTTTTATCGGTGAAGTCAGCAAATGTCTGTCCGCTAATTTGCTCAACCAGTAACTGCATAACCGTGTAGCCACCTCCAGAATAACGCCATTCAGAACCAGGCGTTAACACAACTTCAACTTTAGCAGTATTGCCTTGGCCGTTTAGTACATCGATAGTTGAGGGAATTTTATTACCTGTTGCATAGCCAGGAAACCCGTGCACTGATAGCCCTGCGGTATGAGTGAGTAGCTGTCTAAGAGTGACAGGCGTTTCTTTAGATAGCTTAGCACCTGTTAATTGATTATTTGTTTACATCTTCGTCTAAAGACAGCTTACCTTGTTCAACTAATTTTAAAGCAGCTAATGCACCGATGGGCTTACTAATTGATCCCGCCTGAAATAGGGTATGTTCATTTACAGGTAGTTTGGTCTTACTGTTCGCAATGCCAAAACCTTTAGCCCACACAATCTCACCATTTTTTAATACCGCGATGCTCAAGCCCGGTACATTCTCGGCAGCCATTCTCTGAATTAAGGTCGTCTTAGGTTGAGCTTCTCCTGCAATAACAATGCTTTTTTGAATATGTTGTTCGATTGTGTCAGCAGCATGGGTTGGTTGGCTAAGCGTGCCTGCGACCAGTATCAAACTACTCGTAATGGCAATATTAATGGCTTTCCTTATAAACATAGTGATTCCTCAATTATTCGATTTAGGTGGAGTCCATTATTTAAGCTATCAGAGTTGTTGATTGGTGACTACTGAATTGAAATGCTTGTTTACAAATAAAAAAACGGCGAGTGCTAGCTCGCCGTTGAACATCTTATTTATTTAAAACGTAAGCCAAGCAAGTTTTAATCTATCGAAAAAACTATTCGTATGTATGAGTTGCTTTATTCCCTCTAAAAACGATTGATGTATAAAATCGTTAGAAGCTAGGCCTTTTACTTTTTTATAGCTCTTTTTGAGTCGCTTTAAGTCATTTTGAACATCTCCAATATAAGGAGTTCCAGCGAATTGATATAAAGAAGACATGAGCTCTAAGCATTTAAGAATGTGAAGCTCAGATTCTATAAGCTCATTTTTATCAATAAAGTTAAATTCTTCCGGGTAAATTTTCTTTGTATTTATCCATTCCATTGCGTGCTGCCAAACAAGTAGATTGTGAAGTGTATGATCAGGAGTTGTATCTTTGGCTTCTTCTAATATGATCGTGGCATCTGCATGTTTGCCAAGCATTAACAAACAAATAGCATATTGATATAAACAGGACATTGGGACGATACTGCGATCGGATAAGTCATTCATAAGTGCAGCAACATTATAATAGTGTTGGCGCTGCATATATAAATCTATAATACGACCAATTAATGTACCGTCTTGATGTATTCTATGTTTGTGCAGTTCGATAAGTTTGATGTCTGGCACAGTGTTTTTGTCTTGCCAATAATCAACTAAACCACAAAATGCGCCAGACCAAATCTTATCAGAGCTGATTTTTTGCATTTTTTCTAAAAGTGTATCCACTACTTTAGAAGGGTAAGACTCGATAAATTTGTCAGCCCAGAAATAAGCTTGCATTTGAGAGCATTGGGTCAATGATGATTCTAATACATCGATGAGCTGAAGTTTATCAGTATGTTTACTCAAAGCATTAAAGGCGTGTTGGATAGTGCCATACATCTCACAGTCAGTATTGGTTAATTGTTCGAATGTTTTTCTCGCATATTCAATTTGACCTAGTTGACAAAGGACATTTACTTTTCTTGCCAGAGCAAAGCTGACAATTGAGAACTGTTCGTAGTTTTCAAGGCAATGTAATGCGACTTCAAATTCTGATAAATCAATTAATCTATCAATATAAGTAAGCACAATGTATTCATCGCTTGGAGCTAATTTATAAGCTCTTTCTAATAGGGTTGTGGCCTTGCTTGCATCACCAAACTCTAATATTTGCTCGGCAGCAACACATAAATGCTCAGGCGAGTGAGGGTTTAATTCTATTTGTCTATTAGCTGCTTTGATTATTTTGTGCTCATAGCTTTTATCTAAAGTTAAAAAACTACGATACAGTTCATAAATCCTTTGCCAAGTTTTGTTATGATCAGCTTGGTTTTTTATTGCGTTCCAAAGTGTCTGTGCAGCAAGCTCTTGTTTTCCTGTTTGAGCTAAAAAGTCAGCTTTAGATTCAGCTAAAGTGAGAGGTAATTGCTCTCCCCAAGGGGTACTTTCAAGTAACTTGATTGCGTCGTTGAATCGTCCATTGTTTGTTAATAAGTCCGCTAGCTGCTTAAGACTTTCTTCATTCATTGGATCATGTTCTAAACCTTGCTTCAAATAATTTTCTTTTTCAGAGATTTGATTAGTAGCATAAGCTGCAAAACGCCAACTTGCAGCAATATGAGGCTGAGATTGGATCAATTCTGATGCGAGCTCAGCCAAACGATCATGATACCCAAGCTCTACAGATGTTTTCTTGAGCATTCCCCATGCCCAAGTATAGTTAGTATGAAGTCTGATAGCCGTAATTAGGTGACTGTGCGCATCTTCTGTAAAGCCTAGTTTGTAAGCGTAGTCAGCATAGAAACCATGGAGGATCCCATCTTGTCCATTATGCTTAAGACCATTTTTTATTACTTCAAAGGCGAGTTCAATTTTGCCTTGTTTTTCATATAAATCTGCTAAATTTTTTGACACCCTATCCCAAGCTGGGTTGATTGAAAGCGCTTTAATGTTACTCTCGATTGCAGCGTCAATATTTCCTTCAGCTAATTCTAAATCAGCTTGTTCAGTGTAAAGTCGAGGAACAAGAGGTAGCTTTAATTGACCAAGATTTAAAACTTCAAATGCTTTGTCTGCATCATTGAATTTACTATAGAACTGGCTAGCAATACAGTAGGTAGACCAGTCGTTCGAATAGTCATTAAGTAAAGTATTAATAAAGTCTTCTAAATCACATTTGGCTGCGATATTTTGGGCTTCATTCCAATAGTGCCAGATACCCGTTTCCATAGAGTGTTGATTTGAAAGCTCACTTTTAACAAAGTCTAGATGTTCTTCTTTTAATTCGATACTGGTTGCTGTGACATCTAATATCCAAAGTGCTGTTTCATTGTCTACATCTTTCGTAAGCACCTTTTTTGCAAGCTGGATAGCACTAGGAAAGTCTTCATTAAAGAAATAACATCTAGCAAGCTGCGCTTCTTGATAAGAGCCGTTTAACATATCATTTGCTGTTTTTGCTTGCTCAAGGGCTTCTTTATAGTCATTTAACTCAACAAGAGTATTAATTAAAGTCTTTCTTAAATGCCAGTTTTCTGGTCTCTTTAATAAAATTCGTTCCAATTGAAGTTTCAGATAGGATGGACTTGAGTGCCAATCAGTTAAGTAAAAGTAAACATCAGGAACCTCTGAATATTTTGATATGAGTAACTCTAGCTCAGAGTTTAACTTTTCTTGTCTTCCTAGTTTATTTAAGCTTCTGAAATAGTTATTGGCGGCAGAAAACAATAATGGTGTATCAATAAAGATTTCTTTAAAGCAAGAAGATGCTTTTTCTAATAGCCCTTGCATTTCATAAAGTCGTGCTTTTAAATTTAGGTATACGGTTTTTGAAAGAAATTCTTTTTTGTTATTAAGCAATTTTCTTAGAGATTCTAAATCACCTATATCTGCCAAGGCGTTAGCTAAAGTACTTATAAGCTGGGTGTCACTGGGGTGTAGTATCAAAGATGATTTTAGTACTTTAATACCTTCTTGTTCTCTATTTAATGTACACATGGATCTATATAGAGAGATTGATGGCAAAGGGGATTGTGACTGATACTTATTGACTCTTTTTTGCAGCCACTCAATGGCTAGTTGCGATTTTCCTAAAATATTGGCTGTTTTGAAATAGCTTTCAACATATTCAGTATCGGTATCATCCATATTATGGCTAATAAAAAAGCAATCATTGGCTTTTTGGAATGCCTGCTTTTGCCAATAATATTGGCCAAGCGTGTTAAATACTGAAGGGCTTTTATAACCATATCGTTTAAGTATTTTGAGTTGTTCTGCTAACAGGATTGGCTGTTCATTTGTTTTGCTGAGTTCATTAAATAAAACTTCACTTAAAGTCAGATTAAACTGATCTTTTAAATTGCTACTAAGCCAATTAATGGCCTCCTGACGACTTTGTAAGTCACGGATATAGTAATATTTTGAGTTAAGTAGAACTGTCTCATGAGGTGCAATCTCTAATAATTGCTCTGTTGTTTTCTGGATTTCCAAAAGATCGTTATAAAAACAAGCAAGGCTTCTTTTGGCAACTAAAGTGAGTCGATGATCGTTAGATAAAGCACTCATTTCATCAACAGCACTCAGCATCTCATCTGTATTGTTTGCAATTTTGGCTAGTTCATACTTGTCATAGATTGGAAATAAGTGACTACATGTAGTTTGAATGAAGCTAAGAGAATCTTTCTTTTCATTTGGAACAAATGCTATGCACCTTGCGCCATTAAATACTTCTTTTTCTATGGTTTCTTGTATGAGCATCTCTTGCATTGCGGTACTACTAGGATCCATGATAAACATAGTACCGTGTCGTAAGTTATAACCCATTACGACTTGCATGTGAGCATTAAAGCCATCTGTAGTGACGAGTGCAAACGGAATATTACAATCTATTAAGTTTACTAAAATAGATTTTTCTAATTCAAACTCGACAAAATCAAAGCCATTGTTTCTTAACCATTGCCTTTCTTTAGTGCTATGCGTTCCATCAAAACAGATTTCATCTGCTATAGCTTGAGAGTCAATCGGTATACCATAAAAGTGGCATATAGCAGACATTGATGTGGGTGCACAAGTGAGGTGTTTTTGCTTGATAAATGGAACGTCAAGTTTTTTAATTGCTGAGTTTATTTTTGAGGTGATATCATCAAAACTATCAATGTTCTCACATACTTTTTGCCAATAAAAAAGTTTACTCTTTTCAAGAAGTGCCTTCCCCTCAGCTAGTTTTCCTTGATTTAAGAGGCATTGCCCCTTCAATACATTGAACGTTTTTCGCGATTGTTTGTCATCATCAAACTTCAAAGATTCATATTGTGATAAAGCATAGTTACAGTTTTCCCAATCCAACAAATCCGCCAAGGAGCTTGCACACTCAAGCCAAAGACTCGCAGATTCGTACTTAGGTAATTCATTTAATAGAAAAGAGGTAGCTTGCCTTAGCCCTTTCACCTGTTGTTTAGCATTGAAATAAGCACGTAGAGTACTGATCCTAGGAGAGGACTCATATAGCTCCGAAGCTAAGTCAAATGCAGCCTCAAAGTTATCTTGTGAAATAAGATTTCGGATTCTGATGGTCTCAAACCAAATTTTATTGTCTGATTGTGTTTGAGCATTGGAAAGAAGCTCTTCTGCTCGGTCAAAATCATTAAACTGGGCCTTTAAAATTGCTTCAAAAGCAATTACGTCTTCGGTGTATTCTGTATTAATGATTAAAGCTTTAGTTTTATCAAATAACTCTTGGGCTAATATGCTGCCAAAGTTGTTAAGCTTATAATACCAATAGTCGAACAATACTTTAGGTGAAGACTTATGACTACGATAGAGCCTTAGGGTAATAGCATCTGAGTTACGATCTCCGCCTAAATGAGCATATATTGTGCTAGATATTCTTAGTTGCTCTTCTTTTATCCATGAATTAATAGGTCCCCAATTACTTTCGCAAAATAGTTTTGCCTGTTTATAACAACCTTTTTTCAGGAGTGATTTTGCTTGCTCGATAGTATTTTGTTGTTGTTCTTGTAACACTAAATCCACTTATGATCCTTGCGTATGGTATAGCTGGTTTCTGTAAGCTTGAAAATAAAGCTAATACTTTAAATTTAATTTACCTATATATTAAACAGGAATTAGCAAGAAGGCATCAATAATAAAAACGGCGAGTACTAGCTCGCCGTTTTGTTTGGGGGATCTTCTTCAAATAAAAGTTTATTGAAAGTACTGAGTCAATGCTTGTTTTAAGTGTTCAGCCATTGCGTCACGGTGATATTTTCTGACACCATAGCTTTGCTCTAGGTGAATAAAGCGTTTTGCAGAAGCATCTGCGCTTTTATGGCAACTATCAACAGAGCCATTTGAATGGCGACCTTGCACATTCCACGTACCACCCAGGCTTTTAGTATCGTTACCATAAACACAGGCTTTAATTTTGCCACCCGCTTCGACGTTTTTTCTGAGCAGTTGCATAATACTGTGTTCATCGTCATTGGTTGCATAACGCACACCCTCACTTAAATTAAGCATGAGATCGTTATCGGTACCACATTGAGATTGTAATTTGGCACGAGTGGTAGAGCCAAAACCGTGATATTGAATAAATAGGGTCGTGTCATCGTAGTTGCTAGCTTGTTTGTGGGCGACTTGAAAATATGACTCGGTTTGGTGCGCAACGTCGCTTGCAGAGTAATTTGTGCCTGTGCATTCGCTGATATCATGACTGCTGTCACGGCGTGTCCCTGCAAGCATTAGTAACTTGCTCTGTGTGTGTAAGAAAGCGTCAATTGATTGCGTACCTGTGAAAGAGTCGCGCTTTGGGTGAGGTGCTTGAAGTACCGCATTTAAGCCATTTGGGTTAAGCACATAAGTACCACCACCTTTAAAATAGGCACTTGGCAATTGGTTTTTCTCTTGCAATAAGTAGTAAGTATTACCCGTAACTACATCTGAAAATTGAATAACTAGGTAATCAATTTGTTGGGCATATTCTTCTGCAAGCGGCCAGTTTTGTTGATAAAAGGCATCAAACATTTGCTCGAACGTGTGTTGTTCTTGAGCTGATGGCATCACCCAGCGGTCATCGGCTTTGCTGCCATAGTTATATGACTTCAAATGCTTATCTAACTAACCAGACATCAAGGTGATTGCTTTTGAAGGAAAGCTAAAAAAAGTAATGAGAAAAAGAACGCATGTGATGATGACGTAAAATACCAGAGGACGAGCACCATTTGATGTATTGGTTGTATCAGGTTCGAATAAATGCATATTGCACCCCAAAGTTTTGGAAAACTGACCCAGTTACATCCTTGGGAATACTTAAAAAGTATTAGTCTGTTTTTTTAAATTACTAAAGTAGTAGTATTAATATCAGGGTTTGCAAAAAAGTACTAGTATAGTCATTTAAAATGAGCAAATAGTATTAGTTAGAGGCTAGAGGCTAGAGGCAACCGAAGTAACATGTGTGATCAATTCGGTTGCGTTGTTAGAATGGGGAAAAGTTAAAGTTGTGCGTGCGGGCCGAATACCTCGTAGTGAATTCGACTACTGCAAACACCTAGGTTTTCTAATTCGGTTTTAGCAAATTTCATAAATCCAATCGGCCCACAGAGATAAAAGTGACCTGTTTGCTTTGGCAGTTCGATTTGCGAAAAATCAATCAAGCCAGTTGATTGATTTTCCAGTAATTGAGACTGTTTCGTTTCTCTTAACCAAGTATGGTGCGACCATTGGTTTTGCTCACATAAAGTTGCAGTTTGCAGTGCAAACGAATGTTGTTCTTGGTTTTCACAGGCATGTAAGAATGTCACAGGATGCGGGTATTTAATATCGGACTTAAATTCAAGCATAGATTGCATTGGTGTGATGCCAACTCCAGCAGAAATAAGCACAACCGGAGATTGTTTATCTGTAAAATAGAAATCTCCAACGGGGGCATGTAAGTCAACAACATCACCAACATTTAAATGATCGTGCAGGAAGTTTGAAACAATACCATTATGCTCACCCAACTCTCGCTTTACCGAGATGCGATAGCTGCGTCCATTAGGTTTATCTGATAACGAGTATTGACGTATTTCAGTATGTTCAAATTGTTCATTGCTGATTTCAATACCTAAGTATTGGCCGGGTTTAAAGTCTGCAACCGCTTGTTCATCGACAGGAATAAACACAAAACTGGTAACCAATTTTGATTCAGGCGTTTTACTGGCGAGTCTAAATGCACGTTTGCCTTGCCAACCTCCAAGTTTATTGGCGTTTTCAGCATAAATTGAGTTTTCTTTATTGATAAAGATACCAGCGAGTACGCCATAAGCAGTGGTCCAAGCGTCTTCTATTTCTGTTGTAAAGTCTGCGCCTAATAATTCCCTAAATGTCTCAATTAAATGCAGACCAACAATGTCATAGTGATGCGCTTGAATGTGAAAGCTAGTGTGTTTGTTTGCAATGCGCTCTACCGCACTTTTTAATGCACTCAAGTTATCTATGTTTTTTGCATAGGCCAGTATAGCTTCAAATAACGCGACCTTTTGACGACCTGTATGCTGGTTACTCATGTTGAAAATGTGTTTAAGTTCAGGGTTCTCTCTAAACATACGATTATAGAAATGCTCTGTGATGGCACTGCCACCTTGTTCAATAATGACAGACGTACTTTTAACTATATCTATGTGCTGTTTGGTTAACATGACTTTCCTCAAGATTAAAAACTAGTGTGACCTAAGTGATAAGCGCCGATACAGCGAACCACATAAGCTATTTTGAATAACGCGCTAAAAATGATTGTTGCGATATGGCTAGCAACCTGAACTGGTAAAGAGAAGTGTTCAGCGATTGAAAAGCTAATAATGAGCGAGCTGACCGTCAGCAATAACAAAATCACCATGGCACGACTGCCGAATTTTAAGCAGTATTGATAAAGGGGTTGCTCTGATAGGACTTTAGATTGCATAAAGCTTACTCTTAATTAAACGCGACGAGTTATATAAATCAACATTGATGCCAACTTTTATCTTGTTGATATTAATGGTTTTAACTTTTATTTTTATAAGATTGGAGTCATTTTGACTTTGCTTGGTGTGAGTCTATATGACTCATTCGTGTGCGGTTGAATTAGACTGTAGTTGAATTAGACTTTAGTTGGAATCGTTTCGCATTACGCACTAGACTTTCTTCTAGTTGTTAATCAAGTGTTTAATCTAGTGTATGATAATTTTTGTTTTTGTGTTTTTTGCACTTTTTAGTGTGGCAGCTATCGGCTCTGTTAACGTTGAATTTGATGAATTTAAAGTGCAAGCAGAAAGCTTGAAGTCATCTGAAGAGCGACAGGTTTTGCTCAAAAAAGCGGATGATTTGCTTAAAACTAGACAGTTGACACAAATGCAAACCGCATATGTGCTTCATAGAGCAGGGCTTGTGTGCATCCGAGAAGGGTGTTTTGAACAAACAGTCACTTATTTAGCGAGATTAGAAACCTTACTTGAGTCATTTGAAAGCTTAGAGTACTCAGGTAAGTTGAACCTCTCTCGCGGTAATATGGCGATCACCCGGGGTAATCACTTCGAGGCAATACCTTACTTAATTGCTGCTTCGAACTTCTTTGAACAAGCTGAATTACATACTTTATCATCTCATTCTAATCGGTTTTTGGCTCATGCTTATCAACAGTTAAATAAATACTCCGATGCTGTGATCGCGTTAGATGCTTCATTTGAGGCGGCTGTTAAAGCGGAAAATGTGCAACTTGAAATGGCGGTTGCACGGCAGAAAAGTGCTATTTACACCAGTTTAGACTTAATTGAAAAGTCACTAGAGATCCAGTTACAGCAACTGCAGAAAATTCCATATTTGCCGCAAAAGTCTCAAGAGTTTTGGATGAACGACACGTTTTGGGGGCTAGCTGAAAGTTATGCTGCGCTTGGGGAACATGCAAAAAGTTACGATTATTTCAATAAAGTCCAGGACATAGATAAACGACTTAATGGTAAACAAGATCAAGCTGTCACGCTAAGAAGGATGGGCGAGCAGAAAGTCGCGCTAAAACAATTTGGACGAGCTGCTGAACATTTTAAGCTGTCTTTAGCTATTTTGGCTGAGCTAGATATCCCTCTTGCTGTTTTAGATACGCAAACTTATATCAGTGAAATGTATCTACGCGAAGGTAAACTTCAAATAGCCCAAGACACACTTGAAACAATTATTACGCAGTTGGATATAACTAAAAATGTAAATGCTTACGCAAGAGCAAGTTATCTATTGATTGATACCTATTTGCAGAATGCATTGTATGAGCAGGCACACCGACAGCTTTTAATAACTGAGCCACTCAAAAATAAAGACATAGCGAAACATTACAGTTTTCTAGCGCAAGCATTACAAGGGAAAGGTGATTTAGAAGGCGCATTTGAAGCACAAAACCAAATGCACTTGGCCTACAAAAATAAGATGAAAGAGCAGGGAAGTCTGAAAACCCTCGTTTTAGCATCTGAATCAGAATATGTAACTGGCCAGCTCGAGTTAAAGCAAGCAAGAGCAGAGCAGGCCTTATTGAAAGCGGAGCAAACACTTACGCGGTATATTGGCTTCTCTATTGTTGCTGTGTTGTTGTTTATCATTTTGTTTGTTTTGGTTTTTACCCGTCAGCGCCGGGCTAGGCTAGAGCAAGAAGCTAAGCATTTAAATCAAGCCTTAGAGCTTAAAAAGCAACTGCTTGCTGATGTGTCTCACGAATTACGAACGCCGCTTGCAGTTTTAAAGCTTCATTTGGAGGCGCTGGAGCATAACCTAGTATCAGACCCTCAAGCCACTTACAAAATACTAAATCAAAGACTTGATAATTTAAACTTACTTATTTCAGATATTTATGAGCTTGCTCAGGCTGATACAGGTACATTTAACTTAAATTTAGAAACGCATGATGCGAGTGAGTTATTCGATGACTTAGCAGGGCAAATCGAAGATGTGCTTTGCGACCATGATTTACATCTTGAAGTGAAAAAGTCACCTATCGATAAGGTATTACTTGAAATAGACTCGGCAAGGTTACATCAAGTGGTTGCCAATCTGAGTCGAAATTCTATCCACTATACAGATAAGCCTGGCGAGGTTTGTTTTGCACTTTCAGAAACAGAAGAGGCTGTGATCCTATCATTCTCAGATTCAAGCCCGGGTGTATCTGACCAAGATTTACCCCATTTATTTGAACGCTTATTCCGCTGTGACAAGTCCCGAAGTCGTGATTTAGGCGGGTCTGGACTCGGGTTATCTATTTGTGAAAAAGTGGTTGAAGCGCACGGCGGTGAAATTAACGCCTCTCATAGTGAATTAGGTGGTTTAAAAATAGAGATTAAATTACTAAAAGCCTGATAGAGCGCAACTGCACATTCAATTCTGGATAGTTTTTAAGGTGTTTGATATTTATTCAATCTAATTGTCTTCTGTTGCTTTTTGCATCTGAATGTTAACTTAATGTTTCATCTACTATCTAAGGAGAAGAACGATGAAACTTTCACTTAAAAAGAAAAACCTTAAAACACTTCAACAACCTTTAGCAGATAAACAGCTTGGTCTAGCAGCCACTCCTTAAGTAGCTGGTGGCGTCACTACCTCCCGTGGATGGTGTGTGACAACAGGTCTTTGCACTGATTCACAACTTTGCTAAACGAGATTTAAATTTTCAGCAAGCGTTATAAAAGAGGCACAGCCTCTTTTTATCTATGTTTTCCAACTAATTAAAAGCCTATCGAGATAAATTAAAAAACCACATATATTGTAAATATATTGTTCTTATAAGTATAAATTGCATACAATATATTGCATTCTTGTTAATGTGCTGCTTTAATGTTTGGCGTTTGAGCGATTTGTTCAAATAAAAAACAACAAGTAAGGAAGAGAAATGAAAATAAAAAAACTTGCAGTACTGGTAGCTGGCTCATTTTATGGCATAACTGCATTTGCAATGACAGCACCGCAAATGCAGCAAACAAATACCATCAGCACTGAACACCATCATAATCACCACCATCATCACCATGGTGTAGAAAATGAAACACCTGTTGAAAATGCGCCTACGGCAGAATCTCACTATGCTGAACAACCAGTCATGATACAAATGAGTGCATTCTCAATGGCGAATGTACAGGCAGCGGCAGTGTGTAATGTTAATGCATTGGCAACCACTAATAGTACGACTTTAATCAATGAAATTAAGTCTCAAGGTGTGCAATGTGTAAACGAATTATTCTCAGCATCGAGTAATATTCAAGCAGCTGCATTTGACTCGAACAATATGTATGCAGTGGCAAATCACGTAAAAACTCTAAGCCAAAACTATCAAGGTGGTGGTGATGCAAATATTGAAGCCATGTTCTTGTTCTTGCGAGCGGGTTATTTTGCAGAGTTTTATAACGATCAAGTCACATTCGCGACTTGGGTCACGCCAGCAGTAAAAGGCGCGATTGATGCCTTTGCAAATAACAGCCACTTCTACGACGACAATGATGCGCATGGTCAGACCTTATCTGAAGTCATCATTACAATGGACAGCTCAGAACAGCAAGACGTATATTTACCAATCATTACACAGTGGCTTAATCGTTGGAACGAGAGTTATGCAACAAAGTGGAATATGCGAAATGCAGTAAATAATGTATTTACTCTACTTTTCCGTGGTCAATGGAACAACGAATTTAAAGCAAAAATTGGTACTCAAACCGACCTTGTTGCAGCGCTAAGAAAATTTTCAACCAGCAATTATATGATTGATTCAAGCGCTGAGTTTATGTTGGCTAATGCAGCACGAGAATTAGGCCGCCTTAAAAAATATTCAGATACAGCCATTCAGAGTTCAGTTGATGCAGGGCTTAAAGACATTTTCAGTCGTTATGAAATGGTCGGCTTTGGTGATGTAGCTTGGTTAGGTGCAGCTGATACGGCCAGTTATTACGGTAATTGTAATGACTATGGCATTTGTAATTACGGCGAACAGTTAGAAAACCAAGTTCTTTCGCAAACTTATATTTGTAGTAGCACAATTAAAATTCGCTCACAGAATATGACAACGGCTCAGCATCAAGCCGCGTGTAGCAAAATGGGTTATGAAGAAGGCTATTTTCATACCAAGCTAGATACTAATAATATCCCTGTAGCTGATGACAATAATGCTCAATTGCAAGTCAATATTTTTGATTCAAGCACTGACTACGGCAAATATGGGGGACCAATTTTCGGCATCAACACTAATAATGGCGGCATGTATTTAGAGGGCGATCCTTCGAAACCAGGTAATGTGCCAAACTTTATTGCGTACGAAGCCAGTTATGCGAACCCTGATCACTATGTGTGGAACTTAGAGCATGAATATGTACATTACCTTGATGGACGATTCGATTTGTATGGTGACTTTAATGCACCAACAGAGGCCATTGTATGGTGGAGTGAAGGCGTTGCTGAATATATTGCCAATGAAGATAACAACCAAGCAGCAATTGATACCATTAAAGATGGCTCAACTTACACGTTAGGTACAATCTTTAACACCACCTATGATGGCTTTGATCAAGACCGTATTTATCGTTGGGGCTATTTGGCTGTTCGCTTTATGTTTGAGCGTCATTTAGATGAAGTAAAGTTGATGCTTAACTCAACACGCACAGGTGATTGGGCGGCGTATAAAGCACGTTTGAACAATTGGGCAGTTGATTACGATGCTGAATTTACCCAATGGACACAGCAACTAGCCAATGGCGGCGGTACAGTGAATGAGGCGCCAGTCGTGGCGATTAACGGCCCTTATACGGCGAACAAAGCTGAGCTAATTAACTTCTCTAGCCAAGGCTCATTTGATAAAGAAAGCAGCATTGCAAGTTATACATGGAACTTTGGTGATGGCACATCAAGCTCTGAAGCGAACCCTGCACATAGCTATGCGCAGGCAGGTGAATATACAGTGACACTCACTGCTACTGATACAGAAGGTGCGAGCAGAACTGAGTCAACAACAGCAACTATTTTAGGTGATACGACGCCGACCAACCAATTGAAAAATGGTGAATCAAAGGCCATTTCTGGCGCGCAAGACAGCGTATTGAAATTCACGTTTGTGGTACCTGCAGGTGCAAGTAATCTAAACTTTGCTTTAAACGGTGGTACTGGAGATGCCGATCTGTACGTGAAGTTTGGTGCAGAGCCAACCATGTCTGATTATGACTGTCGTCCTTATATTGGTGGCAATGATGAAATATGTGAAATCAGTAATGTTCAAGCTGGGACCTATCATGTGATGGTTTATGGTTACAACAGCTTTAATACGTCGATTATGGCGAGCTTCAACGCGGGTTCAGGCTTCAATGTACCAGATGCGTGTGCGACAAGTGGTCCTGTAACAGGTGGTCGTTTATATGACGGTCAAGTGAGATGTTTGGCTGAGCAAGACACAATCTGGTTAAGCTTAGAAGATGTAAGCGCCCAAAACAGTATCGCAATCACAACCGCCAATGGCTCGGGCGATTTAAGCCTTGAATATAGCAACCAAGGCTGGCCTACCAGCACAAATGTAGATGCTTCTTCTACCAATAGCGGCAATGGTGAGTGTATTTATATCAACAACCAAAGCCAATATTGGGGCTACCTGAAAGTATCGGGTAACGCCAAAGGAGCTTCAATTGTGGTTGATTACAACACACCAGGTTGTCGATAAAAAAACTTTAACTTTGTGAACTAACCCCCCAGAAGCAAGGCCCAGTATGTCATGAACATACTGGGCCTTTTTTATTTCAGACTTAACGTTAGCGTTATCCCCTTACTCACGCTAAGCGCATGGTACTTATTCAGTTTATTAATCCAGATTATTAAATATATCTGGTCTAGTTATAATTTGTTTTTTGGTTGAATACCATAGGGCCAGACTTGGGTAAGCTTGTTAACACGTCAATTTGGAGTCGAGCTATGTACATACCTAAAAATCAACAAATGCCCAGTCATCTTGCTATTGAGTTTATAGAAGCATTTGGTTTTGCTTGTGTAATTTCTCCCTGTCTGAATGCCTCACACTTACCTTTTATTGTGGATCAAAACTCAAAAGGGGAGTTTAAACTATTTACGCATTTAGCCAGAGCCAATAAGCATTGGAAAACCCTTGATGAGCAAGAAGTGATGATTATCTTCTCAGGTCCTCATGCTTATATCTCACCGACCTGGTATAAGCAAGGCCCAGCTGTGCCGACTTGGAATTACGCAGCGGTGCACGTAAAAGGCAGAGTAAAACTTTTAGACGAATATGAGACATTGAATGTTGTGAATAAAACAGTTGAAAAATACGAAGCCGGCTTATTTAACCAAACCGAGATATACAATCATGAATTTAACACACGTTTGTCTCGAGCGATTTTAGGTATAGAAGTCGAGGTATTAAGCATTGAGGGTAAGCTAAAACTCGGGCAGCAAAGAAGTGCAAACGACCAAAAAGGTGTTTTTGATGTTTTATGTACAAAAGGCCCAGAATCAAAAATACTCGCGGATTACATGCAAAAAATAAATGTGGGTACCGGCTGAATATAAAAGATTAAAAAAGGGCGCCTTAGCGCCTTTTTTAGTCTTTTTTGTGCAGTAGCTTAATGATTGCTTTAAAGTTACGTTTAGATTTTTCAGTTTTTAAAGCCATTCTAAGCGTTTGTTTAATGCCTTTTTGATTTTCTTGCTTTGCCAATGCATTGATTGCTGCGTACCTAACATTGTCATCGTCATCATTTACAGCAATGTTTAGCACCGAATCACTGGTTTTAGGCTGCATTTGGTAATTACCGAGTGCTGTGACAAGGGCTTTGGTATTGCGGCCTGAATGTTTGCTAAAATGCTTTTCGAGGTTGCTGTATGCTTCTTCGCTTTGCATCATGCCCAATGCTCTGATAGACGCTTTCTCAATTCGAGGGCTTACATCAGTTAGATGCTCCTCGATAAGCGCAACATGCTGCTCATCTCTGCTATTACCTAAAGCGGTAATCAAATCAGCAGTTTTAGCTTCATTTTCACCTAAAGTGATTTGCTCAGTAATCGCTTGGGCTAATTGCTGGGCAGCCGGCGAGTCAGCACGGTTATTAAGTAAAATACCCAGCGTCATATAAAAGCTTGATTGCACTTCACTATCAAGACTTAAAAAGCCATCGTTGAGCAACAATAACAAAGTATCGGTCGCTTGTTGTGTCAGTGCAGTTTCACCCTGAGTTAGAGCTCGTAGTGCTCTAAATTGCGTTACAGGTAGCTTTTCGGTATCAACCAATAAATTGCTTAACAGTAGTTGGCTCGCTTCGGTATCGAGCTGGCCTAATGCATTAAATAAACGCATTTGCGCATTGTCGCTCAATAATTGCGTAACAAACACATCTCGTAACGTGCCTAAAACTGCGTCGTATTTTTTTAGTAATAACGACAATGTATATGCGTCGATTTGAGTAATATCTTGCTGCGTTAAAAATGCTTTCAGTTCGGCAGCTAAGCGTGCTTTTTCATCTTCAGTCAGCTCAATAGCTTGTGTCTGCCATTGCTCTAAGTCGACATGCATATTAAATAAATCAGTCGCTACAGGCGTTTTTAACTGGGTAATTAAATAACGCTGCTTTGAATGAAACGTTAAATCTTGACCGACTAAATCTAGCTCTTCGCTACCTTCTCGTAGAGTCATAAAGCAGCTTGATGGCTCAACGGTGTGCTCTGAATGTAAGATGTCTACTTGATTGAAAGAATTAAGTGCCACATCTTTATCTAATTCGTATCGCGTTTTAGTAAAACTGATTTTGCTATCAGTTAGCTTATAATCAGCTTTGTAAGTTCCCAGCGTATCTTGCTCTGGTTTTATATCAGCTAATCTAGTCTGATATTGTAAGTAATATGCTAAACCTTTTAGCTTTTGCTGAGTTTGGTCATCTAGCCTATCAGTGAAATGAAAGTCGCTGATCAGACCATGCTCGTTAAGTTTAAAGGCAAAAGCTGTTTGATAACTAGGCGCAGGGACTTGAGTAATACCCTGAACAATTTTTACTTGGTCGGCTTTAACTGCCCACCAATTTTTGTCTTCTCCTTTAACTGCAGGCTTAACAGATAGCACACCTTGCAAGTCTACTTGTGTAGTTTGCGCAGCACTGTTGAGTTTACTGTAGTCAAAAGACGTATAAGTTTTAATGTCGAAATTAAACTGTGTCTGACATTGGGCATAAGCTTGTGCGCTTGCCAGCGCCAAAACTGGCGTGGCAAGCAAAGATTTACGAAACGAACTTATCATAATTCGATTTCGTCCTCTTTTGAGTAAAGTGTCCAAGATTTATTGTAAACACTCTTAGTTTGGTATAACCATAGGTCATATTTGGTTTCTTTCTTACCACACGGGTAAGGAATACCCCATTTCTTACACCATTTAACACCGACAGTTTTAGCGTATAAGCCAAACTTACCAGAGATAACGTCTAAGTCATTTTTAAGCTCAATACCATAATAGATATGTGGGTTCTTATTACCTGAGCTTACTAACGCAAAGCCAGCATTAGACTCTAGAGCGAAAGTATTGTCGATTAGAGTTAGTATTGCTTGAACACCCGCAGAAACCAGAGCTAAGTCAATACCGCCACGACCAAATGCACCAAAGTCAACATGGAATAAGTCACCTTCAGCATATAGTTCAGCGTTATAGCCAACCGTTAATTCGAAGCCAAGGCTACCATTCACACCCGCTTCAACACTCATAGGAACAGGGCCAATAGTAAAGCGTGCTTGTGCTAATACTTTATTCTCTTCCCACTTTTTCTCCCACGACTTTTCATATTTAGCCGTGTACTTCTCATCTTCAAATACAACGTTGTTAAAGATTATCATCTCTGACGCGTAACCTGTGTTAAACCCACTTACATAAGCACTGCCGTCATAAGAGATGCTAAATAGCGTATTTTTCGCGTTAAAGAAGTAAGCTTCAACAGTACCTTCACCTGTTACTCGGCCACCAATATCGCCAGTTGGGACAATGAATAATTGGCCATTTAGGTCAACGCCTACGCTGAACTTAGACTTGTTACCGTAAGATTTATCAAATGACTTTTCTAATTTGATGTTAGCTAAACCAACGGAATATTGTGGACCACCACGTTGTGCAACGCCTTCCTCTTGACTTACATCTTCGTCACCACTGAAGAAATAAAGCGGGATTTCAGCTTCAATTACGTTATTGTCAGTGATTGTTTCGGCATTAGTGCCTGTATCAGTTAAAGTGAAACGCACTTGTAGGTTTTGTTCTTGTGCAGCGTCATAACCATCATGAATGGTCTTTAATAGCTCATCATCTAACGCGATATCAAAGCCAATGTGTTCATCGTGAAGACCCGCTGTGAAAGTATGTAAGATTTGATCTTCATAACCTTGCGTTTCAGCATTCCAAAAATGCGTTGGTACCCAGTTACCGTTTACCATGACTTCAGCAGTGATAACCGAGTCACCTAAATCAACGCCTTCATAGTCAGCTTCAATAAAACCGACTAAATCTGAGTGGTGGTGGCTTGTTCCATCTTGGGTATCAGGTACGTCTAAGATTAATGCTTCTTGACCAAACTCAGCACCAAGTAATTTGTAATCGTGGTTTTCAAGTACACGTACTTGAATATCAGCGAACGGAAAGTCGCCTTCAGAGAATGGTTCGTGATCAACAGAAGGGTGGTTATCATCTTCTAAATCTTCGGCATGATCATCGTGTGGGTCAATTTGCGCAACTACATGGTAGTGACCACCAATTAAGTCGTTAGGTACAGTAATGTCGATATCAAAGGTGTGATCACCTTCACGAACGCTAACCAGTTCTAATGCACCAACTTTGTGTACTTCGTCGATTTCAACTTCAGTTTCACCAGACTCATCTAGTTCAGCGGCATGCACTAAATAAAAGTGCACATCAACGTCAATGTCGTCGAAGCCTTTTACATGCACATCGTAGTAAGTTCTAAATGTACTGTTTGGTTCTAGTACATCTAATGGGCCGGTTGAAATTTCTGTAATGGCAATGTTTGACTGAGGTTCTTCAGTGCCAACATCTCCTTCACTTACTTCTTCTTTAGGTGGGGTAAAATCGATTTCATGGTCATCATTGTCACCAAATCCACAGCCAGACAACGCTGTAAGTAAGGCACCTGCAACCAATGTATGTACGTAACGACGCATTGTTGAATCCTTTATGATTTAAGCCAGACTTCATTGTAAAGTTGAATTATGGACAAAGAATGAATTTACGTAAAATTAACACTAAGGGAATGTAAGTGCTGCCATCAATATCAATGCTAAACTAAAAATATTAGAACAGAGGCCACTAAAAAATAAAGATTAAGTGCACTCATATAGAGTAAATTTAATCATTTTTTGATGTTGACTCCCCGAAATAGAGTTTTACAGTGATATCTTCCTCAATTACGACTTTTACATCTAACCAATACTTATTAAAGTTACTGTATTTTAGTTCTTCGATTAAATTAGGAAGGAGATCCAATTTATCCGGGCAATAACTTTTAATTATTTCACTCACTAATTTAGTGTATTCATCTATCTCTACTAATTTCATTGAAAGGTAAATTCCCAGCTTTTCAAGCAGAAAATTCTCCCTTACTGAAATATCAAAGTGTGCTTTTGAAATAGTTGATACTGCACTTAAATGAGAAATAACCTTTAGGAGTTTTGAATGTTCTCCAGGCCATTCATATTGTTTTAATCTGTCTTCTAAGGAATCAAGCTCTAATAAAACATGGTATTTAAGTGTTGCTTTTCCATCTCGGTGCAAACATGAAATATGTTCAATACTTTCATTTTTTGAACGGTTTTTATAAAAGCTTTCAACAAATTTGCTCGGAGTAGTTGTGTTACTCAACAAAGATTCATATTTTATGGCTGTTCGATATTCGATATTCTTATCAAGTTTGAAAAAAGGTGAGCGAGCGTTCAAGCTTGCGTGCAATCCCAGTTTTTCAAATGAAAACTTGTCGATTTCAACCCAAAGAAAAGCGGGCCTTATTGTTATAGGTAGATTAAGTAAGTCCCTATATCTCGATGTGAGTTGCTCTGGAACTATCGCAATATTTTTTTCTAAATCAACACAATTAAATGCCAGACTTATGTCTGGCATTGTGTGTGCATTTAGATTTACTTCTAAATATCGTATGTCGCACTTAGGGAAGCGATTCTCAAGTGATTGATAATTTTCCCAATTGAAATCATCAGCAACTAAAGATCTTAGCGTATTACTAAAAGCACTAAAATACATAAATTACCAAGTAAAGTTTTTGGTTAGATATTCTACGTAAGCAGCTTCGTTGTCATCGATAAGCTTTTGCCAAGATAGTGCTAACTTTTCTTCTGGTAATTCAGTTCCGCTTTCTTTGCTTTTGTAAATTATATTATAAATCTCTTCTAAATCAGCACGTTGCTCATCGTTTAAACCAGCAAGTTTTAAAAACTGATCAGGGGCTTGGTTAAACTTGTCTTTGAACTCTTCGTCATTAAGTACACGAGATAAAAACCAAAAAAGGTTGTTAGCATCACTAGGAGTATTGGTATTAGACATATTTTTATCCTTATTTAGTTGAAATGATTTTGTTTTTGAATTCCTTGATTGAAAAAATAGAGTCAACGGGCCCTTTACCGTCTGATTCTTCATACGAATTGTGACAAGACATACAACCAATCAGTGTTGTATTTAAGTTATTTGCACATTGATAAAAAACTTTTTGCTTCTCTACTATTTTTTCAATTTGTGTCGTTTTTGCTATTTTGCACGCTGGATCTGTCAACTGGTTAGTAATATAAGCCTCGAGTATTAAATTTCTCAGATCTTTATTTATTAATTTGCTGTAGTTGGGTTTGTTGACATACTTACTAGCGTGTTTTTCTAACTCATAATACTGTGTTCCTACAAGCTGGTAGTTTGCAAAGATAGAGCGTTTTTTAGACAGTTGTTGCTGCATGAAAGTATTGATCTTTTTAGTTGCAGCATTTATTTCGTTTAATCGCGTTAGTTTTGGTGAAATAACATGACTAAAATCGACTTTCTCAATATTATTGGTTGTGATCCCATAACTATTTTCTAGCATTCCAGCTGGGGCGTCTTTAGTCGAATAAAATAGCGAGTCTTCATTATTAGAATCAGATTCGTTGATTAAGCTATTATGCTCAAACGTTGCCCAGCGCCATGTCGTAAAACCATTTTCTTTTGTTGTAATATGCATTGCAACCAACCCAAGATCTACGGGCTGAGTTTTGTTGGGAACTGTAACACCTTTCATTACAAAAAAATCTGATTGAATGTCAGTTGCTTGCATCGTTTTCCATGCGTATTTAATGACAATGGAAGGAAAAACGTTCTTTTGTGGTTCTTCTGTGTTGCAGGAGCCCTGTGGAAAGAAAAACTTAGATTTGAAGCCTGGGGACTCTTCATCTGACATTATTTGGGTGGCATAACTTTGCATAATTATAGGGTTATAGCGAACTTCATAATATATTTCACTATTGTTCTTATCAATAATAAAGCTGCCATCAATCGAGTCATTTAAAAATGAATGCTTTAGATTTAATTTAGAATCAATACAATCTTCACTACACTGCCAGTTGTCATTACTTGAAGGCTTTTGTTGTTTAATTAAATCAGGCCACAGCATTTCAACTTTACTTGTGATACCCGCTACGTACATGCCAATAGAATCATATGAATCATTAAACAAGGCTTTTTCACCATCAGCGGTATACGAAAAACTATCACAAAAATTAGTAGGCAAGTTTATGCCATTATATTCTTTAAATGGTTGTTTACCATTAAAGTTATCTTTGAATTTATTGATTACATCAGTTAATTCAATACCACAATATGGTTTTTTGGCTTGATACATTTTGAGTGCATTTACACTAAAGTCTATATCATCAGCTTGTACTTTATCTTTATTAAAACCCGAGATCCAAGTTCCCCACCTTGGTGTGTAGTTATTATTAGTTTGCAATGCTTTGGGGTTGTTTACATCTGCATTAACACCTAGGAATAGTCTCCATGCATTAAAATTTGATGCACTTTCAAGTTGGTCTTTTTCACTCAACCTGCCAATCAGATCAACAGTTAAGTCAGGTGAATTTAGTTTAACCTTCGGGATAAAAGGATTTTGATTATCACAGACAATATTGGTAGGAATATTGTAAAACTGTTCCGGAAACGTAAGGTCAACCGCTTGATTTGCATAGGTAACTACTGGTAAAGCAAGTATCAAAGACGTTAAATATTTCAAGTTACGCATGAATTTCCTTTATTATTCTTGTAATGTCAGATGAGAAAAACTGTTCATCGTATTGCTCAAAACTTAATAGACATTTTTGAGCAAACTCCTTTGCTTTAATGTGGTTGCCAATTACTTTGTATGCTTCAGCGATAAGGGCTAAAAACCAAGCGTTATGGGAATTTGCTCCTGTAACCTTCCAGTTCTCGAATGCACTCAGTAAATGTTCAAATTTATTTTCATATTTGTTTATGACTATTTCATACCAACTAACCAAGAACTCTGATAGAGCAAGCCAATTCACAATGTTTTTTTCTTTTGCCAGCTCAGATGACTCTAGAGCAATTTGGTGCATAGCATCATAGTCTTTCAAAAAGTAGTAACTCTGGGCAGCCATTGCTTTGTAATGAACTAGGGTATTAAAGTCATTCTTATCATGACATGCGATTAATGCTGTATGCCTATAATGTTCAAATTCCTCGATATCGCCTTCTATAGCAGATATTTGAGATCTGTAACTGTTTATTCCCGAAAGTAGATTGTAAGGAATATATTGTGCGTAATATTCAAGAAAATCATCATTGTAAGCATTTAATGCTCTGTCATATTCAGCTTTTGAAGACTCAAAGTTATGCACACCTTGATAAGCTAATGCGTTTACAAAATGATAAATCGCTTGGAATTGCTCTGGGCAAATTAAATTACTTTTGTTTATTCTGTTTATAGAATTTAAAGCAGCGTCATAATCTGCTAAGACTATATTTACAAGAACTACAGAAAAGTAAGTGCTTTCGTCAATGAAAGTCTTATCAGTTTTCTCATTCAGTTTTTCTAGTAACTTTATGTTTTCTCTTAATTTTGGCGAGGCAAAGCCTGAGATAGCCATAAGATTCATATTTAATCTTAGAATGAGCGCTATTAACTCTTCTTTATTTATTAGTGGCTGATTATCTCTATAAAAATTCGTCGTAAACTCTAATAATGAGAGGGATATAGGAAATCTACCAGCTGACCAATGAATATTTGAGAGTTCTAAAGTAGTTTTTTGAGCTTTATTGTATTGATCAGAACGAAGTAAGTGATTAACGAATTCAATAGGCCTTGAACTGATTAGATCTGCTCTCTCAGTGGTATATAGCCTTGCAATTGTTGAATGATTTAGTTTCTGAGAATTAACCGACATGCTCTCATAAGCAGCATCTCTTACCAATGCGTGCTTAAAGATATAGCTGTCATTATTCACGTGTCGTTGCTGAACAATTAAATCATTGGCAATCAGTTCGTTTAAATCATTCTGAATTTGGTTTTCACTTAAAGACGATGCAGCGACTAATAGCTCATATTCAAATTCTCGACCTATGGTTGCGGCAAGTTGCGCAGTTTCTTTGGCGTGTACTAAACCGTCGAGTTTTTGTTGTAACGACTCTCGTAAACTACTCGGTACTTGCTCGAGTTTGTCTGGGCTGGCAAAGTTAATTTCGCCATCAATTACACCGACTAATGCTTTTTGTTTAAGCATGCCGACGAGTTCTTCGATAAATAGCGGTATACCATCAGTACGGTTTATGAGTACGTCGAGTACATTACGAGATACGGCTTGTTCATCAAATAACTTAACAATAAAGTCTTCAGTGGCTTGCTCAGTAAGCTTCTTAAGATTAACTTCGAGCAGAGTTAGGTCTTGTAGTTGGGTCGGTACTTTTTGGCGCGATGTGCTGATGAGTACGTCACCTGTTCTTATAGCTGCACCAAAGTGTTGAATAAATTCTAAAGTTGTAGAGTCTGCCCAGTGAATGTCTTCAACAATATAAAGTTTATACTCACTTATGCTGAACTTTTGGCTCATTAATAGTGCTGTCAGGCTGCTAAATAACAAGGCTTTTTGTGCATCAGGTGCCAGTGTTGAAGCTGTTAGCTCTTCATTTAACTCGATATTGAGCCAAATTAATAAGATTGGCAGTGCTTGCTCTAAGTCAATGTTTTCGTCATGTTGAGTCAACACTTCAGAAAACAAAGTGATGGCTTTTTCGCTACTTAAATGAGTGGTGTTATATAAATATCTAACTAGATTTAGAATAGGATAAAGCGCATTATTTTGGTGCTCTGGTAAGCACTGAGCGACAAGATGCTGATATTGCGCCGCGTTGGCTCTTATCTCTTGCAGTAAACGTGATTTACCAATACCCGCTTCACCATGTATATGGGTTAAACGGCTGTCAGTATTTTCTTTTTTGATGACAGAAAGGGTGGTTTCAAGCTCTTGATTTCGACCAATCAACTCATGGTTATTTCGCGTACCACGCATAAAGCCAAATGCTTCAACACGGCGTTCGCCGTTAAGATTAAACACTTGCTCTTTATTAAAAGTTGAACCTAACTGTAGCTCGCCAAAATGTTCAAATTCAGAGTATGGTTCTAAAATTGCGCGCGCTTCAGCACTACATAAAACTTGTCGTTCACCAGCTTCGCGGGCGAGCGACATGGCTGCATTGGCGATGTGCCCCTCGGGCATTGAGTTGGCATAAGTGGTAAAGATACCAGTGTGAATACCTGCATGAATATTAATTTGTACACAGTGCGACTCTTGAACAAGCGCATTACGCTTAGCTAAGTCACTGATGGCGTCAAGAATGGTTCGGGCACATAAGCGCGTGTCGTTATCTGAAGTGAGAGGGTAACCAAAATAAAATAAAATAGAGTCAGCAAGGTTACCAACATGGGTTGCGCCATATCGAGTTGCGATATCAATACAGTGGTTGCGTTGTGATTTAAATAGGGTATCAACAACGTCTAAGTCTAGGTCGTTATTATTTATTATTTTACTGGTTAGACGAATGGCCAGTACCGTGATCTGTTTGCGTTCAATATGCGCGGTATAGTTTTGCATTGACGAGCCCGTTGGACCGTCGCCACGCATAACCATAGTATCATCGTCAGCTTGTTGTACTTTGTAATCAGCAAGTACACCAACCAAGTTTGACATATTTACTTGGTTTACTTCTTGGTAAAGGGCGTCACCTGTGATCACGCGCTCGGTGGCATTTTTTACAAGTATCCGGCGTAATAAGTCTGCAATTGGGTGGCCAAGTAGTGAGCTAGGTATTGATACTTGCATATCGCTAAGTTGTTTGTGGTATACAGCAGCAACACTTGAACCTGAAATAGCAGGTAAGCCTGTTAGGCACTCTAAGAAAACTAACCCCCAAACGTATAAATCGGTTTTGGTTGTTGCTGGCTCTCCACGTAGTTGCTCTGGTGCACTGTATGACGGTGTGCCAAGTGTTTCTTGTGTCATGGTGAGCGTGTTGAAGTCTGGCAGGCGGCTGTCTTGTGTTAATGTGCCAATACCAAAGTCGAGGATCTTGGCATGGGTTTTAGCACCTGTTTTGCTCAGCATGATATTAGCTGGCTTGATATCTCTGTGAATAATTCCATTTTGATGAGCATGTATTAGGGCATCTAACACTTGCAACATGACTTCTTTGGCATCAACTGCGTTTAAGGCACCTTCTTGAGTTAAATGTTCTCTCAGTGACAGCCCTTCAACAAATTCAAACACACCATAAAGTAAGTTATCGTTTACTTGACCTTTGTCTAACAGTCTAACAATGTTGGGGTGTTGTAATTGGCTGCTCAGTGAAGTTTCACGCTTGAATCGCTCAATGTAACGTTGTTTTTGTTGTTCTTCGCAATGTGGTTCGATTGCTAAGAATTTAATTGCAACAGTTTGACCTGTATTTATTTGGGTTGCTTTGAATACTTTACCAAAGCCACCTTCACCAATTTTATGTAAAAGTTGATATTGAGTAGAATTAAATTGCTCGTGAATTAGCTGATCTGAGAATTGCGATAAAGACATTTTATAACTCAATTTATAATAATATTTAGTAACGACTTATTATTGCAAAAAGCTGATTAATATATTTAAAACAGTTGCTTATGCACAAAACTAGCATAACAATGATATGTGACAATGCAAGTTATCGGCCTAAATTTGAGTTACTTTAGTAGAGGTTGGTTATGCTTGAAATGGAAATAAATTATAAGATTATATTGGGCAGTTTAAGATATTTTAAAATTTTAATGAGGCACAAAAGAGTGCCTCAAATTTTAGTTTTATTTGAAGTTTGCAATACTATATTTTGTGTCGTTTACAGTTTTCCAACCATAAGACTGACCAACAACGCCATAAGGTACACCACCTAAAGACCAGTTTGGATTTGCAAAATAGTCATACTGAGTTGCAGAACCAAACACATGAGGGTAAGCCATGATACTTGCAAAATTGTTTTGTACACCATGCCCCATGCCGTCAACATAGACTCCACCAGATGTATCGCCTTGTTTACGTGAGTGTGCTAAACCTTGGTTATGGCCTAGTTCATGGACAAAAGTAGTCGCACCACAGTCAATTGCTGTAATACTGAACATACGATCGCTCATAGAGCTATATAAGTTACCGTTGTTGCCTTGACCTACCCATGCTAAACCACAAGAGATTAGACCGTTTCCTGCGCTCTCTCCTGTGCCTAACACTGCAACCATGTCTGCACGCCAAGAGTTACGTAAGTTAGTAACATAATTACTATTTGTTACTGCATTCAACCAAGATGATTCAGGGGTAATGGCATAATTCCCTAAATTTTGACTTCCTGCCAAACGTAATTGAATATCAACGCCATTTTGTTGATAAACTTGATTTGAGAAGGCAATTAATTGATTGATTTTTGTTGTGATGTTTGCTGTTTTTGCAGCTGCTTGGTCGGTGTATAAAACACCTATATCAATAGTCACAGCCGAAGCTAAACTAGAGAATGCAATTGCAGATGTTGCGATCAGTGTTTTAAGTGATGTTTTCATCTGATTTCCTTACTTGTCATTTTTATTTAATTTAGGAGCAAAAATGTCAGTATTTTGTTGCTCCGCGTGTTGTGCATCTGAGTGGTGTGAATGCTCAGAGTGCTCGAACTCAACATGTTTTCTGTATAAGTCACGTTTTGCGGCAATCCATCCATACTGATCTTTTGATTCGAAAACATAGTTACCACTAGGAGCGGTAAATTGACCATATATTGCATTTTTCCCAACAGTAAGAACTGTTGTATGAAAACGACCATCAGCACCTGTGACATTTCCAAAAATACTCTTGTCACCATTGCTTGCGGTATCAACAAAAGTAACTTCTGCAATAAATGTTTCTGAAGTTTGAGGGATCATTAATTCGAAATTATCACCGTATTCTAGTTTTCTTAAAGCTGGTAAATCGAATTCAATATATGCTTCATTATTAAGATCTCCCGGTAATACACCTGCTTCCGTAAGTACTGATTTGGCCTCATCTGATAGTCTGTTTACTGCGTAGAAAGGAGTTGGAAGATCAGTTGTGCTTGGATTATTTTCAGGCTTGGCTTTGATTGTTTCAGTTATGGGCACCAGGTCTTGTTGAAAGTCATTTGGTTGGCTTTTTACTAGAACTGATTGCTTTGGTTGCTTTGAGTTAGAATTGTCATAAAGAAGATAAACTGCAATGACGGCGAGAGAAAGAAATGACAGTGTTAGAATACGTTTCATGTTATTGCCTCTATTAAACAAGCATTAATTTACATAAAACTGCGTACCCAATACAAATATTAATGTAAAAAAAATGTGTTGGTTTCAGTGTTATTAATGTTTTTTATACATTTTATTCATTTTAAACAAATAGTTGTAATGTTTACATTCTTTAACTTTTGTTACTGGGCTCTTTCGGATTTGTAGTGCTGCATTCAAGGTAGAAGTAAAAATAGACGATATAAAATATCAAAAATATTAATTCTTTATTTAGGGAAAAGCAGAATTCTTATATGTAAAGGTGCTAACTTAGGATTTTATGTTCCAATGAAAAATCAACGAATAATTACTGTTTTACCTTATAACCCTGAGTGGCCACATTTATTTCAGAATGAAAAAAACCTTTTGAAAAATGTGCTGGGTGAGCAAGCTATTACTATTGAACACATAGGCAGTACTTCGGTAGTTGGCTTAAGTGCTAAACCGATTATTGATATATTAATTGAAGTAAAAAGTTTGCATGCAGTAGATGCATTAAATGAGGCTTTAGCACTTGTTGGCTACAAAGCGAAGGGTGAAAATGGCATTGAGGGCAGACGTTATTTTCAAAAAGGTGGGTTAGAGCGCACACATCATTTACATATATTTGAGCCTGAACATGAGCATGCATACCATCATCGAATTTTTAGAGATTTGTTACGCAGTGACCCAAACATAGCTGAACAATATAGTGAAATTAAGCTAAATGCGGTAAAACAATGCGATAACAATATGCAAACTTATATGGCATTAAAAAATGACTTCATTGAAACTCAATTAGTTCGAGCTAAACATGAATTGAAAAAAAGTTAATTGCTTTAAGATTCAATATTTTAGTCTATGAATATCTAATGATTAATTACATTTAGGGCAAACGTGCGTTTTTTATTGGCTATTACTTTATGCTTCTGCATTTTCTACCAGACTGGCGCTTGTGCGGAGCAATCAGGTGAAAGTTTGCGCATTCCTGAAAAGTTTTTATTTATATTTATCATTTAAAGCCCTTATATTGAGCAACTCGAACTAGAAACCGGGCTTTACTTTGAGCTAGTTGAATTATTAAATTTACACCAAAGCCAGTTTCAGTTTATTCCGAAATTTGTGCCACGAAAGCGTGTAGATTGTGAAATCGAAAATAACACTTTAGATGGCATGATTTTGGGTGTTCATCCCGTTTGGTTTAAAGATAAGAAGCAAGAAAAGTTTCTGTGGACTCAGCCGATATAATTTGATCAAGATGAGTTTGTATCACCGAAATCAAATCCATTTGAGTACACAAGTAAAGATTCTTTAACTAATAAAAATATCAGTGGTGTGAGAGGATATCACTATTTTAGGGTTGCCCCAGTAATAAAAGAAGGTAAAGCAAAGTTAACGCCGACCAGCTCTGAGTTACAATTACTCGAAATGTTAATTAAGCAGCGACTTGACCTTGCCGTGATAAGCCAAGCGACTTTGAATTATTATTTCAAAATACACCCTGACTGGAAAAGTCAGCTCCATTATTCTAAAACACCGCATGAGCAATATTATCGGGCATTGCTCAGTCCAAAAGAGTAAGAAGCGTCATTTAACATAATTTCGAGCTTACTAGTAGATGAAAGGTTTAATCATGCTCTAGATATTATGAAAGCGAAATACAGCTTCAAGTAGCATATAAAAATATCACAATATGTGAAGCCTCTCAGTACTCATTATTTCAATCTGAATTTATGGCATACTCAAATATCTTACTACTGGTTCGGTCACTCTTTAATACAAAATATTCTTCTTGATTCGCTGTAAAATTAATTTGCAGTGCACCTTTTATTTCATTTTCAGTCAGTAACTCACCGGTATTGCTTTGAATCACTTTTATTACATCGCCTTCTTTTATATAAATTTTATCTTCAATGAGTTGCCAATTTTTCCATGATGTTAATTTAAAGCCAGCATAAAGAAGCTTTTCATTACCATCTTCAGACAAGGCAAACAGTCCGTCTTCGTTGAATTTACTGAATACCAGTGTTTGAGCATCATTGGATGATTGAGAAGAGTAGCCCCCTAATTTTGTAATTTGCTTGAGCGATTTATCTTTTAATTGAAGAGAGTAAATTTGCCAATCTGAGTCTAGGTTAGCTGAGAAGGTTATCTTATCGCTACTAAATTGTCCGATATGATGCACTTTTAAGTTTGGCTCTGTCAGTTGTTTCCATTCATTCTGCTGAAAATCATACAGCTTAAGCGTATTGTCAATGACTGCAGCGAGCGTTGTATTTGAACTGTTGAGCTTTAAGCTAGAGATAGAAAGCAAAGGTGCATCAGGAGTAATATTAACCGCTTTTGAATTGGCTATTTCCACCCACAGTTTTGAATTGGCATGTCGTCCAGTTTTATAAACAAGAAGCTCACCTTGCTGGCTTAAAACAAAATCAGTGATATCTCTTTCAGATAAAGTCAGCTTTTTGAGTGTATTGTTAGAAGACTTATAAATATTTCTTACAGCTCCAAAGTTGTGTGTTAGCAACTTGTCTCTTGTTTTATTAACATCTATTTTAGTTGCTTTGATATCAAGTTCTTGCAAAATAGACTTTGAATTAATATCAACCAACAAAGTTTTGTTTTTTTGGCTAACCAACACTAAAGAATCAGAATACCATGCAACATCAATTGCACTCGAAAATTTTAAAATATTAGTCTGTTTTGCTGTGTCTAAATCTACTTGCTTAAGTTGAAAACTTCCTGAGTGTAAGTACTCTAAGATAATTAATTGGTTTGATTGTTTATCATAGTCAAAAGCAAAATCACCAATTGCATTACCAACATTGAGCGCATGGCTATGTTGCTTTAGCCTTTTGCTATTTAACTCAAAAGAGTAAACAGAGTAGGGGGAATTTACTGCTAAACGATGATTGAAGAATAAGCGCTTTCTTTTGTCATCATAATCTAACTGAATAAGACCTCTCGCAGCACAGGGGAGTAGTGGCTGAATATTTTTGTGGTTGGGATCTATTATGACAATTTCACATTTTCGCTCATTTAAATTGTTGTATCTACTCGCAATGATTTTTTGCTTTTCAATACTGACAAAGTCTAGATAATAGAATTCGTCATTTGTGATTCGTAAATCTGATGAAGCTGAATACTGCCATATTTGTGAATTAGAATTGGCAACTCTTGAAAGATAATATTTATTTTTATCAGATAAGGAATATTTTCCTCGATATGATAAATCTTTTTGAGTATCAAGTGGGTCAAGTATCTTTACTTTAACCTCATAGGAAGCATGACTTTTTTGTAGATACAAGAATGTTGATACAGTTATAAAAGTTAAAAATAAAATGAAGAGAAAACTTTTTGTAAAATTGAATATAGCGTGAATATTATAATTTCTATATTTTTCCACTTTTACTTCGTGTTTGAATCGGTATCCAACTTTGGGAATGGTTTCAATACTATCAGCAGGTAATACTTTTCTTAATTCACTTATTGCTCTGTTGATTGCTGCATCACTCACAACCCGATTATCCCACACATTACTTATTAGCATTTCACGAGATACCGCTTTTCCAGCGTTTAAACAGAAGAAACACAATAAAGAAAAAACCTTAGGCTCAAGAAGTACATTTTTGCTATTTAATTTAAGGGTAAAGTTTTTTCTATCTAAAGTGAAATTAGAAAATTTGTAAATCATTGTTTTATATTGTAATTATAATTTCATCACTTTTAAATTAGCACATGTTTATTGTTTTTTAATAGCTTTATTTTAAGTATCTCCAAAGTTATTTAACGGAGATAAAAAATGAAACTCAATAATAAAAGTATCTTTCTAGCATTGTCATTGGTTCCTTTTTTAAGTGCTTGTGGTGGGGGAGGTGGCAGTAGCAGTAGCAGTAGTAATGACTCTGACAGTACAAAAATTTCAACTGGAAATTCGCAGACAAGTGAAACTAAAACTTGCTTGGGTTTTTCAGTGATAGAGGGCTCTGAATGCATAGAAACAGAAGGCAGAAAAGCATTTTTATCAAATGTGGGTTCTCCTAAAGGTTTAGCAATATTACTGCATGGTTCTCCAGGAAGCCCAGAAAAAGTCAGCAATATTTTTGGCATGCAAACATTAAACTCTGATTATAATTTTTCAACGCTTGTCTTGAAGGGCAGCGATCCTTTTTGGGGGTGGAATAGCGAGGTGACTGAAGAAAACCAAGATAATGAAGAAGTGTCTTATATCACAGAGTTAATAGACTCTATAGTGAATGATAAGAATATTCCTTCTAATCAAGTGGTAGTTATGGGGTATTCAGCTGGCGGGTTCATGGCTTATAAATTGGCTTGTCAAATCCCTGATAAGTTAGCAGGAATAGTTAGTATTGCAGGGCAATTAAGAGGGAGTATTAGCTATTGTACTAACTCAACTCCCTTGACTATTCATCACATGCATAATCCTCAAGATGCTGAGGTACCAGTTGAAGGTGGACGGGGGATTTCATCTTTAGATAGCACGTTAGCACATTTTATGAATGTAAATGGCTGTTCTGGTCAAGTAAGTGAGGCAAGTGTTGAAGGAGTTACAATTTCTGATAATAAAGCAACTGAGATTTCTTATTTAGATTGCCAGAAAACAATTAAATACACTAAATTGCATAACACACCACATGAAAGCAGTTACAAAGGTGAAAAAGTCCTTCAGCAACTGCAATACATGATTGGGCAAGAGTAATAGCTTGATTTAATGTTTATAACAAGTATTCACTACCATCTTTAGCTGTGTAGGTTTTTGACTGTCCGTCTCTCACAATAGAATACTCAATGCCCGTTAAGAAGCTGATCCAAAGACGTTTAAGTTGGGTCGCTTCTTTATTGCTTTCTACCGCGCTTAATTGCGTTTCCATTTGAATGTCATCAATGTGCGCAATGTCAATTTGTCCTGTGTCACCACGGCGATTGAAAGACAATTCAATATGCAGCTCATCTTTTTTCTTAAGTAAAATAGCTGTGGGATCATCGCGGTGACCACATAAAGCGACAAATTGTTTTGGCTGTTTGAGGCCACAATGGCTGCCATCAGCAAAAAATGCCATTAGGTGATTATAGTAAACTAGGTAATGCGTAACTTGGGTATGTGAGCCTTGATCAAGTGGACAATGCTCATCAAGGTATTGCTTTGCAAGCGTCATTTTTTGGCATGTTTGATCAGTTAATTCGCCGTGAGTTAGTGCTGTCATAATCGTAACCTCATTCATCATTTAATTTTTGTTGGCTGTTGAAATGAGTGTATGTGAATATTTTTTATAATTTCACAAAAAGAATTTCACAGTGTAAATTTTACAAAACCTGCTATTTTTACTCTATGAATAAATTATAAGCAGGGGCATATAGTGAAAAAATCATCAACTTTAATGCGAAAATCTCACTTTTTAGGGACCAAAATACGTAATTTAAGAAAACGGAATCATTTAACGTTAGAAGATTTATCGAGTCGATGTGTCAGAGTTGATGCCTATTCTGCGCCCTCTGTTTCTTACTTATCTATGATCGAGCGGGGCAAGCGCACGCCGAGCCAAGAAATGCTTGAAAACTTAGCGCAAGTCTTTCAAAAGCCCGTTGAGTGGTTTTTAGACAGTGAACCTGAAAAAGACACCATTACCCCAGATAAAGGCCGAAGTGGCGGGATCACAGGTATGGCGCTCGAGCCTAACTTTCTGTTCAGTAATGACATTTTACAAATCGCTATTCCCGAAATGCTGTCTCAAACGGGAATAAGTGGCCGTCAATTTGCGCACTTATTAATTCGTGCTCATCAAGAGCACCATCAAAACCATTTTCCTGATTTAGAGCGTGCAGCGGAAGAGGTCGGTAATAAAAACCTTTATTTGTCTTCGAGCGATTTAATTCGTATAGCGCAAGAAAAAGGCTTAGAAATTAGATGGTTTAGTGAAAAAGATAAGCACAACGAAGTAAAACAAGTTAATCAGTCTAGGTTAGTGAGTTCTTTTTTAAGAGCACCGAATATTGTGTTTTTAAATGAAAAATTGAAGAGTAAAGAAAGCCGTTTGAAATACGACTTGGCTGTACATATTGGTCATGCGGTTTTACACAACCAAGACGGGGTGAAATGCGTTTTATCAATAGGTGGTGCTGAGCAAAAAGAAACCGAGTTACATACCACACCTAATGCGCAAGATATTCTTCAAGCCTGGCAAGATTTTGAAGCCAGTTTTTTTGCTGGCGCATTACTGTGTCCTAAAGCGCCGTTTAGGCAATTACTCGACAGCTACGGCTACGATATTTCGGTTCATAAACAACTCGATATTTCGGTGTCTGTGGCAATGCGTCGCATGACAGTGGTGTCACCTTATCCGCATTGGCATTATTTTGATGCGTATAAACCGGGCAAGTTAAAAGCGGTATATCGAGGCAATGGTATTCCTCTGCCTTGGGGGAATATGCGTCAGGTTGAAGATCCTTGTCAGCATTGGGCTGTGTTTAGAAAGTTTGATGAAATGTCGAGTCAGAGCAGTGCGCAATTGTCGATTTTAAGCGTTGATGGCAAAACTCGCTTATATTGCTGTGAGTCAGTGTTAGTTGAAGACTTAGCAGGTGAAAAACATGTGCTGTGTATGGGCATAGACTTAAACCCTGCCATTGATGCACAAGGCACCGATGCACAAGCTTTAGTTGAGAGTTTACAGGGGTTATGTATTAAACATGGCGGTTCAACCGTTGTACCGCATAATATTCGCCAGCAATTATTAAGTGTGGCACGTATTCTCAATATCAATTGGATAGAGCGGGGCTTAAACTCGGAACTCAGAGTTATTTGTATTCGCGGAAATAGCTGTCCTCGAAAGCCGGGTTGTTATGGCAAATGTAAAAATGGCAAAATGACACAAAGTATTGAATATATAACTAAACCACCTCAAGATACGAGGTTCAGCGAGAATTGATTGGCTGTCAGACAAGGCATCGATTTGAAGGTCTAGTGGTTCTAAATCGAAAATTGATAACGCAGTATGAAAGCCAATCAAACTCGCCCAAGGGAGCGTGCTTTCAGTCCTATTTCATTGTCAAAGAACTTGGAAAGGACGCGTCATTACGCTGCGTCCTTTTCCTTGAACTAGAACTGAAGGCAGCGCTCTGAATCATGCATCTTTAGGAAGTTTGGGTATATTAGGTGAACTAGCGTGAAAACAGTCTTTATTACAGGTGCAAATCGTGGCATTGGATTAGCACTTAGCAAGGTGTTTTTAAAAGATAATTGGCAAGTCATTGCGACTTGCAGAGACATTAAATGTGCAGATGAACTTAATCAATTAAAAGCTGACTATAAGCTGCTTCACGTTTATGAATTAGACATTACTGATTATCAACAAATGGCAGTGTTGAGCTCGACATTGTATGACCTAAAAATTGATGTGCTGTTAAATAATGCCGGGCTATATGGCCCTAAAGGTTATGGCTTTGGTAATTGCGATGTAGATGCTTGGCGTGACGTATTTGAAGCCAATGTGATTGCGCCAACCAAACTGGCAGAAGCTTTTGTCTCGCAAGTCTTAAATAGTGAACTCAAAATAATCGCCGCACTGTCATCACGAGTGGGTAGCCATACTGAGAATACCAAAGGTGGAGGATACATTTACCGCAGTTCAAAAGCGGCTTTAAACTCAGTAGTTAAAAGCCTTTCAAATGATTTATTGCCACAAGGCATTAAAACGGTAGCGCTGCATCCGGGTTGGGTTCAAACAGAAATGGGTGGGCCGAATGCCCTAATAAGCGCGCAAGAATCTGCTATTGGCTTAAAACAAGTCATTGAGTCTTTAAGCGAAGAGCAAAGTGGTGGGTTTTACAGTTATAAAGGGGAGCAAATCCCTTGGTAAACAAACTTTAAAGGCCGAAATGTTTTTGAAAGGATAACACTAACATTGCGCGATTTAACTATCGCGCAATTGATATGTGCATGGCTTAAAACAATAAAGCCATTTCCGCAGCTTGGCACTGGCAACTGTTTTCACATACAGTACAAACATACCCTTGCGTATCACACAGTTCAGTCCAGCGGTTATCGTGCAGTTTGACTAATTCACCACCGGCTTTGGTAAAATACTTCACTGCGCCATTACCTGGGCTTTGTTTCCATAAATGGGCAACACCAGCTAAAGCACCTTGTTGTCTTAAAGCAACAATAGAAGCATGAAGTAATTTGGGGCCGATCCCTTGGCCTTGGGCTTTTTCTGACACTGCAATGCATTTGAAATAAGCCATCTGCGAAGGAAGAACAGGCCAAAGTTTAGGACTACACCATTTGTCTATGTCCCATTGTTCAGCAGCATAGCTGAGTCTAAAACCGACGAGTTCATTTTGTTTATTAATTGCCACAAAGCTGGCATTTATCTCATGCTTAATACCTTGTTGATGCATTTTTGAGAGACTCGCTTCGTCCATATAATTATCACCATGAACAAGGTTCGCCAAAGTGATCACGTCTTGAAAGTGGTCAGTTGTGAGAGGAAGGTACTGCACTGAAGTCACCGATTTATTTTTCTTTTTTCTATTATTAAAGATAATGAAATAATTTTGACACTACAAGTTATTACTGGGCTAAAACACCGTTTATTCGAAATAAAAAAAGGGAGTACCTGAAGTACTCCCAATTGCAGCTTTAACTGTGAACAATTAATTTAAAATGGTTTTAATGGTACTTTTGCCATCATCATCTTTAAAGTGAAGAACAAAGTCATGTTTGCCGTCATTGTTTATATCTACAAGTTTGATATCGTTACCGTCTTCTGGCAGTTTTTGCTTAATTTTACTGCGCCTTTTATTTAAAACTGTCTCGGCATGACCATAGTAAACACTGAGTGTCTTACTGCCAGTTTTAAAAACCGCATCTTGTTTACCATCACCGTTAATATCACCAGTATAGTAGGTCAATGCCATATCACCACTGCCCATTCCGATTTCCATTTCAACTTCTTTTTCTGAATCTGGTTCATCAGAGAAAGATCCATCAGTTTTTTGTGCGTAAAAACTGATTTCTACATCAACATCGGTGCTACCACCGCCTAATGCCATTGATGCGATGGTGCCAAGGCCAAAATCGACATGGAATTTTTGCAATTCATTTTTGCCATCGCCATTAAAGTCATTTTCAAATTCAAAGCGGCTGGTGCCTGATGCTTTTGGTAGCGTAAGCGGGGTAGTTGCAAATATACCATTATCTTTGCCGTAGAAGATTTGAAAGGTTAGCTCTACATCTAATGAGTCCATACCTTCAACTATAGGCGCATAACGGGTTACTAGGTCGAGTTTACCGTCATTATTAATGTCGAGCAGTTTTGATATTCTACGGTTGGCTTCGACGCCATCAAGTTTTCCGGTTTCTACAGGGAGTTTTAAAGTTTGCAATGAGTTTTGGTAACCTGAGCTAGTTGCATAAAGCACATCTATTTTTTCTTTGTCATGAAATACTAAGTCGTTTAGTCCGTCTTGGTTGATATCAAACACTTTAGGTACCATGGTTAAATCGATATCTAAACGTAATTTGCCACTGCTAAAATTTCCTGAATATTTAGGTTGAGTATTGAAGCTGTGTTTAGTGAATGTTTTATCTGAGTTCTGTAAATAAATTTCAGAATGAGTCAGGTCTGGCAGAATAATATCGCTTAGTCCGTCGTTATTGATATCGCTGATAAAGTTAATTTTTTCAAACTCTTCAAATTCTAGCTTTGATAGCAAGGCGTTAGTAGCAAGTATTCTTTTTGCGCCATTTTTATCAACTGAGAAAATGCCTTCTTTATTCATGACAAAAGCGCTGATTTTGTCAGCTCCAGCAAGCTTACCGTAATCAAAACCGAACGCATTTTTAGGCAGTTCGAGTTGATTAAACTCCATAGTTTCGAGATCTAGTTCGGCTAAACTTGCGTCTTCATCATGGTACGCAAACATGATAGGGCTTTTAGTCTCAATCAAGGTACGATTTGTTTTTATGGGTATATCTTTAGCGGCCATCGCTGAATAAGAAGCGCCTAGAGCTACCATAAATAGAAGCGTATGTTTCATTTTAAATTCCTTTCCTCGAACTGGGTGTGGTTCTATCTTAGGTTTAATTGCAGAGCAAACAAGTTCGAATTTGTAATGAACTGTTGCAAATGTAATGGGTGTCTTACATGTTTTATATGGATTGTGCTCGTCGCTTATCTCAAAATCAGCTACAATCCGCGTCGTTATTGAATTTAGGAGTTAGGCGAGTGTTAAACGATAGCCAATGTGTTGAAGCAATTATTAGCTGTATTAAACAAGTTTTTGAAACAGAGCAATACGCTGATAAAGCAATTGAAGCAGGCCTTGCTAACCAAGCTTTTTGGAATCAAGCAACCAAAGCTTATTATGTGCAGCATTGCTATGAGCTGATCCGTTATCACCGCCAGCTTAATACGGCACTTGATATCGATACCTCAGATGAGAATTGGCCGTGGCTACACTTTGAAGCTTATCAGCTGTTAAATGGCGTAGAGTTACCAAATTGGTCAGAATTTGCTGGTTTAGAACTTGATGCATTAAAAGCAAACCTTGATGAAGCCTCGCCTGCAGAGCAACAAAGTTACCCTGATTGGCTTTGGCAACGCGCTGAACAAGAGCTAGGTGATGATTGGGTTAATATCGCACAGGCACTGAACGTACCTGCGAAACCTTACCTTCGTGTAAATACCTTGAAGACTGACGCTGCAACGTTACAAACGTCTTTGAAAAAAAGCCAATCAATCACCAAAGTACTTGAGCAAGAAAACTGCTTAGAAGTTGAAGAATACGGCTATTTATTTAAATCAGATGCATTCAGCAAAGGCTGGTTTGAAATGCAAGATGCGGGCTCCCAGCAGATCGCACCATTACTCGATGTAAAACCAGGCCAGCGTGTTGTTGATGCGTGTGCTGGCGCGGGTGGTAAGAGCTTACATCTTGCTAATCTAATGCAAAATAAAGGCTACATCTTATCGATGGACATTCATCAGCATAAGCTAGATGCACTAAAAAAACGTGCAAAGCGTGCGGGTGTACATATGCTTGAAACGCGTTTTATCAAAAACAGTAAAACGATTAAGCGCCTAAAAGAAAAGTTTGATCGCGTGTTGTTAGATGTGCCGTGCTCAGGTACTGGGGTATTACGTCGTAACCCAGATGCTAAGTGGCATTTACAACCTGAAAATATTGATACACTGATCAGCTTGCAAGCTGAAATTCTGCAACGTTACAGCCAGATGTGTAAAGTTGGCGGAAAGCTTGTGTATGCGACTTGCTCTATTTTCCCGAGTGAAAACCAGCAGCAAGTGCAGACATTCTTAGAAAACAACCCAAATTTTGAATTACTTGAAGAGTTAAACCTACAACCGGGAGTTAACTCTGAGTACGATGGTTTTTATGCCGCCGTATTAACCAAGAAAGAAGTTTAAAAACCTATCTAACCTGAGCCGCTGCAAAGCGGCTTTTTAATGTGCTTAAGGAAAATTATTATGTCAGAACTTGTTCGGGTGGGTGTCGCAGTTGTCATTATTCGTGATGGTAAAATTCTACTCGGTGAACGTATCGGCTCTCATGGTGCAAATACTTGGGCAACACCAGGTGGGCACTTGGAGATGGGGGAAGAAATTGAAGCTTGTGCTATTAGAGAAACATTAGAGGAGACTGGCTTAGAGGTCTCTGAAGTAAGTCCGTTAGGCTTTTCTAATGATGTATTTAATCCGTTAAATAAACATTATGTGACCTTGTACTTGGTGGCAAGTGGTGTTGAAGGCGAGCCCGAAATCATGGAACCAAATAAGTGCCTAGCTTGGCAATGGTTTGGGTTAGATGAGCTGCCTGAACCGCTGTTTTTATCTTTAGAGAACTTTTTAAAACAAGACAAACTGCAGACGTTAATTGATAAGAGATAGGCTAAGGGAGATAGCAGAGGAGCGGGGGCATATTTTTCATTAAAAACTTTCTATTGAAACTTGTCATTGAAACAATAGCTTGTTCCAGAAACGATAAAAGGGCCATAAAGGCCCTTTGGTGAAGTATCGTTCAAGTTAGTGTGATTACTTTAACCCCTTAAAGCAACCAACCAATTGTTTTGCAAATTTTAGGGAAATCTCGTTAAGTTTCTAAGCTAGCGAGAGGAAAAACCCTGCAATTGCGGCGCTCATTAGGTTAGCCATTGACCCTGCTAAAACCGCCCTGAGCCCTAAGCGTGCGATATCCTTTCTTCGACTCGGCGCCATACCGCCAAGTCCGCCTAGTAAGATTGCAATCGATGAAAGGTTAGCAAATCCACATAACGCAAATGTGACAATTGCTTGTGTATGTGCACTTAACCCTTCTCGATAATTCATAAAGTCTAGATAAGCAACGAATTCGTTAACTACTAGCTTTTGTCCGATAAAACTACCGGCCGTTACAGCTTCGCTCCAAGGTACACCAAGTAACCATGCAACTGGTGCGAATAAGTAACCTAAAATCTCTTGTAATGTTAGAGTTGGATGGTCAAACCAAGCACCAACTCCACCTAACAAACCATTTAATAATGCAATCAACGCTACGAAAGCAAGTAACATAGCACCGACATTAAGTGCTAAGTGCATACCGCTTGATGCACCTGATGCTGCTGCATCGATCACATTTACTGGTTTTTCTTCATCAGACATGACATCTGATAAATTCTGTTTTGGTGTTTCTGTCTCTGGCACGATCATTTTTGCCATTAAGAAACCACCTGGTGCAGCCATAAAGCTGGCAGCAATTAAATATTTAAGCTCTACACCAATTGCAACGTAACCTGCCATAACAGAACCAGCTACGGTTGCGAGGCCACCTACCATCACAGCAAATAACTCTGATTTCGTCATGCTTGGGATAAACGGTTTTACAATTAAAGGTGCTTCCGTTTGTCCAACAAAGATATTAGCTGTTGCTGAAAGCGACTCCGGACGAGACGTTTTAAGCAATTTTTGCAAGCCACCACCTAAAATTTTAATGACCCAAGTCATTATACCTAGGTGATAAAGTACTGCGACTAACGCAGAGAAAAATACGATGACCGGTAATACTTGGATCGCAAAAATAAAACCAATATTACTGTCACTTTTTGCAAGAGAGCCGAATAAAAACTCGATACCGTCTCCTGCATAACCAATTACTGCTGATACTTTGCTTGATAATTGGTCAAGTATGTTTCTGCCAGCCTCTACAAATAGTACGAAACCACCTATAAAAAGCTGTAGTGCAAACGCCACCCCAACAGTACGCAAATTGATAGCTTTGCGATTCGTTGACGCTGCAAATGCAATACCCAGCAGGGCCATCATGCCCACTAGGCTCATTATTGTTGTCATGGTAAATTCCCGTTTTTATTCTTGTAGCAAATATTTTATCTTGCTTTTGATTATATCAATCGCCACGCGATTCATACCTCCGCGTGTAACCACTAAATCAGCTGAATGTTTAGATGGTTCTATAAATTGATAGAACATGGGTCTTACCGTTGCTTGATACTGCTCCACAACAGATTGTAGTGTTCGGCCTCGCTGCTCGATGTCTCGCTGCGTACGACGCAGTAAACAAATATCAAGAGGCGTATCAATAAATACTTTTATATCAAACTCTTTACATAACTCAGGGTCGCTGAGTAATAAAATGCCTTCAACAATTAATATTTTCGCAGGGTTAACCTGACGAGTTTCTTTACTACGAGTATGCTGTGCATAGTCGTAGCTAGGTACTTCTACAGACTGACCAGATCTTAATTGCTCTAAATGCGATTTAAGAAGCTCATGTTCAAATGCATCCGGATGGTCATAGTTTGTTTGTGTTCTATGCTCAAACGGTAAATGCGATTGATCTTTGTAATAGGCATCTTCTTCGATGATGGCAATAGAACCATCTTCTAGCTCATTTACAAGCTCGTTATAAATAGTTTGCGTAAAAAGAGATTTGCCAGATGCAGATGCACCAGCAATAGCTATAATTGTTCGTGTCACTAAAGTTCACACCCAACTGTTGATTCACTCGGAAGATCACAATAGCAAAAAAGACACGAATAATCTCTTTTGCTTCGCTTAGGGAGCAAATTTAGCGATTTTGATATTTCTGTGACAGGACTTATGTCCGCTTACTAAAAACAGCTCTTTTATGACATTTTCGTGACAATTAGCGTCTAGTTTTAAAAGCGGACTTATGTCCTGTACGCTGTTGTTAACCAACTATTAAAGTATTCAACACTGATTCGGAGGCAACTATCTATTCTCCAGATTGGCATAAGTTAAGAGGTAAATTATGGCAAGAGCAATTATCCTGATGGCAGACAGCTTAGGCGTAGGTGCCGCTCCAGATGCAGAACAATTTGGAGACTTAGGAGCAAATACCCTTGCGCACCTTTTAGCTGCATATAAAGAAGATAAAGGAGAAGCACTCCCTTTACCTAACTTAACTAAACTTGGTTTAGTTGACGCTTGCGAAGCAGCGGGTAAAGAAGCGTGTGAAGTGGCAGAACGCTCAGCGCCAAAGGCAGCTTGGGGTTATGCAAAAGAGCTTTCAAGTGGTAAAGATACGCCATCTGGCCATTGGGAAATGGCGGGTGTACCTGTGTTATTTGATTGGGGGTATTTCCCTAATACACAACCATGCTTCCCTGAAGAATTTGTTGCTGAACTGTGCAAACGCGCTGAAATTCCAGGAATTTTAGGTAACTGCTACGGTTCAGGTACCGTTATTTTAGATCAGCTGGGTGAAGAGCATGTAAAAACGGGCATGCCAATTTGTTATACCTCAGTTGATAGTGTGTTCCAAATAGCCGCACACGAGCAATCATTCGGCCTTGACAAGCTTTATCAAGTATGTGAAATCGCACGGGCACTGCTTGATGATATGAATATAGGGCGAGTGATTGCGCGGCCATTTATAGGCACGTCGAGTGCCGACTTTATGCGAACAGGTAATCGTAGAGATTACTCTGTGCTACCTCCTGCACCAACGTTGCTAGATAAGTTGGCGCAAGATGGTGGTGAAGTGATCAGCATTGGCAAGATTTCTGATATTTATGCGCATCAGGGCATAACTCAGAAACATAAAGCGCCAGGCTTGATGAATCTACTAGAGAAAACCTCTGAGATCATCGATAGTGCCCCTGATCACAGTTTGATTTTCACAAACCTTGTGGATTTTGACGAAAAATTTGGTCACAGACGTAATGCAGTAGGTTATGCCGAAGCGTTAAAGCAATTCGATGATTTCCTACCAACCATACTTAATAAATTACAAAAAGATGATTTATTAATTATTACGGCAGATCACGGCTGCGATCCAACAGCACCAGGTACAGATCATACACGTGAATATGTACCGGTACTGGCTTATACACCGGGGATTGACAATATCGCACTCGGCGAACGACAAAGTTTTGCTGACATAGGTCAAACCCTTGCCCAGTGGTTTAATTTATCAACACTTGACTACGGCGACAGCTTTGCTGACGACATAATCAAGGCGTAAGAAGGAAAAGAGAATGAGTACTCCTCATATCAATGCGAACAATGGTGATTTTGCTGAAACGGTATTAATGCCCGGTGACCCTTTACGCGCAAAATATATTGCAGAAAACTTCCTTGAAGACGCTCGCCAAGTTACAGGTGTTCGTAACATGTTTGGTTTTACAGGCACATACAATGGTAAACCTGTAAGCATCATGGGCTCTGGTATGGGTATTCCGTCAATGTCTATCTATGCGCGTGAGTTAGTTGTTAGCTATGGTGTTAAAAACTTAATTCGCATTGGTACATGTGGTGGTATCAGTCAAGACATTAAAATCCGTGATGTTATTTTTGCACAGGGTGCAAGTACAGATTCAAATGTAAACCGTGCACGTGTTCGTGGTTATGACTATGCGGCGATTGCTGATTTCGGTCTACTAGAAAACGGTGTTAATGCGGCACGTAAACTAGGCATCGAAGCGAAAGTTGGTAACGTATTTACTACTGATACATTCTACCAAGCTGATGGTTCTTTCTATGAAGAATTAGACAAGCTAGGTGTATTAGCGGTTGATATGGAAACAGCGGGCATGTACGGCGTTGCGGCTGAGTATGGTGCAAAAGCAATGGCATTATTTACAGTTAGTGACCACGTGATCACAGGTGAAGCGACACCTGCAGAAGAAAGACAAAGTACATTTAACGAAATGGTTAAGATTGCTTTAGAGTCAATCTAAGCCATTAGAAAAGAGTTTTAAGTTGTTATTTGCTCGTTATGAGCAAAAAAGTTCCTTGGTAACGTAATCGCTGATTTTTGGAGACACGCCCAAAATGAAAGCGAATCACACCCCAAAAGGCCGCACTGAATAGTGTGGCTTTTTTTTGTCTGAAATTTGCTAAAAGCCTCCAATACTTGTTCACTCCATATTTAAAATATCAATTCAGTCAGGTGATTTGTTTTTATTAGCTTGTTTTGCTTTAAAGGTTTACGGGCTGTAACTTTTGACTTCTGGTTACGATCTGCCACATTTATAGTGTGTGAAATCAAAAGAGCTATCATATGTCTCAATGGGTTAGTGGAAAAATCACGGAAGTAAATTGGTGGACACCAACACTTTTTACTATCAAGGTTGCTGCCGATGTTGCCCCTTTTCAAGCAGGCCAATTTACCAAGTTAGCAATGACTATAGGTGATAAACGGATTGCCCGTGCTTACTCCTATGTCAATGCGCCAAAAGATCCTGTGCTTGAATTTTATCTGACTGAAGTAGAAGGGGGAAAGTTGACATCGGGCCTCGCTGAACTTGAAGTAGGTAGCAGCATCGATGTTGAATCGAAAGCAAATGGCTTTTTAACCATTGAAGAAGCCCCGCAGCGACAAGCATTATATATGATTTCATCAGGCACAGGTGTGGGTCCATTTCTTTCAATATTAGCCGATGGAAAGGTTTGGGAGAAATTTGAGAAAGTAACCTTAATCCATAGCGTACGCTATAACACAGATTTGACCTATCAAGACTTTATTCATGCCTATGAGAAGCTCTTTAAACAATTTACTTATTTACCGCTAGTAACACGTGAAGCGCCTCTTAAAGGCCTTAAGGGAAGGGTTACAGAGTTAATTTCCAACAATAAAATTGCTGAACATTTAGGTATGTCAGAATTACATAAAGATAGCCACTTTATGATCTGCGGTAACCCAGATATGGTGAAAGAGACGTCAGTATTGTTACAAACTCTAGGCTACAACAAACATCGTAGAACAGAGCCTGGTCATATATCAGTCGAACAATATTGGTAAACTATGAAATCAGTTCCGGATTTGTTAAGGTTGCGGTCGATATTTGTTTTTTTATTGGGTACTTATGAGAATCCTTAGTTTTCTGACATTGTTTATTTTTTGTTTCACTTTGCAGGCTAATCCTGCCTTTGAAGACAAAGCTTCAGCTTTGAGCAGTACTAAAACCGAAGAAGAAAAAGCCGCTGAAAAAGTCATCGATCAATTAATTGTTGCCTATAATGAGCAAGATATTAAGGCATTCTTAGCATTGTATGCAGATGATGTTGAGTTCTATATGTATCCGCAACAGTTGATGTTTACAGGCAAAGAAGATTTAATAAAAAGATATGGTTTAATGTTTAAGAAAATGAAATGCTTAAATTCAAAGTCTCTTAAACGTATAACTCATGGCAGTATTGTAATTGATCATGAAAGTTCTGAAATATGTACAAAAGATGTGGGCGTAATTGATAAACGCTCTGAGTTTGTGACTAGCTACCAAATTGAAAAAGGTAAAATCAAAAAGGTGGTATTTTTTAGGTAAACATAATGAATAAAGACATGAGGATCCAACTTTTGTATCGCGTTGAGCCCGGGTGTTTGGGTCCTGATGGTATTGACCAGATAGAAGCATTTTGTCAATTTGCCGCGAAAAAAATCCCACCTCCGAATTATGCAATTTTTTCTTTTACCCCCCGCTATGACAAGCAACTCGATGAAAAAGAATATTCTTTAATGAATCGAAAGTTATCAGATGCGCAGATCAACAGTTATTTCGAAAAAATAGACAAACCCTTGGATGAATTCGAATCGCAAGTAGACGAATTAATCGCATTTGCAGTTGATGCTTTTTTTGACAGGTAAGTTATGGTTTATATGGTAGGATAGATTTTTTAAATTATGCCTTGAGGAATAGATGAGATTTGTACTGAGCATTTTATTACTTCTGCACTTTAAGGTATTCGCGATTACATCTATCCAGGTTGTAACTGAAGAATGGTTACCCTATAACTATACTAATTCAGACGGTCAGTTAGTTGGTCGCTCCACCGATAAGGTAAGGGCTGTGCTAGATGATGTTGGTGTAAGCTATACCATCCGCAGCTATCCTTGGTTACGCTCAATGCGGCTTGCGAAAACGCAACCCAACACCATGATCTATTCAATTTACCGCACCCCAGAGCGAGAAAAGCAATTTCAATGGGTTTGCCCTTTAATGGCACCCGTAAAAGAGTATTTATTTGCTTTGAAAACGCGAGATGATATTCAATTAACAACCCTAGATGATGCTAAAAAATATCTCACTTCAATTGTCAGGGGAAGTGTGAGTGAAGGGTATTTAACAGATGCAGGCTTTGAACCGGGCGTAAATTTAGATTTAACATCAGATCCAAAATCAACACCTAGAAAGTTGCTTGCTGGTAGAGTAGACCTTATTTTACATACTGAGTATACGGCTTCAGAAAGAATGAAAGAATTAGGCTATAGTTATTCTATGCTAAGAAAAGTGCTTGAAGTGAAAGAAATTGATAATCGCAGAGCATGTATGGCATTTAGTTTAAAAACAGACAAAGCACTTGTTGAACGTGTGCAACGTGCACTTGATAAGTATAATAAATTACACGGTGAGAGTTGAAATTTAACACTTAGCCCAAATCTACTAAGTTATTGACCATTCAGAGTATCTAAGATGAACCCAATTATCGCGATTTTAAAAGAACATAATATTGCTGATGAGCAGATCAAAAGCCTTTTTGAAACGTTAACTGAAAACCCGCTTATGGCGATGGGCGTTGTACAGCAACTTGGTATTCCACAAGATAAACTGCAACAGCTTATGGGGTTAGTTATGCAAAACCCTGGTTTGATAAAAGAAGCCGTAGAAGAATTAGGCTTGGATTTTGCTAAAGTCGAGGCTGCTAAAGAGAAGCTTTCAAATCAGCAATAAAGCTGTAAGAGCGGGTTTAACCCGCTCAATTTAAATATCTACCTTATATAAGTGCAATTCAGCATCTGATTTAATCAATTTTTCAATATTTTCTTTATCTTGCTCTTCAGCTTCAATGTACATTGCCAAAGTATCTTCTTTATCTTTTAAAAGTTCTTGGCATGAAACATAGTGCGCAACCTGTTCAATGCCGACTAGTCCACACACCCAAAGACTAAATAGTAATACAACTAGGCTACCAATTATGAATAAGCTGATTGAAATTTGCGTCATTGAAGCTGCAATCAATGCAGATACGATAACTAAAATTGCAAATAAAGATTCAACTTTGATTAATTTAGCTACTTTGCTTGTGAGCCAAATATGCCATGGATGAGGCTCGTGGCTACAAAGGTGTGTGATGTCTTCAACGTAGGCAATTCCTTTTACTCTGTCTTCAACTGATTTAAAGGTTTTATAATTCTGACTGGTGATCAAATAGTACAGCATAGTGTTTGCCTCGCTTGATGAGTAAATATCATTACGCTGGCAAACAGAAAAGGATCAGCTTTGCTGAATTGTATTACTTTTAACTTTATTAGTAGCAATATCTAAACTCTAAAGTATTTGTATTAATTTATGTACAAAAATGACAGCAATGCATGCTGCCGTTCTGTTACTAACAAAATTGCTGAATGAGCTTGGTTTGCTTTCTTAAAAGCTCAGAGACTTGTTGCCCGCTTTGAGGGGGCGCATTCAGGTTCTCTATAGTGGATTCATCATTAACTCGGCCAACTACAACTCGGACTTTTGCTTGCTGCATGTTTATCGCCAAGGATAGAGAGCCAACAGCATTGTTATTGCCTAAATATGAAAATGACATAAGTGGGTTATGGTAGGCTGCTTTGGCCCAAGTTCATGTTTTATCTTGGTGACAAATGCGTATACCCAATAAAAGCGGCCATCTTTACTTTGGTTTTCTACTGGGCCCATCCATGATTTACCAGACTCTATGGTCACCCATAAGTTAGCAAATGCTAATTTAGGCACATCATTTTGGCGAACTAGGTTATGTGGCTTGCCATAAATTTCTTCTTTGTTGTATCCCGATACCTCACAAAAGGCATCATTTTCGTAAGTAATTCTACTTTTTTAGGAGCAGTAGTCGCAGAAATACGACTACAAACTTTGACTGGGATTGAGTTAAGTCAATTAATTTGTCGCTTTTTTATGCGAATAGAGCAAGTTAGCCTCTACTTAGCTGAGCGATGAGACTTTCTTTAATACTAGGCCATTGTTCATCAACAATGCTAAAAGTAGCAGTGTTACGGAATGTACCGTCAGGCAATTTGCGTTGTTTATAAGCAATTCCCTCAAAGCGCGCACCTAAACGTGCAATAGCATTACGTGAGATTGAGTTATTTTCGTGCGTACAGAATGTCACCCTAGTGAGATTGAGCTGCTCGAAAGCATGGTTTAGTAATAAATATTTTGCATGGGTATTTACATGCGTTTTCTGCGCAGATTTGGCAATAAAAGTATGACCAATCTCCGCGCTTTGATGGACTGGATCTAATCGAAACAGTCTCGTGGTGCCAACAAGGGTATTCGATGTTTTATCAATAATGGCCATAACTAATTGGGACTGGCTGTTAAACTGTGCTGTTTCTTCAAACCATTTCGTTATAACTGGTTTATTTTCACAATAATTAAAAAACACCCACTGCCAAATATCAGGATGACTTCCTGCTTTTAACAATGATTCTAAATGTACTTGTTTTAATGGGGTTAACATGACCTTGTCAGTTTCTAGGGAGATAGCTTCAAACATGTTTTTACTCCTAACTAATATTCTTAAACATATGAAGCAAATCTACTTGAAATTAGGTCTAGTCAATACAACCAGTTTTATATACATAATTAGACCAGTTATAGTCCTTTATTATTATTGAGCTATTGTAAAAATTACGATTTAATAACGGTGGGTTGAAAAAGTTATGGAATGATATGATCCGTCTAGTTTTAGTGTGCTATGGTCTTCTCCTTTTCTCTGTATGCCGTGCAGAGATGGATAATTCTTCAGTAACAATTGCAATTCAAGATGATATAAAAACACAATACTTTGAGTTTATTGCTGGTAGAAATATCCTCGATGTTGATGACTACACAGGTCTTCATGCATCACGTGATGTCGTTGAACATGCGTTGTTAATTAAAGCCATTCGTTTAGGCGGTTTTACACTTCCGGTAAAATACATTCAAGTCGACCACCCTCCAAGACGTATTAAATTGATGCAGCAGGGGTTAATTCACCTTAGTGCAACACCTATGTGGCTCAATGAAATTAAACGCTATGAGCATAAGTTGCATATTAGTAAAACAGTTTTAGCAGCAGGTCGAGCTGAAGCGGGTCTATACACACATAGTGCAAACACCGACGTGCTAGCGGTTAATAAACCTGCCGAGCTGATGAAGTTAGTCGCAGTATCTAATCAAAATTGGCAACATGATTGGAAGATTTTAAAGCAGCTTAATTTCAACGGTCTATATCACACCGGTAAATATACGACTATGCTTGATATGCTTTATAAAAAGCGCGCAGATGTTATGTTGGGACCATTTTATAACTCTAATGATCTTAGTTTTACCCACAATGGTGAAACTTACTTACCCATCAGTAACTTCAAAGTCATCATGCCTGATAGTCGTCATTTTCCAGTATCTCGCCATACAGCCCATAGCCAGCCATTAATCGAAGCATTAGATAAAGGCCTCGTAATTTTACAAGCGCGCGGTGAAATAGAAAAAGCCTATCGTCAATCTGGTTATGTTAATGACAAAGTGGCACAGTGGCAGGTAATAAATCAACCTGCAAAGATGTAGTATGCAACCCCTAGAGATAACGTTTTCTGAACACAAAGCCAAGTATGAACAGTTAATAGAGGTGTATCGTAGCGCCATTAAATCAGCGGAATTACTGCCCGGCACTCAGCTTCCATCAGCTCGTTATTTGGCTGATTTTTATGGTGTAAACCGCCATACAGTGATGATGGCAATGCAAAGTTTAGCGTCAGAAGGCTGGCTAAATACGCAACTAAGAAAGGCCTATGTCGTCAGTGATGATCTGCCGATAGAGTCAAGTGCCACATATGGCCGTCAAGAGAGCAAAGCGCCTTTCTCATTTCAATTTTCAACGTCAAATTACGAATTCAATGAAGTAGATTTATCTCAATACCAATACATTTTTGCAGGTGGCTTACCTGATTTAAGTGCTTTTCCAAAACAAGCTTTTAAACAATCAATGAATATGGCAGCAAGGCAATTTAATGCGCAAGACATGCACTACGCTAACAGTGCAGGTGTTGATGCGTTAAAGCTGCAAATTATGCGTTACCTCAGCCAAGCAAGAGCATTAGATCTTGATGATTTATTAATTTGTAATGGTTCTCAAGAAGCACTGTATCTCGTTGCTAAAGCATTTATTAACAAAGGCGATTGTGTTGCCATAGAAACATTGGGCTACCCGCCTGCTAGAATGGCGTTTGAAAGTTGTGGTGCTGATCTAGTCGATATTAAGCAGGATGAGCAAGGCATATGTGTGATAGATTTAGAAGCGCAGCTGAAATCTCGAAAAATTAAGCTGCTATATTTAACGCCGCTTCATCAATATCCCACAACGGTGACGTTACCGGTTTCTAGGCGTTTGCAAATCTATCAACTCTGCTACCAATATGGTGTCGTGATCATTGAAGATGACTACGACCATGAGTTTCATTATCAGTGCAGGCCGTTACAACCTATGGCTGCTGATGACCCTGCAGGGATCGTTATTTATATTTCTACTTTTTCAAAAATTATGTGTGCTGGTGCTCGTATTGGTTACTTACATGCAGCCCCCATTGTTATGCAAAGGCTGAAAGCATTGAAGAAGTTAATTAATCATAAGAATGATGTATTTATGCAATTGGCGGTTGCGCACTGGATGCTAAGCGGTGAGTTCGAACGTCATTTAAAGCGGATGACTAAGCTTTACAAACAGCGTTGGCAAGCGATGTCAGATCAACTCATTGAATTACAACGTCAGGGTGTACCTATATCTTTTACCAAACCTGATGGGGGAATGGCCATTTGGCTACATTGTGACTTTGATGTACAAACATTGAAGTCCTCAGCCCAAAAAAAAGGGGTATATTTTCAATCAGAAGATGAGTTTTATCATCTCAACTCGCTCCGCTCTTTACGCCCATCCACAGAAGCAATGCGCCATATTCGCCTTGGATTTGCTGCACAAACTCCTGAGCAGGCAAAATTAGGCATACAGAAAATATTTAGTGATTACTCAGCTTAAAAACCCCTTAGCAATTCTGGATGCTATTTATTGATGTGACTGATAGCCAGCACAGCCTGTTTGATGTCTGTTAAATCAGCTTGAATGGTTTTTCTTAATTGTTGGTTCATTACTTTAGCCATCAAAACATTCATCAACTTTGCAAACCATGAGTTAGCGACACCTTCAAAGCTCATAATTAACTGGCACTGGCTGCTACGAGAAATTATCCGCATTTCGGAGAAATAATCATAGCCGTGGCTTTGTGCTTGGGTGGTGTAAAATTCGTTGGTTTTTGCTTCAGTTATCCACATGACTTCAGTGGCATCTTTACCAAACATTGAGCGTGTTTCTTGCCATTTCAGACCCTTTAAGCCTTCTTTTGGCTGTTCGATGATAACTAGTCTTTTAATTGCCGAAATATGTTCATGAGCATGGCGTATATCACTAATGACACGCCAAATCTGCTCTTTAGTTGCTGGAATAGTGATGGCTTCTTGGACCTTCATAAGCGCAGATCTATTTATCTATTAATAGTATCTAAGCATAGAATTAAACAGCAAAATTTCACTGTTTAATTCACAATTTAAAGTCGATATAGCGATTCAAACTATAGCGCTAATGCTGAGGTATTATGTCGAATAAGTTCATATCGACCATTGTGCAAGCGTAATTCAAATAACTTGTTGTATTCATCTTCTTCAATATTAACTCTGTAACCAGACAAGTGCTTTATCAGTTGCGGGGTTGTATTGCTATGACCGACCACCACAGCGTTGCCTTTGAGTTGTTTTAACTGTGAAGCGAACTGTATCAGGTCTTTGGGGTTATAGATTGTAACTTCCAACGCCAACTCTTTAGCCAATGGCGCAATGGTTTGCTGAGTGCGTTTATAATCGGTACTGAATAATTGTAACGGGTTTGCAATAGCAAGCTGTTGAGCGATATTTTTAGCTCTTTGCTGTCCTTGTTCAGTTAGAGCGGGATCATTGCCCGTACTTTTCTCACTGTGTCGAAGTAAAAAAATTTGCTCGGGTTGAGCTAATAGAGGACTTGAAAACAGTACAGCAAGGATTGCGATTAAAGCAAACTTCATTTTAATACTCCTTAGTAATCAAAATAATTATTTTGCTACATTACCAGCCTATTTTTGCAATTCAATGACTTAGCAAGATAAATCAAAAACCATAAAAAGTGTCCGAAGCGGACAGTTTTTATGTCCGCGGACAAGCGTACATTCGAAGGTTTAAAGTCAAGCTATTGATATTTATTAGTTATTTTTGTTGGCACGCTCTTGGTATCTATTTAAGTAACCAACGCTTAGGAGTAACACAATGATATTAACGTCCGCTTTTTTTATTTCACCAGTATTGATGCTGTTGATGTCATTGTTGATCAGTTACACCGAACAAAAGCTGAACTAAAAGGATTCGATGATGATAAAAGATACCAGTGGTCAAGACCAAATTGTTAAGCAAAAGCCAAAATTATTGAAGCCTGCGTTATTGCTGGTGGGCGTGTTAAGTGCGGTAACCTGGACTGGGTTTGCAATGATCAATGCTGATCCTGCTTATATGTCTGTGGAAAAAGCGCAATTACAAATTGCACAAGTAAAACAAGGTGACTTGGTACGAGATATTGCTGCAACGGGCAAAATTGTCGCAGCGAATGCACCTAAGGCTTATAGCCCAGAGCAAGGGTTTGTCACCTTGAAAGTGAAGGCGGGCGATACCGTTGAGTTAGGTCAAGTAATTGCCGAAGTTGATAGCCCTGAACTTAACAACAGTTTGAAACAACAAGAATCAGAACTTGCTAGATTACAAGGTGAGCTGGCCAGAAATGAGCTTGAAGCAAGACGTCAGACTTTAACGCTTAATAAAACTTTAGATTTGGCACAAGTTGAACTGAGTGCAGCAGAGCGAGAAAATCGTAGAGCAAAACTTTCAATAGAAAAAAGCCTTATTAGTCAGATAGATTTAGAAAAAGCAGTCGATGATTTAGCCAAAGCAAAGTTAACTTTTAAACATGCTCAACAAGAAGTCGAGCTAGCAAAAGATACTTTAGCTTTTGAACTTCAATCTTCAAAAAGCCAATTTGCTAGACAACAGCTAGTCGTGGATGAATTACAACGCAAAGTAAACAACTTACATGTACGAGCTTCAGTGTCGGGTATTATCGGTAATCTTTTAATTCAACCTAAAGCCATGGTATCGAAAAACCAAGCATTACTGACTTTAGTAGACCTTTCAGCTTTTGAAGCTGAGTTACAAGTGCCAGAAAGTTATGCCAATGACCTAGGAATAGGAATGCAAGTTGAGCTCAAAATAGGCACTGAATTGGTGGTGGGTTCATTGTCAGCAATTTCGCCAGAAGTGAACAATCGTGAAGTAACAGCGCGAGTTAGATTTGAGCAAAGCAGTATGAGCAATATTCGTCAAAATCAACGCCTATCAGGACGCATCTTATTAGAAAACCGCAGTGATGTTTTGATGGTTAAACGTGGAGCATTTCTAAATCAAGGGGGCTTCGTCGCTTATAAAGTGAACGGAGAACGGGCTGAACGCATTGAGATAACAACCGGTGTTATCAGTATCAACCATGTGGAAGTGCTGGCAGGACTTTCTCAAGGTGACCAAATTATTATTTCGAACTACGACACATTTAAAAATGCAGATGCTGTGTTACTGAGATAAAAACAACGCATTTACAGCATCATCAACAGAATAAAAAGGAAAATACTATGTTAAAAATGAACAATATCAGCAAGATGTATCAAACTGAAATGGTACAAACACATGCCCTTCGCGATTTTAATTTACACGTTGAAGAGGGAGAGTTTATTGCTGTAACAGGCCCATCTGGCTCAGGTAAAACGACCTTTCTGAATATTGCGGGTATGTTAGAGCCATTCACTGGCGGGGATTATTTATTAGATGGTATTGATGTTGGCAAGCTCAATGACAATCAACGTGCAGATTTACGTAACCAAAAGATTGGTTTTATCTTCCAAGGCTTTAATTTAATTCCAGATTTAAACTTATACGAAAATGTTGAAGTGCCACTACGTTATCGAGGGATCAAAGCGGCTGAGCGCAAGCGCAGGATTGAGCAGTGTTTAGAGCAAGTCGGCTTGGCAAGTCGCGCTAAACATTTACCACAGCAGCTATCTGGTGGTCAGCAACAACGTGTTGCTATCGCGCGTGCTTTAGCTGGTGATCCACGCTTTTTATTAGCGGATGAACCAACAGGTAACCTAGATAGCTTAATGGCGCGTCAAGTGATGGAACTCTTAGAGCAAATTAACCGTGATGGCGCGACCATTATTATGGTCACGCATGATGCAGAGCTCGCGCGTCGCGCACCGCGTAATATTCAAGTTGTAGATGGTCAACTTGCCGACTTCACACTATATCAAGGCAACCCTAACGTGGCTGTAGGAGCGTAATTATGTTTAGCCATTATATTGATTTAGGTTGGCGGAGTTTTAAACGCACACCTTTGGTTAGTTTGCTAATGGTACTGGCAATCGCTGTGGGTATAGGTATTACCATGACCAGTTTGTCTGTGTATCACATGATGTCAATGGACCCCATTCCAGATAAGAGTGACAAGCTATTTGCGGTACAATTACAAACCATAGATGAGGGACAGACTTGGTGGTCGCCAGATAATTTACCTTATCAGTTAACATATAAAGATACTGAAAGCTTATTAAAATCAGATTTGCCTTATAAGCGAGCAGCACTTATGGCAACTGGGTTTTCAGTTCATCTAAATTCAGACAAAGTTAAGCCTTTCCTTGAAGAAACGCGGGTTACTTCAAGAGACGCATTTAGCATGTTCAACTTGCCTTTCATTCATGGAGATGTATGGAGCCAGGAGCAAGAAGATAGTGCAGCTCCTGTGACCGTGATTTCTTCAAGTTTAAGCAAAAAACTATTCGGTTCTGAAAATGGTGTAGGTCAAACTCTCTACCTTGATGACTTAAGCGTTCAAGTTGTGGGGGTTATTAAAGACTGGCAGCTTCACGTGAAATATTATGATTTAAACAATGGCTCATTTAACGAACCTGAGCAGATTTTTATTCCTTTTTCGTTAATTAAAGCGCATGAAATAAATACTTGGGGTAACACCAATGGGTGGAAGCATGAACCGGTCAAAGTGTTTAACGATAAGCTACAATCTGAAAAGTTTTGGTTACAGTTTTGGGTTGAGTTGAACAATGAAACAGAAAAGCGTGCCTTTGAAGGTTACTTGGCAAACTACATTGCAGAGGAAAAGAAAACTGGCCGTTTCACCCGTGAACAAGCTGAATACAAATTAAGAGACGTTAATGAATGGATCAGCTACTGGGAAGTTGTAAATGAAGACAACAAAATCATGGTTGCATTGAGCTTTATGTTCTTAGCGGTTTGTTTGGCGAATATTCTTGGTTTGTTGTTAGCTAAATTCTTGCGCCGAGCACCTGAAGTCGGTGTAAGACGTGCTTTAGGAGCAAGTAAGAGACAGGTGTTTTTTCAGCATATTGTAGAAGTGGGCATGTTAGGTCTATTCGGCGGCGTAATAGGGATCATAGTGGCGCAGCTTGGCCTATTTGGTATTCGCCAAAGTCTGAGTTACTACGATTCATTGGCAAACATGGATATCAGTATGTTAATGACAGCGCCTATTATCGCAATTTTAGCATGTATTATTGCCGGACTTTATCCTGCTTGGGTTGTGTGTAACACCACGCCTGCCACTTACTTGAAAACACAATAGGAGCATAACATGTTAGAAATTAAACCTATTTTTAATGCTTTATTACGCTCTAAAGTGGGCGCGGTATTGTTGCTAATACAAATAGCCATTACGACCGCTATCGTCAGTAATGCGGCGTTTATCATTAAAGACCGATTAGATTACTTAAATCAACCTACGGGCTATGAAGAAGAAAACATTTTTAAGTTCAATGTAATGACTTTTGGCACCGATTTAGATCTCATTCAACAGGTTGAATTAGATGAAGCAAGCATTAGAGCACTACCTGGTGTGGTAGATGCGGTACAGATCAGTGCAATTCCATTATCAGGTGGTGGCTCCTCGACAGGATTTCGCTTAAAGCCAGTACCAGAAAAATCAAAATCAATTAACGCGAGTTATTTTGAAACGGATGAACATGGCTTAAACACATTAGGGGTAGAGTTAATCGCTGGGCGTAACTTTAACCAAGATGAAGTGATTTTAAACCGTGATTATAGTCAGTTCCCAAAAGTAGCATTGGCAACAAAGGCCTTACTGGATGAACTATTTCCTGACGAAGAAGGTTTGGGCAAAGTGATTTACATGGGCGATCAGCCTCTGAAAATAGTCGGCGTGATAGGCATGATGAAAGGTCCTTGGCTTAAACTTGAAGAGCGAAAAGATAGATCGGTTATTTTACCTATGGTCGACCCAGGCAAGTTACATCAATTTTTAGTTCGCACTGAGCCTGGTCAAAGAGCACATGTGATGAAACAAATTGAAGCACTGATGCATGATAATTACGCAAAACGAGTCATTCAGGATCTCACGGGACTTGACGAGAAAAAAGCTGATTATGTCGCTGAAGACAGGCTAATGATGCGTATGCTGGTAGTTTTAATCAGTGTATTAGTCTTAGTAACTGCTTTGGGAATATTCGGTTTAACCTTATTCAACATCAATAAGCGTACAAAACAAATTGGCACAAGAAGAGCACTTGGCGCGCGCAAGTCGACTATTATTCAATATTTTGTGGTAGAAAATGGCATTATTTGTATTGCCGGTTTAATACTGGGCGTGTGTGGCGCAGTATTACTTGGTCAACAACTGATGACCCATTATTCTGTGCCATTGTTATCAAATTGGTATATTGCGACAACTGCATTATTGGTCTTTGCTATGAGCATACTTGCGGTGATTGGGCCTGCTAGAAGAGCAGCTAATATTGCGCCAAGTATTGCAACTAGAACCATTTAAGTATCTTAAATAACTTCGTGCTACACTGGCACTCATACTGGTGTAGCACGAATAATAAAAAGAATATACATGGACAAAATACTCATCATTGACGATAACCAAGCAGTGCTCGATGCGTTGTCGTTATTGCTAGAAATACATGGCTATGATGTTGTTACAGCACACACTCCTTTTGAAGCAGAGCAAGTTGTGCGTTACCAACGGATTGCTTTAGCCATTCAAGATATGAATTTCACCGCTGACACTACTTCAGGCGAAGAAGGTAAACACCTTTTTTATTCTCTCAGATCACTTAATGCTCACCTGCCAATTATTTTAATTACCGCATGGACAGAACTTGAGACCGCTATTGAGCTCGTCAAAGCCGGTGCCGCAGATTATTTAGCTAAACCTTGGGACGATAACAAGCTAGTGACTTGTGTTGCTAACCTCATTGAACTAGGTAAGGCTAAGCAAGACAATGCTGTTTATAGCCGCCAACAAACTGAACGTCAATCAAGTCATGAAGAAGCTAATTTAGCAGGACTCATTTATGCTAGCACAGCGATGGAGCGTGTGGTTGATATGGCATTGCAGCTCGCCAAATCAGATGTGTCAGTGTTGATCACTGGACCTAACGGCAGTGGCAAAGAACGTATTGCAGAAATAGTCCAGTTAAACTCGGCACTAGTAGAGCAGCCATTTGTGAAAGTCAATGCAGGGGCATTACCCAGTGAGCTTATTGAAGCTGAATTATTTGGTGCAGAAGCTGGTGCCTATACAGGGGCAAATAAACAACGTATTGGCCGTTTTGAAGCAGCTGATGGTGGTACTTTGTTTTTGGATGAAATAGGTAACCTTCCTCCATCTGGGCAAATGAAATTATTACGAGTGCTGCAAACTGGTGAGTTTGAGCGCTTGGGCTCTGTACAAACACAGAAAGTAAATGTGCGTGTTATTTCAGCGACTAATGCGGACTTATTACAAGACATTAAAGCTGGGCGATTTAGAGAAGATTTATATTATCGGCTAAATGTAATTGAGCTGCGATTACCGCCTCTGAATGAACGCCAAGACGACATTATTCCTTTAATTAATTATTTTTTACCTAATCGAGAGTTTGGTATTGCAACTGAACAAGCACTAGTCAATTACCCTTGGCCTGGTAATGTGAGAGAGCTCGAAAATGCCTGTAAACGTGCTGGGGTATTAAAACCACAAGGTCAGTTAAACTTTACGGATTTTGGATTAGAAGATTCGGTTTCATCAAGCAAAAAGCAAGTAAATAAAGAGCCCGATAAGGCCGAGATAGAAGCTGCAATGCGAGAATATCATGGCGTAGTTGCAAAGGTTGCCAGGCATTTTGGTTTATCACGTCAAGCGCTTTATCGCCGCTTACAAAAGTTTGAAATAGATTATTAATAGTATAAATATGAATCTTTCAATTGACCGTTTAAGCACTAGGCATAAATTACAATTAGCTGTAATTACAAGCATTGTACTTGTTCTAACTCCCATTCTATTGCTACTTGGCGCGACTAGTATACAAAGCCTGATTAGCTTGGGCTTTGCAATATGTATAGGCTGGTTTGTCAGTGCGGTTTTAACTCAGTCGGTTAATTCAGGTATCCAAGCTTTAGAAACGGGCTTACTTAACTTTAAAGATGGTGAGTTCTCAAGTTTACTTGCTTACAGTGCCAATGATGAACTTGGTCGATTGTGTGATGTTTATAACCAAACTGCCGAGCAACTGAGACAAGAAAAACAATGGATCTATCAAAGAGAATTAATGCTCGATAAAGTACTGCAGTCGTCTCCACAGGCATTAGTTTTAATCGACAGTACAGATCATGTGGTCTTTAGCAACTATAGTGCAAAATTACTGTTTAATAGTGACTCTAAATTAGAAGGGTTGATGCGACACGCACTTTATCAATGTGCAGAAGAACAAGTTCGCCAAGCAATGGAGATGGGCCGAGATGGCTTGTTTCATTTAAAACAGGAGCAAGACGAAACACAGACCTGGCACCTTTCAACTGGCGAGTTCTTATTAAATAATCAACAGCATAAATTGTACATCTTTAAGCAACTCACGAGAGAGTTAAGTCGTCAAGAGGTGGCGGTTTGGAAGAAAGTGATACGTATAATTAGCCATGAATTAAATAACTCATTGGGACCAATGTCATCGATGTTACACAGTGGTCAATTACTTTCTAAAAACCTCGATGAGCCAAGGCTGGGGCGGGTCTTTTCAACAATGCAAGAACGCATAAGTCACCTCAATGAATTTGTTCAAGGTTATGGCAAGTTTGCCAAATTACCGAAACCTAAATTAGAGGTGATTGAATGGCAGGGCTTATTAGATAGTGTGCAGCAACAATGGCACTTCACATTGGGGGGATGTTTACCTCTCAAGTCATGTTATGCCGACAAAGTTCAGATTGAACAATTGTTGATTAATTTATTAAAAAATGCCCATGAATCTGGCTCAGCACAATCAGCTATCTGCGTTAAAGTCGAGCAAAAAGAAGCGGGTACATTGTTAAGTGTTGAAGATGCAGGAAAGGGCATGAATGAAGCTGTGATGGCGAATGCACTTATTCCTTTTTATTCTACAAAAGCCAGTGGAAGCGGTTTGGGGCTCGCGCTTTGTCGAGAAATCGCAGAAGCCCATCATGGTCAGTTGAGTTTGCATAACCGCGGGGATGGGCAAACGGGCTTGGTTGTTCAGGTGTTTATTCCTTGAAACGGGTTAAGGCTTACCTTTCTATGTCACTGAGCTCTGAGTCAGAGTCGATGTTCTTTTTTGTGGGCACTCTTTTGTTCAAATAAATACGCTTTTCAGTGGGTTTTTCAGTAATTACAATCCCTTTTTTTGCACATGCTTCCTTAAATTCTTTATAATATTTTTGCTGCTGTGTGTTTTCATCTAGTGTCGCAAGTGCACCAATTGTGGAGTAAATAAATGCGCCTGATATAATGCGTTCAGCTGAATTTAAGCGTCTAAAATCTGGATTTATTTTTTCTTTAATGACTTGTTTGTACACATAATCGCATTCTTCAACATAAACCTCTTGGTACTTTTGACCACTCATACAGGCAGTGAGAAAAAGTGGAGTAATGACAGTCACTGTAAATCTGCTTGGTTTCATGAATTGTCTCCTTGATTATGATCTTTGCAGTCAGAGGGTTTTTCAAGCCAATACACTGTATTAGAAATAACCACGATACTACCTGACACCACAAAGCTGGCCGCAGTCACTAAACCATAGCTGGCCATTAACAGTGCACACGCCTCGTTTGAGCAGTTTGCCATCGGGACGGCTTTTTCGAGGGCTAAGACCTTCTTTTTACGCATGACATTGCATTTGGTATCATATTGGTGTGCATTTTCTGGCACATAGACACAGCCGGTTAATAAAATGAGTAAAGCGACGGTAAAAAATGCTTTCATTTTCATCCATGTAATCAGTATTTATAAAGGGGTTAGATTAAACCCAAGAGCAAAGAAATACTGTAAGAAAATGTTTGTGATCTGATCTATTTCCTGAAACAAGGATATAATCAAAAATATACTTAAAGATTAGAGATGCCACTTTGTTTAAAAAACTCAAAGCTTTATTAACTGAATTTAGTAATGAATTAACTCAAACTAATCAACTTGAAAGTGTTATAGATTTTAATACAGGGCTGGCCGCATTACTGGTTGAGGTGATGCGTGCTGATAGCAAGATTGAGCTGACTGAGCTTGAAAAGATCGCAGAAATCTTAAAAGCACAATGTGAACTTGATCAAAGCCAAGTTGATGCCTTAATTGAAAAAGTGCGCCCTATGGTAGAAGAAGCGCTAGATCTGCACCAATTTGTAAAAGAAGTGAATGCAAAAACGACTTATGAAGAGCGAATTGAAGTCATCGAGTTACTTTGGCATGTTGCCTTTGCAGACGGCCACCTTGATGATTATGAAGACCATATCATTCGTAAAATATCGAGCTTGATGTATGTTGCGCATGTTGATTTTGTTGGTGCCAAAATACGTGTAAAAGAAAGTATAGAGTTATAAATAACTACATTAGTACGAATATAAAGTGGGCCTGTTTGTTCAGTTGTTCGGTCAGTAAAAAATAAAAAAGCGCCATTTTCATTATCGCGCTTTTTTGTTGTGTTGAATTCTGACTCAACTTACCTTGGCGGGTCAATTTGACCATTTACACTGTTATTGACCCTAAACCAACCAGCAATTGAAAAGCGTACAGCCTTAGCAGGCAATACCTCATGAGGAAATTCGTCACTGAGAAAAGTCACAAGGGTGCCAAAATTTGGCGTAACACGGGTAAGCTCTTTATCGTGATCTTCACCGTCATAAATGACCAACTCTCCGCCATTTTCGGCTTGCCAGTCAGGGTTTAAATACAACACAGTAGAAAGTAACCGGTTGGTTTGGCCCTTGAATGCATCAAGGTGTTTTTTGTAAAAAGCACCAGGCTGGTAGTGCGCAAAATGACATTCGTAGCTAAATAGTCCCATGAATAAACGCTTATTCATGTAGGCTTTTAACTCATCCATATAGTCTAGAAAGCAACCTTCAAGTGCGTTGCTGTTATCTAACCAATGAATTTTGTCACTGCGAATGGTTTCATTCTTTTGATGATCATCTTTGCGACCGATGCCTGCTTCATCAAACGTGTCAAAGTCAAACTCAGCAAGACGAGATTTTAGCGCTTGAAGCGCAGGTGTTTCTTGGTCTAGCGTTTGAATGCTGTAGCCTGTAAATTGCAAGTCTTGGGCAATGTTGGCAAAGAGTTCAGTATTATTGGTCACAAATTTGCTCATCTAAAAACAGTTTGGCTGCGTTGTACCACAGAAATATACCTTAGACGAGCATGAAATTTGATTTTATTGCGCTGGCTTAAGTTTTAACGCTATTTTTGTGTTTCTTTAATCGTTGCTAATAGTTTGTCTGAGGCATTTTCAATCAAATCTAACACCAGTTCAAAGCCATCGCCTGCACCGTAATAAGGATCGGGCACTTCATCGTATTGGCTATTAGCGAAACTTAAAAATAGCTTAAGTTTGTGTTGATGTTCATTAGGGCAACTTTCTTGAAGATCAGCTAAGTTTTGCTTGTCAGCCGCTAATATCAAATCGAACTCTGTAAAATCACTTTGCTTAACCTTGCGAGAATATTGGCCCTTAAAGCTGTATCCTCTTTTTTCACCCGCTTTCATTGAACGGCTATCGGGTTTCTCTCCACTGTGATAACCAATGGTGCCTGCAGAATCTATGGTTAGATCTAAGCCTAGTGCTTTAGCTTTGTGCTTTAGTACAGCTTCACCGGTTGGCGAGCGACAAATGTTACCCATGCAAACAACTAGAATTTTTGAAATATCTGTGTTCATTGAAGCTTCTCCCTAATCAAGTTATTTATTCTAAAGCCATTGTTTTACAAATAAAAGTAACTGGTTGCTCTATCATCTCAAGGTTTAGTTCATCTCGGTTGGGGTTGCACTCTATAGCAAGGGCAAAGCCATGCAAATAATCAACGAGCAAATGCAGTGCTGTTTGTTGTGTGTCTGTATTTAAATCTAGTGACTCAGTAATACGCTCGAAACGTGCTGCGAAGACCTCGGCTGGGCCAATCATTTTACTGCTGAGTAAGGTTTGTAAAAGCCCGCGATACTTATCAAGTATCGCTAAATAGCTTTTGCTTAATTCGAAAATTTCTTGTTGCCAATGCAGTGATTGTGGGTCATGAATTTCGTTGATCAATGACACAGTGACAGCTTCGAGCAATGCATCTTTGTTTTTAAAGTAATGGTAAATGGCCATGGCATCGACATTTAATGCAGCTGCCAAAGATCGAATGCTTGGTGGCTTGCCTTTTTCAAGCATGAGTTGCTTTGCTTTGTCGATGATAATGTCTTGGCTTAACTGTTTTTGTAGAGGGCGGCCTCTTTTTGTTTGCTTGACACTCATCAAAATATCCCCAAACATACAAGTAATTCTACGTTGTAGAATTTTAATCAGATTTTAAGTTTTTTACAAGTTAAAGGGTGAGTGATGACAAACACAGTATATATAGCAACCAGTCTCGATGGTTTTATTGCAGACAAAAACAACCAAGTAGATTGGTTACATCAAGTGCCAAACCCAACTGGCGATGATTGTGGTTTTTCTGAATTTATACAGGGCATAGACGCGTTAGTGATGGGCCGAAATACATTGGAAATGGTATTGAGTTTTGACTGTGATTGGCCGTATTCAAAGCCCGTGTTTGTATTAAGCAATACGCTACAGCAAGTACCAGAAAAGTTGAACGATAAGGTGTTTCTAGTCGAAGGTGAGTTAAAAGATGTCGTCGATAGTTTGAATAAGCAAGGGTTCACAAACCTTTATATTGATGGCGGTAAAACCATTCAAGGGTTTCTTCAACAAGATTTAATTGATGAGTTAATCATAACGACTATTCCTGTCCTACTCGGAGGCGGTATTCCACTTTTTGGAGAACTCAAAGCACCACTCAAGTTTAAGCATGTGAAAGCCAATCGGTATTTGGATTGCTTAGTTCAAAATCATTTCATCCGCGCGGACTATTAATATTTAAAGTTAGAATCTTAGGTATATGAAATCCCATATATCTATTTGGGTTTGATTGGCTTAGAATATATGAAAATTCATATGTTCTTGTTTGGCACTGTTTGACACAAGAATGAGCCAGTTAAAAGTGAGAAAAGTATGGGGCTATTTGAGCGTTATTTATCTGTTTGGGTTGGGCTAAGTATCTTAGTTGGCGTGATTGCTGGCAACTTTATGCCTGACGCCTTTGCAGTCGTTGCAGGTTTAGAGTTTTTTCACGTCAATTTAGTCGTTGCTTTGCTCATTTGGGTGATGATCTTTCCTATGATGGTGCAAGTCGACTTTGCAGCCATTAAAGATGTCGGCAAAAAACCAAAAGGGATCATCCTTACCTTGGTACTTAATTGGCTGATCAAACCTTTCACAATGGCTTTACTAGGCTGGCTGTTTTTTAAAGTCTTTTTTGCGTCTATGGTTGACCCCCAAAGTGCAAACGAGTACATCGCAGGCATGATTTTATTGGGTGTTGCGCCCTGTACTGCGATGGTGTTTGTATGGAGCCAACTTACCAAAGGGGATGCAAACTATACGCTTGTGCAGGTGTCGGTGAACGACATTATCATGGCATTTGCGTTTGCGCCGATCACCGCGCTTTTGTTAGGGGTGAGCGACATTACAGTCCCTTGGGAAACGTTGATTATCTCAGTCATGCTGTATGTTTTGATCCCCTTGGCTGTAGGTTTTGCTTTTAGACGCTTTTTACTGAAACAGCAGGGTGAAGCGCAGTTAAACCGCTTTCTTGCTGGTATTAAGCCATTCTCTGTTATTGGTTTGTTAGGCACAGTGGTACTGCTATTTGGCTTTCAAGCACAAACGATTATTGAACAGCCTCAAGTCATTGGCTTAATTGCTATTCCGCTACTTATTCAAACTTATGGTATTTTTGCTTTGGCGTATTGGCTAGCTAAAAAGCTAAAGTTACCTCATAACATTGCCGCCCCCGCATGTATGATCAGTACTTCTAACTTTTTTGAACTGGCAGTTGCAGTAGCTATTTCAATGTTCGGCCTGCATTCGGGCGCTGCGCTTGCAACTGTGGTGGGCGTATTGGTCGAAGTACCCGTGATGTTAAGTCTGGTTTGGTTTGCAAATAAAACGCGCCATTGGTTTTAAAAGTTTTAGAGCACTAGGAAGTCGATTTCAGGTGTTCAGAGTCTATACTGCTTGAATAATCCACATTCTCTTTTTGCTAAATTAGCTGCGATCCGGTACCCTGCATCGCCTTACAAATTTGAGTAAATATATGCAATTTTCTGATCTCGCTTTATCCCAAAATATTCTTCAAGCTTTAACCGATAAAGGTTATACCCAACCAACTCCTATTCAAGCACAAGCTATTCCTGCCGTTTTAGAGGGCAGAGATGTGATGGCTGCCGCACAAACGGGCACAGGAAAAACGGCGGGCTTTACATTGCCTATGCTTGAACTACTTAGTAAAGGGGATAAAGCCAGAGCGAATCAAGTACGTGCATTGGTATTAACACCGACACGCGAGCTTGCTGATCAGGTTTGGCAGAATGTTGAAACTTACTCTCAGCATTTAAATCTGTCGACACAGGTTGTGTATGGTGGGGTGAAAATTAATCCGCAAATGATGAAGTTGCGTCGTGGTGCAGATATCTTGGTCGCAACGCCAGGCCGATTACTGGATTTATTCCAGCAAAATGCTATTAAATTCGACAGATTAGAGCTATTTGTATTAGACGAAGCCGATCGCATGTTAGACATGGGCTTTATCCACGACATTAAGCGCGTTATTAAACTGCTTCCTAAAAGTCGTCAAAACTTAATGTTTTCTGCGACTTTCTCTGATGAAATTCGTGAACTGGCAAAAGGCCTTATCAACGATCCGGTTGAGATTTCAGTGGCGCCAGCGAACAGCACAGTGAAAAGCATTGAACAAAGCGTTTATGAGGTTGATAGAAGTAAACGTACTGGGTTACTTAAGCATTTAGTGAAAACTCATAACTGGCAACAAGTACTTGTATTTACTCGTACTAAGCACGGTGCCAACCGTTTGGTTCGCGATTTAGAAAAAGCAAAAATTGCGGCAGCAGCTATTCATGGTAACAAGAGTCAAAACGCGCGTATGAAAGCCCTTTCGGGTTTTAAAGAGGGTGAAGTTAGAGTGCTGGTGGCAACTGACATTGTTGCACGCGGTTTAGACATTCAAGAGCTACCTAATGTAGTGAATTTCGATTTACCAAACGTATATGAAGATTATGTGCATCGAATTGGCCGTACTGGTCGTGCAGGCGCAACCGGTGAGGCTGTATCGTTTGTAACACATGAAGATGCCAATGATTTATTTGGCATTGAACGGCTCATTCAAGAGCTTATTCCGCGTAAAATTGAGCCGGGTTTTGAGCCGCAAAACTCAGTGCCAGAGTCTAAGCTAGATACACGTCCGCTGAAAAAGAAAAAGCCTAAGAAGCCGAAAAAACCTAAACAAATGGATGGTGAGCAGGAGAAAGCTTCTGCTGACAATCAGCAGAATAAAGCTAATTCAACTTCTAGTAACAAACCTAGATCAAAGCCTAAGTCACGAGGCAATCGCGCTGAAGGTGATAAATCGAACGCAAATAAATCGCGTAGAAATAAGCCTAACTCGGGAAATCGCAAACCACAAAATGGCAATAACAAGCCGAGTGGTCAAGGGCAACGCAGTGAACAAGGGAAGGCAAATAACTCGAATCGCTCAAATAATAGTAATCGCCCAAGCAGTGGTGGTCGTTCGAGAAATGGCAGCAATGATAGTGCGAACAAACCGAAAAGAAGCAGTTACAGAAATACACGTGGTTGATGTAAATTCACACTAAAGCATTTTGTTAGTTATTTGAATCAAGGCCTATACTTTTAGTATGGGCTTTGTTTTGAGGGTGCTATACGACGAATGCGCTAGCAAAACAAATAGACAACATTCCTATGTTGCCTAGTGTGATCACTCAACTCTTATCTTTATCTGTGAATGATCCAGACTATTTCAATAAAGTGATTCATCTTGCAGAGTCAGATCCCACATTTGCACTACGTACAATAAAGTTAAGCAATAGCGCTTTATTTGGTTCACATCAACCCATAGCCAATATTCATGATGCAGTTATCCGGATAGGCATCGATCAGATCCAAAACCTACTAGCTTCCATAGCAGTGACGAAGGTATTTGTACCAGTCACAGAATCTGAAAAAAGGCTCTGGCAGCACTCCTTAGAAGTGGCTTGTTTAGCTAGGTTAATTGCCAGTCATTTGAATGAGTGCAATATTAAGCCTGAACAAGCGTATTTGGCGGGCTTACTTCATGATTTGGGTTTGTTTCTTCGCTTTCAAGAAAGCCAAGAACAATTTAACCATATTGATGACTATGTTTGGTCAACACCAGCGCAGCATGTTGAGGCTGAAAAGCACTTATTTAAAGAATCGCACGCTAATTTATCTGAGTTAATTTGCCTTCAATGGGGGGGTCCTACACTTATTTCGAATGTAGTTGCAGATCATCATCATTATGAATTGGCTGAACAGAAGAAAAGCACGAAAGAAACGTTACATCTTATTAGGGTGATTCAATTGGCCGACCTGTATAGTAAAATGGTGTACAATATGCAATGTGTGACAAAGAAAACTGTCATACAAGAAATAAAAGAAATACCGGCTTTAGCCAATTGGGCCAGAGCGCACCTTAATTCAATAAAAGCTCTGGATGATGGAAAGGCTGCGCTTGAGCAAGCGCATGAGTTATATAATCAGCTTTTAAACTAACTTTTGGTTTTGCTTTGCATAAATTCTCTTTATGATAACTTGCGTTAAGTTTTAGCGATTTTTTAAAGAGAGGTAAAGATGTATCAAGGAAGCTGCTTATGTGGGACGGTTAAAATTGAAGTAGGGCAGATCAGCTCGATCATTCATTGTCATTGCTCTCTATGTCGAAAATCAAGCGGTACTGCATTTGCTACCAATGGATTTGTTAATGCGAGTGAATTTATAATTACCTCTGGTGCTGAAAACTTAAGTTTTTATGAGATGAAACCTGGTCGTAAAAGGCATTTTTGTAAAACTTGTGCATCCCCTATTTATAGTTCAAATGAAGCTGATCTGAGCCGTTACCGATTAAGGCTAGGTATTTTAGATTCAGACATAACAGAGCGGCCAATCTCACATAACTTCGTTACATCTAAAGCCTGTTGGGATAGCTTAAATGAAAAGCTGCCACATTATGAGGCGCATGAGCCAAATAGAAAGTAGGATCTTAAAAGTAAAACCAGAAGCGCAATGCTTCTGCTTTCATAAAATGTTAAAAAGCCACTTTTACTTCAAATCGCGCGGTACGCTCATCACCGATAGTGACATTATTCAAGCCACCGCCAGCTAGATAATCTTCATTCAAGATGTTTTCTATATTGAATCTAAAGTCAACGTTTTGGTTTGCAAGTTGAGTACTATAAGTTGCTCCAACATCGACACGATAGTAAGCGTCTTTAGTCACAGAGTTGTCAGCGTCAGCGCATCGCTCACCTTGATAAATTAAGCCAGCATTAAATGCAAATGCGTTGTTTAATTCATAACGCGACCATAAAGAAGCCGACCATTTAGGTGCATCAACAGGTGTTTTACCTTGATACTTTTCATCACGTTCATAACTTGCATCAAGGTACATGGTTGATGCCATTAAGAATAGCGTATCGCTTAAAGCCCCTTGCGCAGATAACTCAACCCCTTTGTGGCGTTGTAAGCCAGCCTGAGTTGTGATCGTGTCAAAGTCAGGATTATCTGAAAGGACTTCAGTAACTAGCACGCCACTTTTTTCAATATCAAATAGGGCACTTTCTACTAATAACCTTTCTGTTACCTGCCACTTAAAGCCAAGTTCTAATTGCGTTGAGCTGATTGCATCTAGCGCCATACCATGGTTCATATCAGTTTCGTCGTTAAGCGTTTCGCTCGATTGAGGCTGAAAACCTTCAGAGTAATTGGCATAAACTGTGGCGTTCGAATTAGGGTGAAATAACACCCCAAATTTTGGTACGAACGATTCACTGTTGGCATTTTCTTTATTTTGTTTATCGAAGCGACCACCAAGTGCAACCTGCCATTGCTCATTAAAGGTCATTAGATCTTGGAAATAGATGCCGTAGAAATCATATTCACTGGTGTAAAGTGAATCGTCGGTAGTGTAACTAATGTCTGGGCGCATAGGCTCTGCTTCGCCTGGCGTATAAACAATTGTTTCACCTTTGGTGCGGAGTTGGCCATAATAATAATCAAGGCTATTAGCACCAATTAGTAGACTATGTTGTACAGAGCCTGTTTGAACTTCACCTTTAATATCAAAGTAAGCTGTTTTAAATTGCCAATCATCATATCTGTCATAAGGGTTTGATTCATAACTGTTACCAGCACTGTAGTCGCTCGGTTTTTTAGGTGCTGATTCAAATCGTTGACGGCTAAAATCTTGTTCGTTATAGCCTAATGTAACTAGCCAGTTATCAGTAACTTGGTAATCAATTTTAGTTCCAATATTGTTTACTTCAATATCAGTAAATGCCCAAGAAAAATCATAAATGTCTTGTTTGTCACCAATGACTTTGCCTGAGCTGTCGAGCCAAGCGCCCGTATCTAACCCAGCTTTGTCATTGGTTTGGTCATAGTAAGCACTAACAACTAAGTTGTCAGAAATTTCGTAATCTACAGCTAAGTAGCCTAAGAAGCGATCGCGCTCTCTATTTTCGCCATTGACATATTGACGGTCAAAAATAACATCTTGTTTTACTAGTACACCGCGGTAGGCCAGTTTATCAGTTAAACGGTTGCTTGCATCAAGAGTAAAGCGAGTAGAGCCATGCTGATCTGTATCAGCACTGACATTGAATAGTGGGCTATAAGTTGGCTTTTTAGTCACCATATTGACTAAACCGCCTGGTGCAGATTGTCCATAAAGCACACTTGAAGGGCCTTTAATTACCTCAACTTGCTGTAAAGTCTCAATGGGTTGCTGGTAATGTGACCAGTGTTGGTGACCATCACGTAGGTAGCTGTTTGATGAACTGAGTTCAAAGCCTCGGGCATTAAACACTTCTCGATTTCGTTGTTTTGAGCCAGGTGATAAGCTTGCATCGTTGCTTAATACTTCACCTAACGTTGTTGCTAATTGTTCACCAATGATATTGTCGGGGATCACTTTCACAGATTGAGGTGTTTCAAGCAATGATGCATTGGTGCGCATCGCGCCGGATGCATCATCTACTTTATAGTTATTAAAATAACTGCCAGTGACTTCTATTACTTCAAGTTTTTTCTCTTCTGCAGCCTGGGCTGTGGATACAAAAGTAACTAATGCGGCGCAAATTGCTTGGCTTACTGGACTGATTTTCATTGATACCTCAAGGACGTCTTCAAAATAGCGCACATTATTATGCAAGTAATTCTCATTTGAAATTGCAAATGACATTTATTTACAATTGTTTGCAATAATTGCGATATTTTATTGGGTGAGAATAAATGTTTGATTGAAATTTATTCAGAAATGGTAGGATATTGATGGAATTGATTGTTTCACATAATTTTCAACAGTTGAGCGTTCAAGTTGGAGCCTTAAAAAATATTAAGATAGAGAAGTGATTTTGTCTCAGTGTTTAGATTGAACCAAGGCGTTAACTCAGATAGTGTTTGAACCATTAAAGTCGATTTTGCAATAAATAACCCAGTGGTTGCTCAGCAAGCGCTTTGTTGTTTGTATTTAATGAATGAATTATTAATATGGAATTTAATTGTAAAAATTGCCAAACAACTTTGGTTGAAGGTAGTAAGTTTTGCCCACACTGTGGACAAAGTATCAAATCAATAAGGCAACCACTTATTCCTTTTATAAGAGAATCTGTGCATGAATTGTTAGACATTGATGGCAGGTTGTCTCGAACGCTCAAAACCCTTTTCACTAAACCTGGTTTAGCTTCATACGAGTATGATCAGGGAATGCGTGCCAAATATACGCCACCTCTTAGGTTGTACTTGGTTGTTAGTGTGATCTTTTTCTTATTATTTTCGACATTTCAGCAGTTTTTTATTGTCGCAGAAGATTACTCGGCTTCTTCTTTAGATTTGTATTCTAAAGCGATGTTTATCTTGTTCCCACTATTTGCATTTTACGTAAAGGCACTTTACCCAAGCAGTTACATGGTGGGTAATATCGTGTTTTCTTTACATATTCATACCATGAGTTATTTCGTCTTAATTTTAATGGGACCACTCGAGGTATTAGAGCAAAAGCATACTGCTTTCCTCATTCTGCAAGCGCCTATTCTGGTATATGCACTGTGGTATTTTATAAAAGCATTTAAGACCATGTATCAGGCTTCATGGTGGGTGACAATCTTAAAATCAGGCGTTATTTATTTGGTATATATGGCAAGTATGGGGGTGATGTTCGATGTAGTGTTAGTTAAGTAAAACTTGTTGAACAGATAAATTTTACGATTGCTTTGTATTATCATAAAAAAGCAGCTAGTTTCCTAGCTGCATAATAGATTAAAGGTTTGTAGAAGATTTAGCGTTTGCTAACTGAACAAATTGAGGGTTAGAAACTAAGTCTTTAATTAGATTCTGAACAGCTGGCACAAATGCTTGTGCAACTTGCTGGCAAGCCTTATCTGCTACCCAATTTGTCGAGAACTCATAAACAGATTTTAAGTTGACAGTTTGATTTTCGTTTGACGAAACTTTAGCCTCAAAAACCCATTTTCCGCTACCAATTTGTGAATTGAAATCAATCTTTTCGAAGTAGCCATCAATTACTATCGGTGCATTTTCTGAATATAACCCTGAAAGCTTAAGCTCTGAAACTAAAGCATCCTTTATATAAGATTCAAAAGTTGTACCGTCTGAAACTGCAACTGGGCCAGCTCCGCGACACTGGATTTTTGATAAACCTGGCTTTGAGGCTGTAAAGTCATTTACTGATACTTGCACGCCATCGAACTTTTTAAGCTGTTCGACATTACTAGCTGAAATTCCATAGTTATTCACAGAATATGTTGAACAACCTGCTAGGTAAACAGATGCAAGCGCTACTGAAAGTAGCTTTAGAGACTTTTTCATTAATTGTCCTTGTTATTTTTATAAATTATACATTTTGCAGCTAAAGTTTAGATGCAATATGTATAGTAACACTGTTTCTTTATTGTTAACAGTTTGGGTTTGTCTAAACTTAATTTTATCTTTTTGGTTGCATTCTTAACTTCTTATAAATCAATTTATAAAGCGCAGGTAACACCACTAAAGTCAGCAGTGTTGAGGTAACAATACCGCCGACTACGACTGTTGCCAACGGTCTTTGTACTTCGGCACCTGTGCCGACATTCAGCGCCATGGGTAAAAAGCCGAGACTGGCGACTAGGGCGGTCATCATGACTGGGCGTAGCCTTTGCAAGGCCCCTTGCTCGATAGCTTGGTATAAATTTAAACCTTGCCCCCTGAGCTGCTTGATAAACGACAGCATGACTACGCCGTTAAGTACTGCCACACCAGAGAGGGCGATAAAGCCCACTGCGGCAGAAATTGAGAATGGCATGTCTCTGAGCATTAAAGCCAGTACCCCACCTGTTAACGCCAATGGTACACCACTGAAAATCACCAATGCATCTTTGATTGAATTAAATGCGCTGTAAAGCAAGCCAAGTATTAATAATAAAGTCACAGGCACAACAATACTGAGTCGCTGGCTGGCTGATTCGAGTTGCTCAAAAGTGCCCCCGTAATCAAGCCAATAACCTGCAGGAAGGTTGAGTTCGCCATGCATAAGGGCTTTTGTTTCACTGATAAAGCTAGCTAAATCCCGGCCATCAACGTTGGCGGTGACAATCACATTGCGTTTGCCGCTTTCACGGTTAATTTGATTCGGCCCTGTAGTTAACTCGATATTTGCCACTTCGCCCAAAGGCACAAACGCCAGATCTGGGTTCTGACTTGCGGGCAAAGCCACAGGCAATGATTTTAAGGCCTCTAATTCTTGCGCCCATTGTTTATCAAGCCTGACTAAGAGTTTAAAGCGTTTGTCACCTTCATAAATTAGGCCTGTTTCAACACCACCGACTGCAGCGGTGAGGGTGTCTTGAATATCACTGACCGTTAAGCCGAGTAATGCTAAATGATCACGCTGTGGTTCAACCGACAAAGTCGGTAAACCTGCAATTTGCTCTAAACGCACATCGGTGGCACCTTTGACGTTTTTCAATAGTGCAGTGGCCTTTTCACCATATTGTTTAAGTACACTTAAGTCATCGCCATAAATACGCAGTGCCACATCGGCGCGCACACCGGCGATTAATTCGTTAAAGCGCATTTCAATGGGCTGAGTAAACTCGTAGTTATTACCCGGCATGTCTGCAACTTTAGCTCTAAGTCGAGCAAGAACATCAGCTTTACTCTCATCAGGATTGGGCCATTCAGATTTAGGCTTTAAGATCATAAAGGTATCTGCCACATTAGGCGGCATAGGATCGGTGGCAACATCAGGTGTGCCAATCTTTGAGAACACATGCGCCACTTCCGGCAGGGTTTTAATGGTGCTTTCAAGCGTTAACTGCATCTGAACCGATTGCTCTAACCCAGTGCCTGTGATCCGAAGCGCATGCATGGCAATATCACCTTCGTCGAGTTTAGGTAGAAATTCAGCCCCAAGTTTTTGTGCTTGCCAAGCGACAATTCCTACAAAAGTGAATGCCACGGCGACTAGCGCAACTGAGTGTTTTAAAGAGAAAGCGAGTAACGGCTGGTAAATGGCTTTTGCTGAGCGCATGACTCGGTTTTCTTTTTCTTCAATTTTACCTTTAACGAAAATGGCAATGGCTGCTGGTACAAAAGTAATAGAGAAGATCAGCGCGCCAATTAACGCGGCGATTACGGTAAACGCCATTGGCTGAAACATTTTACCTTCGACGCCTTCTAGAGCAAATAAGGGTAAATACACCAACATGATGATCAGCATGCCAAATGCGGCGGGATTAAAGACCTCTTTGGTACTGTGATACACAACGTCTAAGCGTTCTTGTAAGGTCAGCAAGCGGCCGTGTTGGTGTTGGGCTAATCCCAAACGGCGCAGAGCATTCTCAACGACTATGACCGCGCCGTCGACTATTAAACCAAAATCTATGGCGCCTAAGCTCATTAAGTTGCCCGATACGCGATTGCTTACCATGCCTGTCATTGCAAACAACATACTCAGTGGAATAACCAATGTGGTGATGAGCGCACCTGTGATGTTGCCAAGTAACAAAAATAAAATAACGATGACCAACACCGCGCCTTCAAATAGGTTTTTCTCTATGGTGGCAATGGTTTTATCAACTAATGTTGTGCGGTCGTATACGGCTTCGACGATAACGCCTTCAGGTAAACTGGGTTGAATTGCTTGTAGTTTGTCGGCCACAGCTTTGGCAACTACACGACTGTTTTCGCCCATCAACATCATGGCTGTGCCTAGAACTGCTTCTTCACCGCCATAGCTGGCAGCGCCGGTTCGTAGCTCTTTTCCATACAAGACTTTACCTATGTCTTTAATACGCACAGGCGCATCGTCACGTTTAGCGACTACAAGTTGTTCAATGTCCGTCAGGGTTTTCAATTGCCCAGGGGATCGAACCAAATATTGCATGCCATTTCGCTCAATATAACCTGCGCCGCGATTGGCATTATTTTGCTCTAGCGCATTAACTACATCCGCGATGGTGAGTTTATACGCAAGTAGTTTGCTCGGCTCAGGGGCAACTTGATATTGCTTTTCAAACCCACCAATGCTGTTTATCTCTGTGATCCCTTTAACTTTCATGAGTTGCGGTTTGATAACCCAGTCTTGCAAAGTGCGCAGATCTTCTGCGCTATAAGCCGAGCCATCGGGCTTTTTGGCATTGTCTTGTGCTCTGACAATATAGGTAAATATTTCACCTAAGCCACTGGCAATAGGGCCCATACTGGGCTCTATGTTATTGGGCAATTCGCTGCGAACACTCTGCAGTCGCTCGCCAATTTGCTGTCTAGCCCAGTAAATATCGGTGCCTTCTTCAAAAATAACCGTTACTTGAGATAATCCATAACGCGATAGCGAACGTGTTGTGTCGAGGTTTGGTAATCCTGCCATGGCGTTTTCTATTAAATAGGTGATCCGTTGCTCTGTTTCTAACGGGGTGAAACCGGTGGCTTTGGTATTGATCTGCACCTGTACGTTGGTGATATCGGGGACCGCATCTATCGATAAGCGTGTCATGTTATACACACCAAATGCGGCAACCAGCAAAGTGGCAGCCATGACTAGCCATCGACGCTTTACGGCAAAAGATACTATAAAATCAATCATATCTGCTCCTTAGTGCGCGTGGCTTGCGCCGTTTTTTAGAATATCGGCTTTCAAGATGTAACTGTTTTCAGTGACATACTCTTCGCCCGGATTTAAGCCTTCAATGACCGATACCCATTCGCGGTTGGCTTCACCAATTTTCACACGGCGCGCCTCAAAGCGGTTTGCGGTTTTAACAAACACAACGTTTTCGTCTTCTAAGCTTTGAATGGCGGTTTGTTTCACTTTTAATTGGCTTGTAAGCTCTGCCGTTTTTACATCGGCTTTCACATGCATGCCCGGTCGCCAGTGCCCGTCGTGATTGTTGATCACCACTCTTGCCCGGGCGATATGTCCGCCTGTCATCATCGGGGCGATATACGAGACCTTGCCAGAGGTGTTTAAGTGTTGGTGTAAATCGTAAATATCAGCGCTTTGACCGATTTGGAGCTTTTCGATGTTTTCAGGAAATGCCGACAGCTCAACCCACACTTGCTCAAGGTTAATGATGGTTAATAAGGTTTGATCTAAGGCGAGTTGCCCCTGTGCAGTTAAACATTCCGTGACCTCACCATCTGCAGGACTTTTGATAATATAGCTTTGTAATGTTTGACGGTTTTGTACTTTGAGTAACGGCTGGTTTTTTGTCACTCGATCACCAATTTCAACAAATACTTTTTCAACAATGCCCTGATAAGGCGCCATGATGGTGAAAGTGTTGTCTATGGTTGGCGCAACCACACCAAACAAGGTGTCGTGTTGGCTTATTGTGCCAGTGCTCGCACGTTCGGTTTTTATGGCATTGGCTAGAATGGCTTGCTCGGTGAGCACCACGATATTTTCTTCTTCATCATGATGTGGTTGTTTCTGTGTATAAGGTGGCTTTTCGTCGTGATCATGCCCTTCGCCAGCAAAAACCATAGGGCTATGAGTCATACCGAGCATTGAGAAAGCGAATATTAAGGCGATAGTCGATAGTTTTAATGAGTTCATAATGTGTTGCTCCATGGCGAAGACGGTGCTGAGTGTTTAGAGAGTGTTGACCTTGAGTGAGCGTTATTCAGAGCTGATAGTGAGGTGTTGCCTATCAAGCGCTGTAACAAAAGGTGTGAATTGAGCAGCGCAATCTGAGTATCTATGATTGCTTGCTCTGTGTTGAAACGCTCTTTTTGCGCATCTAACAGTTGCAGTACTGAGATCTGACCAAGACGATAACTGTCTAAACTTTGCGAGATTAAAGTTTTTGCCAAAGGAAGCAATTGGCTTTGCAACTGCAACAGCCTGCGCTGTTGGTTTTGAGCTTGATTGTAGGTTTGGCTGATCTGTTGTTTGAGAGATTGACGAATTAATTGCTGCTGCTCACTCAATAAGTCGATTTGCGCACGTGCCGCTTTAATATTGCCTTGTTGCGGATTGCTGAGTTGCAGAGGCATTGCTGCTTCAAACAGCAGAGAAGCACTATTACTGGCATTATCAAATCTGACTCCTGTACCAAGGGTGAGATCTGCTATCGAATTAGCTGAAGCCAATTGCATAGTTGCTTGTTCGGCTAGCACTTGTTGTGAGATAAGTTGAATTTCAGGTGCCATATCAATGGCGTTATGCAATTCAGCTAAATTAGGCAAGATCAGTTCTGTTTTCAGATTGCTGTTAGCATAGCCTTTAGCATCGCTGTATGTTGGCAGTAGTTTTTGAACAGTATTGAAATCAGTTTCACCTAACCAAAATTTGGCGAGACGCAGTTTTGCTGCTGTAAATTCACTTTCAAGCTGTTGCTGTTCGAGCTGTAGCGTCCCGTATTCAAACTGCATCCGAGCCACATCGGCATTCGATACCGCACCTGCCGCTGCGCGTTGTTTAATGGTATTAAGCGCGTCCGATACCGTGTTTCGCTGCGTTTGTCTTAATGCGAGTAAGCTTTGTAAGCGCATCACCCGATAATATTGCGCGGTGGCATCAGCAAATACATCGAGTTGCGAGAGTTGATATTCGGTCTGAAATTGCGCCAGTTTGCTATCTTGCATGGCAATGCGACGCTGCTTTTTATCGCCGCGTTCAAATAGTTGGCTAATTAGCAAAGTGCCTTCTATACCACTGACACCTTTTGCCTCGTTACTGCCGAATACATTTTCGAGCGAGAAGCTTAATTCAGGGTTTGGCGATAAACCCGCTTGTAAGCGGTTCGCTTCGATAACTGCTGCTTTTTCTTTGTAAAGTTGCAAACTAGGGTGGTTTGCTTGTGTGCGTTGTAGCACAGTTTTTAGGCTAAGCGGCGTTTGCTCGGCCCACACAGGTTGGTGCATACAAATAGCCAAACCCATGATCAAAAAAGAGATCTTTTTCATGTTCATTACTCAATTTATTAAAATTCTGGATGAAAATTAACAGTCGAGCGCACACTGGATGATGGCTAGAAGCTAGAAGCTAGAAGCTAGAAGCTAGAAGCTAGAAGCTAGAAGCTAGAAGCTAGAAGCTAGAAGCTAAAGCCTATAGCTATGAGTCATCAGTTAAAAAATGGTGAAATGTGTGCGCTAGGCGATATTGAGTAAGCTCGGAGGCGGTACTAAAGGCGGGTAACTTTTGCTTTGATAAGCTGGGTTGTAACTGCATATTTGCTCGCTATAAGCCAGCACACTTTGCACTTTAACGCTATTGCCGCTGTGACAAGTGTGATGGTTATGAATATCAGCGTGGAAAACCTGAGAGCCGTCATCGGCTTGATCAAAATGGGGGGCTTTCACTAACTCATGTACATGGACAGGTTCATCATGACTATTATCGGCATGAAAAGGCGCGCGGTCACAGTTTAATAAACTGTGCAGCAGGACCAATACAAAAATGTATACGATACGCGATTTCAACATGACTAATCTATAAACCAATAATTTAAATGAGTTTAACTATTTCACACGAATAAAAAGTGCGTTAGTGTAAAGCCACTATAAAGCTTCCAGTAACAGGAAGGTCAACATGAAAATTGCCGAACTTTCAAAATTAACTCAGGTGACCAGTAAAACCATTCGCTATTACGAAGAGATTGGATTATTACCAGAGCCCGCACGTGCTGCCAATGGTTATCGCGTTTATCAGCAAGAAGATGTTGAGCGTTTGTCATTTATTCGCCGTTGTAGAGATTTACAAATTCCCCTTGAAGAGATTAAAAAAGTGCTTGGATGCGATCATGGCAATGCCTGCGAAGGGCACAATAATCATGTTGATGACTTAATTGCTGCGCAATTAGAGCGAGTCAAAAAAGCCAAAATTGAACTTGAAGCTCTAGAGCAAACCCTAACGGGCTTGCTTGACGGATGTGATGACAAAAATTCGAGTCAGTGCAATATCTTGCATAACTTACGAGCTCACTAAGTATGCACCAAGCACATTTTCATGGTTTCACCATAAACTGGCAATCAGGCGAATTAAGCAAACAAGGCACTGTGACGCAACTAGAACCTAAGCTGGTGTCGGTGCTTAAAGTGCTATTTGATGCCCAAGGTGAGCTTGTCAGTTATGAGCAATTGCAACAACAAGTTTGGCAAGATGTGATTGTTGCGCCTAATGCGTTGCAACGCGTTATCGCACAACTTAGAAAATCACTGGGTGATACAGCCAAACAGCAGGCCATTATTAAAACGCATCCTAAACGTGGTTATAGTTTGGTTTTTGTTAATGAAGGCCTTGAAGGTAAAGATCGTGAAAATGAGAAACTTGAAGTTGAGGCACTTGAAAAGCAAAACGTCACAGCCGCCCATCAAATAAAACAAAGCCTCTTTAGTCAACCAATTGCTTTGTTAGGTGTTGTTTCATTATTTATAGTCATATTAACGTCTATTCATTGGATTTATAAACCGACGAAAAAATCAGAAGCTGCTCAAGCAAATTTAATCAGTTTAGACACACAAACTGAGCAATTTGCTCAAGTAATACCGCTGTCTAAAACTGAATTTATCTTTATAGATAAACAAGCTGGCAACCAGTTAGTGCTTCACAATACACAAAACAACCAGCGAGAAGTGCTGTTAGATAAAGCGAATGTTTATGGTCGAATGGTTTTAGCTGAAGATAAACCACAACTGCGTTTTGGCCAAATCATTGAGCAAAATGGCGTTAAATGCGCCGAGTTAGTGGTGTTAGATATCAAGGTTAAAGCGCTTACTCGTGTATTGCCTTGCCAAAATAACTTCAATCACACACCGTTTTTCATAAATGATGAAACATTTTTGTTTATTAAAACCGACAAACAATGGCAGTCAGAGCTGATTTCGTTAAATATTCAAACACAGCAGCAAACTAGTTTGCTTGCAGGTCAGATTGATAATGCTTTCATATCACCTGATAAAGTTCGACTTGCTATAAAGTTTAATAATCAATTACAGATGTTTGATCTAGAAGAGAGCAAATTTGAAGCCATTAACTTAGGTTTCAGTTTCGACCAAACGTTAAGTTCTAGCAACTTGGCCATGACATTTTCAGACAGTGGCAATTTATGGGTAGCTCTGGATAAATCACTTGTAGAATATAGTCCTCAAGGAATGGTTATCAGCAACATAAACCTGGCTAGCAGCATGGAGGTGACGGAGTTAACTTTTATTGAAGAGCAGTTGTTTGCTTTACTCGGTCGAGATAACCATCAGGTTCGAATAAGTTCTGTAACAAACCTTAACAATGTAGTTGATATTGCACTTTCGAAATTTACTGATACGCAGGGGAAATTCCGACCTGAAACAGATGAAATCAGTGTGCTCAGTAATCGAAGTGGCTCAACTCAGATATGGCTGCAACAAGGTGAGCAACTTTTTCAACTGACACAAGCAGGTGAGGTTACAGATCACATTTGGTTAGATAAAAATCGAGTGGCTTATCTCATTGAAAATCATGTTTGGCTTTTAAGTCTTGCTAATGAAACTCTTAAGCCAATAAAGCTCGAGTTGAATGTACCAGTAAAACAATTGCTGCAAGCAACAAGCAATACTTTGTACGTGCAATCTGAAACAGAGTTAAACACTTCTCTAATTGCCATAGACTTAAAGACTAATAACCTTAGCACTCTATTTGAAGGGCCTTTTCATTGGGCACAGGTGTTAGACGACAACACCTTGATATTAAATCACAGCAGCCAACTTAAAAAAGTTATTGGCGGTCAAGTGTCCGAAACTACAGCACTCCCAGCTCTAACACTTCAGGGCCGCTATTACGTGAAAGGCAATGAGGTTTATTTGCAAGATAAACAGCAAAATGTTTGGCTTTATAACCCAGTATTAGAGCAAGCGGAAGTTATTGGTCGTTTTAATGAAAACAATTTGTTTATGAGTGATTTTTCACAATATTCATTAAAAATGCTGGGGGATAACTTTGTGAAAACCAATAATGAATTGGTCATGATTGAATTTAAGTAAGTCAAAAATAGATGGGTCACAGATGTCAGAAAAAATAGAACAAAGTATAGGCTGTATTGCCCTAGTAGTTGAAAACTACGATGATGCCATTGAGTTTTACACGAATAAGCTTAGATTTACCTTAGTTGAAGATACAGACTTAGGAGGCGGAAAACGCTGGGTTCAAGTGTCGCCGCCAAACTCGAATGGCACGAATCTATTATTCGCGCAGGCGAGTTCTGATGAGCAGAAAAACGCAGTGGGTAATCAAACGGGTGGTCGAGTATTTTTGTTTCTTCGTACTAATGACTTTTGGCGCGATTATGAGTTTATGAGAAGTAAAGGCGTGGTGTTTCATGAAGAGCCACGAGAAGAGGAATATGGCACAGTAGTGGTATTTCAAGACCTTTACGGAAACAAATGGGATTTACTACAACTTAACAAAAATAAAGGAAAATAAGATGCTAAATGCAAGTTGTCATTGTGGGAATATTCAATTAATTATGCCGAAGCCTGAGTCACTTACCAGTTGTAATTGCTCTATCTGCCATCGTTTAGGGGCCCTGTGGGGCAACTACCCTCCGCAAGAAGTTTCACTCAATATCCACCAAGGTGGTACAGAAATTTATAGCCATGGTGATGAGTACATACACTTTCATCGTTGTGGAAAATGTGGATGCACGACCCATTACACCTTGACTGAAAAAACCGGTAGAGAGAAAACCGCTGTGAATTTTCGTATGGTGACCCCCTTAGCTGCGCAAGGTATTAAGGTGAGACGCTTTGACGGTGCAGATACTTGGGCGTTTATAGATGAGTAAGCTTTGATAATGTTCTATTTTGCTAGGAGAAGAGCTTGAATTTAAAAGGCACTCATCATGCGGCAATTATTTGTTCTGATCATGAAAGGTCTAAAGCTTTTACATACAAGTTTTAGGGTTAAAAGTCATTGCAGAAAATTACCGAGCAGCGAGATTCTTTCAAGCTAGATTTGGCTTTGTCTGATGGCGGCCAAATTGAATTGTTTTCGTTTACAAATTCGCCAAGAAGAGTGAGGTGCCCCGAAGCTCAGGGGTTAAGGCACTTGGCCTTTTGTGTTGAATGTATCGACACTGAAGTCATGGCATTAGAAAGTCATAGCATTGCTGTTGAGGCCATTCGTGTGGACGAATATACCAAAAAGCGATTTACTTTTTTCTAAGACCTAGATGGTTTGCCTGAAGAGTTGTATGAAGTTTAAAGAAACCGAGATGTCTGATGCGATTTGCCCAAAGTGTCATGAGAAAATCGAGCCTTTTGCGATGTCTCTCGCTTTTTTCCATTCTACTTTAAGTGCAATCAGTGTAATGTGAGATTAAAGCTAAAATCTTTGAAATTTTTTTCAGTACTTATTACCTATTTGCTGGCTGTGGTGGTGATGATTGGGTTTTTACATGCCTACAGAGGCTATGCGGTATTAATGAGTGTGTTTGTCTGGTTGGTGCTTTATAGTTTCATTGCGCATAAAATGCTAAGTAAAGACAATCTGCAGGTTGTTGAGTGAGTTATACCAATCCTAAAAATAGATCACTTATTCAAGAGAGTTGGTATTAACCTCGGCACTTTCCTATTTAACCTCAGATCTGTATA